>DASQFU010000226.1:0-27148 GCA_035632955.1 Candidatus Limnocylindria bacterium
CATCCCGACCCGGGTCTATACTGCCGCCCGCTTTCGACTCGGAAGTCCGCCCCGCTCTTCGCATTCCCAGGGGTTCACAACGCCGCGCCTGCGCGGTGGAGGACGACATGCCCGCAGAAGGCGCCAATATCCAGAAGGACCTCAACCCGCTCGCCAACGCCGAGCGCCAGTTCGAGGAAGCCGCCGTCCGCCTCAACATCCCGGAAGGTCTGAAGGAGGTCATCAAGCGGCCGCGCCGAGCGACCATCGTCTCGTTGCCGGTGGTCATGGACGACGGCCAGCTCAAGGTGTTCACCGGCTATCGCGTGCAGCACTCGATCGTGCGCGGCCCGGCCAAGGGCGGCATCCGTTATCACCCGGACGTTTCGCTCGAGGAAATCGAGGCGCTGGCGGCGTGGATGACGTGGAAGTGCGCCGTGGTCAACATTCCGTTCGGCGGCGGCAAGGGCGGGATCATCTGCGATCCCGACAAGCTCTCGAAGGGCGAGCTCGAGCGTCTCACCCGCCGCTACGCCGCCGACCTCTCGGACCTGTTCGGTCCGGAGAGCGACGTGCCGGCTCCTGACGTCAACACCAACGCCCAGATCATGGCGTGGATCGTCGACACGTACTCGATGCACGAGCGTCGCACCGAGTACGCGGTCGTGACCGGCAAGCCTCTCGAAGTCGGCGGCTCGCACGGGCGGCGCGAAGCGACGGGTCGCGGCGTGCTGTTCGCGGTGCGCGAGATCTGCAAACATCTCGAGCTGCCCTTGCAGGGCGCGCGCGTCGCGGTGCAGGGGTTCGGCAACGTCGGCTCGGTATCCGCCGATCTCATGTCCAAATCGGGCGCCAAGATCGTGGCGGTCTCCGACGTCACCGGTGGCGTCCACAACCTCGCAGGGCTCGACGTCCCCGCCCTGCTCAAATACGCGGCCGATCACCGGGGCGTCACGGGCTTCTCGGGTGGAACACCGCTCAAGACACCGATCGTCGAATACGCCTGCGACATTCTGATCCCGGCAGCGCTCGAGAACCAGATCACACACGAGAACGCCGAGCGGGTGCGAGCCCGCGTGATCGCGGAAGGCGCCAACGGGCCGACGACGCCGGAAGCCGACAAGATCCTCGAGAAGAAGGGCGTCATGGTCATCCCGGACATCCTGTGCAACTCGGGCGGCGTGACCGTGTCGTACTTCGAGTGGGTCCAGAACCGTATGGGGTTCTACTGGCCGGAGCATGAAGTGAACGGGCGGCTCGAGCAGTACATGGTCGATGCCACGCGGGACGTCCTGAAGACCGCCGTCGAGCACGGCGTCAGCCTGCGCGTCGCGGCCTTCATGGTCGCGATCGGGCGCGTCGTGAAGGTCATCATGTTGCGCGGCGTCTACGCCTGACGACCGGCGCCCAACGAAAACGGCCCGCGGTATCCCGCGGGCCGTTTCGCTTGCTGTGGACGGATCAGAACTCGAGACGCAAACCGACCTCGACCGTGTCGTCGAAGAAGTCACGCACCGGACGGTACGCGACGTCGATGCCGAGCTTGGAACCGCCGGTCGTCACTCTCGCGCCGGCGCCGAACGCCAGGCCGGTGTAGAGATCGTCGCCGCCCTTCACATCACCGCTGTCCTCGCCCGTGATCGGATCGGTGCTGCTGACGATCGAGGCGAAGTACGAGCCGCGCAGCGCGAACGTGTTGCGGTAGTTCCATTCCGCTCCGCCGCTGACGTTGTCGCCGATGAAGTTGTTGTTCTGGAACGATCCGAGCAACGCCAGTCGGTTCTCGGCGGCGGTGAGCACGTCATAGGTCGCGGCGAGCGTGAAGTAAGACGGCATCTCGAATGACGTCGAGGTCGAGCGGAAGGTGCGGTTGGCCGATGTCGGGTCCGAATCCGGAGGCCGGATGTTGGTCTCGAAATCGTCCCCGTCGAACTCCATGCTGGTGCCGAAGTTCTTCATCGCCATCCCGAGCTTGAGCCCGCGCCATCCCGTCAGGTACTGAACGCCGAGATCGAACGCGACTCCGGACGCCGTCGTGTTGAGGATCCGCTCGTTCACCAGGTTCACCGTGCCGCCGAACAACACGCGATCGGTGAACTGGCGCGCGAGCGAGAGCCCGAGCACCGTGAACGTCGGGCTGATGACGTCCCCGGTGCCCTCGGGAGCGTCTTCGGTGGTGACGATGATGTCGCCGATCGATAACACTTTGACGTTGAGACCAATCACACCGAACCCGCCAAGCTGAGTCGCCACCGCGGCGAAGTTCAGCTTCTGCTCGGCGAAGTATTGCGTGTGGCTGAACAGGGCTTGGGTCCCTTCCAAGGCGCCGAGTCCAGCCGGGTTCCAGAAGATGGATTCGACGCCCGTGACGTCTCCGACCACGGAGCCGCCGAGCGCGCTGCCTCGCGGTCCGACCGGGAGCCGGAGCTCGTGGGCGCCACTCGTGCCTTTACGCCCCTCGTTCCCGGCCCAGACCGGCGCCGCCGCGCACAGGAGGACCAGACCTGTGAGTGCGCCGATCGCGAGCCCGCGGACTGCGCGGCCACTCGTTTGCGAACGATTCACGAACATGGTTGGCATCCTCCTAGAAGTTGTTCAACCGCTCTTTTTCCATGAACACGACGAGGCGACCGAAGCTGGTCTCACCCGTGCTCGACTCGACGTGGAAGATGTAGACGCCGCTCGCCACCGGCAACTGGGCCGCGGTCAGCAGATCCCAGTCCAGCACCGAGCTGCTCGCGTCTGTCTTGTTCAGGGTACGCACCAGCTCGCCACCGAGATTGAAGAGCCGGACGGTTGCGAGCTCCGGCATGTTGATGAACCGGATAACCCGCGCGAACTGGTTCAGCTCGTAGCGTGAGCGGTTGTAGTAGGGATTCGGAACCGCCCGGATGCCGTTGAGCCGCCCGCTCGCCACCGCCGCGTCGTTGCGCACGAGCTGCGAGGTCGAGATGTCGTAGACGTCGTTCGCGGTCGCGGGGTTCGCCCAGATGAACTTGAACACGTCCCCATCGTCGACGACGTCGGTGGCCGCCCGGAGATGGACCCACATCGCGTAGAGCCCGGGGGTCAGCCCTTCGTCGAACACGTCGGCCTCGTAGAACGGTTTGGGCGTGTCGCTGTAGGGCGTCAGGAACGCCGCCACGTACTCACGACCTCCGAGATCGAGGTCGTCGGTCGGCAGCCGCCACGTGGAATCATGCGTCGCCGGCTGCGATCCTGGCCCGAGGATCGAACCCGTCGCGTCGGTCACCGTTTTCTCCACGAAACCGCCGTCGAGCTGGATGTTGTTGGTCGAGTCCCAAATCTGGAACGGGACCGTGTGGAAGCCGCCATAGCGATACTCGCGATCACCGTTGGGCGCCCCCCCGGTGCCGTCCACTTCGAGACGGAGATATCGGTACAGCCTTTGGGTTGCCGTACTGTTGTAGCGGATCTCGACGGACGTGAAGGAATCGGGGTGCGCTGTCGGGTTCAAGGTGCTTCCGAAGAACGAATCCATGAGGCCCGCGCCACCGCCGAAGAACTCGAGACCCGCGCCCACTCCCGCGTAAGCGCGGCGATGCGCCGCGTTGTTGTTCAGATAGACGGCGTCCTGGAAAGCCGGGACGTTGGCCCCCACCACCTGGATCAGCAGACCGTCGACGACTTGATAGTCATCGTCGCCGGTACGGTTGAGCTGGCGGAAGAGCAGCGTGTCTCCCGTCGTCACGTCGAGGAGGTTCCAGGCCACCTTTACCGTATCTCCGGCCACGAGCGGATAAGGCGGGAACAGCGGCGTGAAGACGATCCGGTAGTCGTGCCCGGTGACCGCTGCCGGGTCCACGACCGTGATGTTGACCACGTCGGTCGCGGGCGGCCTGAGCGGGTCGATCCGCGACTGCGTGACTGCCGTACTCGCGGTGCCCGGGTCAGTGCCGAGCGCCGGACGCTGCGGCATCACGGTGATCGGCTCCTGAGCGTTCTCGAGGATCGCCAGCTTCTCGGTCGGGCTGTACGCGTAGGCGGTGACCGCGAAGAAGTACTCGGTCCCGTCCTTGAGCGGACCGCCACGAATCGCGTCCTGATCGGTCGTGTAGGTGAAGCGCACACCCGCGTCGGTGCCGAACGCCACCGGGAAATCGGCGATCGTCCGACCAGTCTCGACGTCGAAGACCGTGTCCCGCACGGTCAAGATGCCGTTGATCTCGTCGAAAGTGGCCAATCGCGTCCATGGCCCAGAGGCCGACGCCCCTTGATAGATGTTGTACCCCTCGAAGGTGTAGCCGGGCTCGCTGTAGCTGTTCCGAGCGGCGGGGTCCCAGCTCAGCGTCACCCTACCGTGGTCGACGTTCACCGCCACATTGGGCTGCGGCGGCGGATTTGGCAGTTGGAAGCCTTCGTCGAACGCGAGCTGCGCGAAGTCGTCGTAGAACTTCATCGCGGCGATCGACGAGAGGCGGTCGTTGCCGTCGCCGATCACGAGCGCTCCGACGACCGTCTGCGTGTCCCCTGGGATCATTTGGAACGGTCCCGAGGTCAACAGGTGGCGGCGGTCCGCCGGGCTCGAGTCCAACCATCCCGTGCGAGTGGTCGGATCGCCCGGATGGAAGAAGTTCGTCGGATCGCCGGTGGTCGGATCGATCACCGGACTCCCGTCCGGCAGCAAGCCCTTCATGTAGTTGTAGGTCTCGCTGGTCGCGGCGGGATCCGTGCCGTTGATGTACTTGTTGAACGACGTCATCGGCAAGGGATTGCCCAACGCGTCTGTCGGACCTAGGAAGAAGTCGTAGCCCACTGCCGGAGGCGCGCTGCCGTAGAGCTGGTCGTTGTTGGTCGAGTTATAGGTGTAGCCGAGGGAGAGAAGCGTGTCGCAGCCAACCAAGTCATCGGCGGCGCCGCCGAGATCGGTGTCCGACCACAACGAGACGAAGACGCTGTCGAGAACGTTCGTTCCCTTGTTGAGGATCTTGAACTCGAGAAAGATGACGTTCCCGAGCGCTCCCTGCCGGTTGAAAGCGAACGTCTTCTGCTGGATCTCGACCCCGAGCGGCGTCGAGCCGCCGGCGTCGTTGGTGTGATTGCCGGGATCGGCGTCGTTGTAGACCGCCCACATCATCATGTCGCCGACCACGTCGGGGCCCGGGACGTCCACCGTGCCGCCGGGGACCGCCGGGTTTGGCAACTGATAGATCCTCCACGGCGCTCCATATGGGACGGCGCCGGCCATGTACTCGCTCCACGAATGGTGGACAAGCGGATCCTCGATGGCCGCGTCGTTGGGCTCCCGCTCGACGTGAGCCGTGTCGCCTTCGACGGCGTCCAGGTCTCCCGTGAAGCGCACCACCTTGTAGACAATGTGCTGCGGCAGGCTCGGGTCGACGAACGTCCCGCCCTCCATGGGACCGGGCCCGTACTCTTGCGAGTACTCGGCCACGACGGTACGGATTTCAACCGGATCGTCGAACGGGGCCACGAGATCCGTATCCACCGCGGCGCCGAGCCAAATTCCGGCTGCGAACACTGCCGACTTGTTGCTGCCCTTCGGGAAGAACAAGCCCGGAGGCGATCCCGACCCCGAGATATCCCAAGCGAACGAACCGTAGTTCGTCACGAACATATTGATCCGGTTGGAGTCGATGCGGCGCTGGTTGTCGATGGTCGCGATCCGCGCTGGGCGTTGGATCCCGACCGGAGTCGCCCTCCGTTTCACCGGGGTGCCTGTCCAAGCCGGAGCCACGCCCAGGGTCGCCACCGCCACGAGTGCGCCCAGGACGAGCCCTGCACGTCGGAAGTCCATGATTGGCCTCCTCCAGTTGATCTGGCTCATCAGAAGCTCGCCCGCAGCCCGAACCGCACCATTCGCGGATTCGAGAACAGGTTGGGGTTGTTCTCGGCCAGCCGGTACAGGGCGTCGCCTTCAGGCGAGTTCGCCGCGTAGTTCTGGCCGTCTTCCGTGTTCAGCCAGCTCGTCGAGCTCGGTGCCCCGGACGAGCTGTAGACCGTGAATGGGTTCTCGTTGTCGAATAGGTTCAAGACCCACGCGAACGCCTCGAAGTCGAGGCCGCTGAACCCAAAGCCCTTCGAGCCCTTGAGGTCGAGCGTGTGGGTCCAGGGGCCATAGCGCGAGTTGAGTGGGCCCGAAGGCACTCCGGCCACCGCGGCGAGCGTGACTTCGTCGTAGGTGAACGTCGGCGTATACGGCGTCCCGCTCGCGACGTTATAGAGCACGTTGATGCCGGTGCTCTGGAGCCACCGGTAACCGCCCAGCGTCGGACCTTCGTCCTTGCCCAATCGCCAATCGATGTTCGTCGATAGCTTGTGGCGTTGATCGAAGTCGAGCGGCGACGTCTGCTTCGGCGGCTCCGTCGCCTGCCAGGCGATGTTGCGCTGCGTGTTCGACACCGAGCCCGTTCCCTGCGCGTACGAAAGGCTGTAGTTCATGCTCGCCGCGATGCGATTGATCGGCCGCATCGTGAAGCCGAGATCGATCCCCTTGATGGTGGCGAAATCGCGGTTCCGATACGACGAGAAGCTGTTCGGGAACGACGCGATGGAGCTGATCTCGACGAGGTCCTTCACGTCCTTGTAGTACGCGGTGAAGTCCACCCGCACGTTGTCGCCGATCTGGCGGGCAATGCCGACTTCGTACGCCGTCGTCAGCTCGGGCCGCAGGTTCGGGTTGCCGAAGCCTACGAAATAGCCGCCCGTCCGCACTTTGTGCTGGAGGAACCGGTAAGAAACATAAAGGTCCTGAAGATTCGGCTGCTGGTAGAACTGCCCGTAGTTGAACCGGAGCAGCGTCTTCTCGTCGACCGGGAACGCGACGCCCAGACGCGGCGAGACCCGAGTATAGGTCTTGTTCGCGATCAGGTCCTGGGTCTCGAGCGAGTCGGGAATGTTCCCGACCGATTCCGGATCACCGAGCGGGAATCGGTCGCTCAGGAGCGCCGGCGTGTCGGTGTTGATGTAGTCGAACCGCAGCCCACCGTTGACGATCACGCCCTCGCGCTCGAACTTGTCCTGCGCGAAGAACGAGATGCTCTTCGGGTGCTTGGGACCGTCCTGGTCGCTGTCGTCGTTCTCTTCGAGCCGGATATCCGTGATGTTGCCGGCGCCGTCGCGGGCCACGACCAAGTCGTAGCCGTAGGCATCGAAGTCGCGCAGGTTCGGGTTGGAGCCACCGAGCTGCACCGGGAAGAAGTGGTTGAAGAGGCGCAGGGTGTGCCGCTGGAAGTCACCGCCGACCTTGAGCTGATGGTGCGGCGTCACCTGGGACGAATAGCTGGCTTGCGCGCCGTAGTACGACGAATTGCGCTGCAGGTAGTCGTCGAATACGTGACCGACCGACCAGAAGTGCGGCTCCGTGATCTCGAACCGTGGATTCTGAGCCCGGAAGTAGGCATCGAGGTCGTCGAAGTGCACACCGTCGCCGCGCTTGCGCTCGGTCTGGAAGAAGTTCACGCCGACGTTGTAGAAGCTCTTGGTGTTGAGCGAGTGGTTGAACGACCCGAAGTAGGACTGGTTCCGGTCCTCGTAGCGCGGGGTGTGATCGAGGTTGAACAGGTAGGTGTTCAGGAACTGCTGCCAATCCTCGGATGAGCCCAGGCCGCCGAGCTTCAGGTTCATCTGGTTATTCACCTGCCAGGCGATCTTGCCTTGATAGGTGTAGCCCGCCGATCCGTTGTTGGGCTTGATGTCGGGATCCAGCCCGAGCTGGGTAAACCGTTCTCGCGTGACGTCGGCGAGGAACGTCGGGCTGCGGTCGCGCTGCCAGCGGCGCTCGCCCGAGAAGTAGAAGGTCAGGTCGTCGTTGCCCGGCCAGATCGGGCCGCCGAGCGAGGCGTCGTAAACGTTGTAGTCGGTCTTGGCCGCCTGCACCCAGTCACCCGACAGGTTGTCGGTGATGCCCTCGACGGCGCCGAAGTACTTGCTCGCGCCCTCGCGCGTGATCACGTTCACCGCGCCCGACATGATGCGCCCGTACTCGGGAGCGAACCCACCGGTCATCAGCACGATCTCCTCGATCGCGTTGTTGCTGATCGACGTGCTCGAAGTCCCGGTGAGCGGATCCTGCTGGGAGAACCCGTCCACGAAGTATGCGGTCTCGTTGGGCCGGCCACCGCGGATGATCAGCGTGTTGCTGTTCTGGACCTCGTTGTCGATCTGGCGCTGGAAGTTGACGACTCCGGTCTGCTGCGCCGCCGCGTCGCGATAGCCACGCGTCGGCAGCTTCTGGATGTCCTCGGAGGCGATGAATCGCGTGGTGCCGGTGGCGTCCTTCTGCAACAGCGGCCGCTCGGCATCGACGCGGACCTCGGCCATCTCGACCGCCTCGGTCTTGAGCGTCACGTTCAGCTCGGTCGTGAAATCGGGAGGAATCGACACATTGGTCGCGGCGTAAAGACCATGTCCGAGCATGTTCACGCGGACCGTGTACACGCCGGCGGGGATGCCGAGGATGACGTAGTTCCCCTGTTCGTCCGTGACCGCTCCCAGCCGCTGCCCTTCGACTCGGACGTTGGCGCCTACGAGCGCTTCCTTCTTTTCGTTGACGATCTTGCCGGAAAGCTTGCCGGTGGTGCCGGCGTTGGCGATCGGGATCGCGATCGCCGAGGCCAAAGCGAGTGCTGCGAGAGATCTGGCCCAGGGAGCTATGCGGAGCATGGGCACCTTCTCCTTTCAGGAGCGACGAGTTGGCCGGCCTCGGCTTCATTCGCGGAGCCGAAGCGCGCACGGCCTGTCCGGTGAAAGGGGGAAGCGAGATCGGTGGGGGAGAAACTCAGCTCATAGTTCGTCTCCTCTTCCCCGTCGGTCCGAAGGGGATGCCATCCGCTGGCCCATTGAGGACAGGCGACCCGGCTGACTTGCAAATCCTGTTTGAACCCGACCCGCATGGGACGGTAGGACCAAGGTCCGCTAAATGTCAATGCCTATCCGTAAAGCCGACACGGCAAGGAAGGCGGTCAACTCCATGCGGAGGCGTGGGTTCGAATAGATCAGGCAGGGCGACGAAAGTCGACGAGCGCGGGGGAATCGGGGTCGGGAGTCGGCCGACCAAGTCGCGCGCGACGAATAACGACGCGGGGGAGCCGGACGTCAGCTCCCCCGCGCGAGTACGGCCCGTGATCAGAAGGCGTAGGTCGCGGAGACCTTCGTGAACACGACGTTCGGAACACCGCTGACGACATAGCCCAGCGTGTGCGGAAACGTGTTGTTGAGCAGCGCATCGAGTTGCAGCGTGCCGACCTTGAGTCCGGCGCCGAGCGACATCAAGAACGGCGAATCCGACACCTTATCGGTGTCGGTCGTGTTCTCGTGCTTCTCGCTGTGGACCACGCCCTTGTTGGCGCCGACCCGGAGGGTCAGCCAGTTGTTGACGTGGGTTTCCAGCGCGCCGAATAGCTGCGGGGTCAGCATCTCGGTGATCTCGGTCGAGCCGCCCGGTAGCGGGCTGGAGAACAGCGCCCCCTCCTGCTCGACTCGGTTCTGAGCAAACGTGACTCCGAGCACGAACAAGTCGTTCGAGCCCAGCGTCCAGTTCCCGGCGGCGCCGACCTGCCAGCCCCTGAGCGTGTTGTCTTCGGTCGTGCTGGCGAGGTTGTCCTTGATGCTCAGATCGTACGAGTACCATTTGAACACCGGGACCACCATCACGTTGGGCTGCCACTGCCACATAGCGCGAGCCGAAACCACGTACGTGGCGGGATTGTCTTCCTCGGTGTCCACCGGGAGGGTCGGATCGTCGTTAATGAAGGTGCGATTCTGGAACAGGACCGCTCCTTCGAGATTGGTCGTCGGGCTCATTTCGAACGCCACGCCGGCCCCGACGCCGAGGATGTTCCGGCCCAGGTTCGGATCGATCGCGCTCGGAACGTCGAACTCGAGGTTGGTCGCCACGCCGCCGATGTCCGACTCGGAGCGGTAGAACGACCGGTTCACCCGCAAGCCGAAGCTCGTGGTGCCGAACTTCTGGCCCCACATGAGATCGAACGACTCGTTGGTGTGGGTGTTCGGATCGGTGCCGTACGGGCCGTAGCTGGGCGCAGGCTGAGCGAAGATGAGATCGCCCTGACCCAGTTGAGGGGTGAACTCACGCATGTGGACGGCCCACGTCCCCAAGCGCCCGTCCCAGAGGTTGCCGAGCACCGCGCCCATGCTGCGATCGGTCGCGGAGCCGCCGAGACCAAACCCAGACGCGAGGCCGAGCTCGGCATAGATCAGGTTGCCTACATTGGGCACCTGGGCCGGATAACTATAAATGGAGCTGTAATCCTTGATGTAGTCGCCCTGGAGCGCCATGCCCTGGACACGCGAGATCTGGGCGGAGGCCGCGACCGGGAGCGTCAGCATCACCGCAACCAGGACGAAGCATTTCGCCTGACGGCTCATCATGAGCAACTGCCTCCTTCGGAAGTGAAGTAGTGAGAGCCAAGAAGCCACGATGCAGGTCCAGCGGACGATCCGTGGCCTGCTGACCACAACGCGGTTCTCTCGGAGCCCCACCTCCTTTCGTCTCTTTTTCGCAATCAACTCTTGAGCACGACAAAGGCTCCATTCCCTCCCTGGGATGGAGCACGAATAAGAACCAGGAACTCCTCCGTTGGAAGGAAGCCGCCTGGCTGACGCCCACGGCAGGGTGAGACAGGCCAAATACCCTGTCAACAGGGAAATCGGTGCCCCAGGGCCTGGTTATCCGCTTCCTGGCGGCCGCCGATAGCCGACGAACTGTTCAGCCAATGGCTTTTCGTACAGAGGGTTATCTGGATCGAGGCTGCTGATCCTGACTGATCCCTGGGCATGAGCGTAGTAGTCGCCGCCAAGCGCCAATCCGACGTGAGAGGGTGGCCGACCCTTGGCTGCGAAGAACGCCAGATCGCCCAGCCGCAGCTTCGTCTCGGCACGAACCGGTCGTGAGGCGCGGAACTGCTGCTCGGCGTCGCGGGGTAGCCGAACCCGATGCTCGGCCAGGACCTGCTGAGTGAAGCCGGAGCAGTCGAGCCCAAGCGCTGTGCGTCCTCCCCAAAGATACGGCGTGCCAAGGAGGGACTTGATGCGGTCGGCCAGAGCCTTGGGGCTGACCTTCGAGCGCCGGGCTCCTTCCGGTCGCAAGGCATCCGCCTGGACCCAGCCTTCCCGCCCGTCGGGAAGGCGCACGTTCCGGTTAGCGCCTCGACGCACGCCCGGGATGACACGGCCATTCCAGAACAGAGGGGTCACGAGCGCGCCCTGACCCTGGCCCTCCCGCACCTCGGCGAACGAACGGATCACCCGCGCCTTTGCCCGCCTCCGCCACGATTCACCTTCTCGCCTCGAGACCGCGATCAGCCCCCAGGCGCGAACCCAGCCGACGTAGCCGTCGGCAGCGTTCCGAACCTCCCACCACCGACCCTTGGGCCCGAGCGCTCGCTGCGTCACCACTTCCCCCATCAGAAGCTGGCTCCGCAGCTCGCTACGATGGTCCGGGCGGCGTCGCAGATCGAGGGCCGCGAGCGACACGATTCCGAAGGTCGTCCGGCCCATGCGCCGTTAGTCTCCGGGAGACCCGACCAGCACGTAGCGGCCGAAGCCTTCGCGATCGCTGAACACGAAGCGACGGTAAGGCTGGTTGTAGTACCAGATCTCGAGCTGCGGCGTTTGCGTCGTCGCGGGACGGCTCTCGACCTGATCGGGCGGCCCGAACTTGATGTAGATCCTGCCCATGTCGGAGCGCCAACCGGGGCCAAACCCCTGGAACTGCTTTTCCGCGTGCCGCACGCGGCGGAAGAACTCGACCAGTGCTTCGTTGCGCGGCGTGTCGGGGGTCGGATCACGCCGCCGCCAAAACTCCTGCCACGCTTCCGACTGGTCTTGGGGCGGGAGCGCGCGCAGCTGTGCGATCTCTTCTGAGGTCGCGATGTACGAGAGCGGCTCCAGCATGCGCTCGAACTCGCGATCCCTGGGCGGGCCGCTCTCGTCGACATCGAACGACCGGTCGACTCGCCAGTGCGACTTGCCTTCGTCGAGCTCAAGCTCGAGCAGGTAATGGCCGACGAACAGCTCGGTCGAGCGCGGGCGGATGACGACCGGCTCGGCCGACCGGCCGATCGTGACCGTCGTGTCCCCGGCGACCACGCTCTCGCCGGCGTCGTCGAGGATCCGGTAACGAAGCGGATAGCGGCGCGGCCACTCGCCCGGCCGGCGATCGAACAGAGCCGCACGCGCCGCCAGCCGCCTGACGTCCACCCCGAACACCCGGGTTGGCACCGGCGCGAAAGCGCCCGCCGAATCCGCCAGTCCCAGCTCGAGATCGGTGAAGCCGACGGGCACCTTCGAATAGTCCGGGACCTCGACCCGCTGTCGGGCGCTCGATTCGATCCCGGCATTCAGGTCGCGCACGGTGACGCTGAGCTGGTAGCGGCCGGGCGGCACAGTGAAGGAGCGTTTCTCGAGCAACACGGCGCTCGCCGAGCGTGAGGCGCTGTAGCTGCCGACGACCACCCGGCGCTCCCAGACGTCGCCGCTCAGGGTGCGGGCGCCGCCTGGATCGAACACGACCGTCAGCTCCGCTCCCGCCGCCAGCCGGCCGTCGTCCGGGTCGTCGGGAGGCCGGATCCACGACAGCTCCTGATAGGGCACGGTGATCGAGACGCCCAGCGCCGGGCGTCCCTCGGCATCCAGCGAAATCACGAGGTCGGCAGTGAAGAAGGGCGGATGATCGCCGCGCAGCGGCGGCAGGTCCGCCGCCAGGCACTTGGAGACAGGCAGAGTTAGGACCAACACCGCCAGAAAAGAGCAGATGGAGAGAGTGGAGCGGGCGATGGCGGTGACCGTGCGCACGTTGCTCGAGACGCTAACACACGCCAAACACAGGCGACAGACTCCCCACCCACCACCCCGTGTCACTATGCCCTTGACGGCCGAGGGCCCCGAGCCGAGAGTTGTGAACGGCTGGGCGGAGTACTAGGAGTGCGCTTGGGAGATTCTTGCACGCGTTGATTCGCCCGTCGCTCCAGGCGACGTGGCTCTTCCTGGCGCTCGCCGCGACCCCCCTCACGGCGCGCGCCACGATGCCGACCCGGACGGGTCCTCTTCCGCCCGCGGTGGTTTCCGCATTCGAATCCGGCCTGTTCGCCGTCCCCGTAGCGCCCGGCGGGTTACGCACGGCTTCGGTTCAACCCGTCTGGTATCTGCCGGTCGTGATGGTTTCGTTCACCGACCAACCCCTCACCTACGACGCGGCGGGCTTCGAGCACGCCCTGTTCGACACCAGCGGCACCACCGCGACCGGCTCGGTGTTTGACTACTACCAGTGGGTCTCGGGCCAGCGGGTGCGCGTGATCGGCAAGGTCGTCGCGACCATCCATCTGCCCCACGAGAAGAACCACTACGCCAACGGGAGCTGGGGGCTCAGCACGACCTCGACGCCGCGCAATACGGCGGGTGCGGTGCTCGACGCCATCAACGGCGCGGACACCGACGTCGATTGGAATCCCTTCGACCAGGATCACGACGGGTTCGTCGACATGGTGTGGGTGATTCACTCCGGCCTGCCGGGCGAGGCCACGATCAATCGCGACAACCTCTGGTCGATCACCTCGCGCCTCAGCGCCTGGTCGGGAAGCGGCGCCTTCCGCACCAACGATCCGATCCCGGGAGTTCCGTTCGCGTTCCTCCGGATCGACCGCTTCACGATGCTGCCCGAGCTCTCGGCGATCCGCCCCGGAGCGCGCTCGGAGATCGGCGTCTACTGCCACGAGTTCGGGCACGCGCTCGGGCTTCCGGACCTCTACGACACGAGCGGCTCGGGGAACGTCGGGCTCGGGTGCTGGTCGTTGATGGCGACCGGCGGATACGGAGGAGAAGGCCAGACGCCGGAGTACCCGACCCATGTCGGCGCCTGGCCGTCGCTGTTCATGGGCTGGAACCATACCGTCCGCCCGGTGATGGACACCCTCGTTACCATGGGACCGATCGAGCGCGGCGCGCCGATCCTCGAGCTGTGGTTCCAGGGAGAAGCCAACGCCGAGCACTTCCTGATCGAGTCGCGCCGGCGGGAGAGCTTCGACCGCAACCTCCCCAACGACGGCTTGATCGTCTACCACGTGGACGACGCCGCCATCGGCCTCGGGCTTCCCTCCAACCGCGTGATCGGCGGAGCGAACCAGGGGATGCTACTCCTGGCCGCCGATGGGCTCTCCGATCTCGTCACCGGCATGAACCGCGGCGACTCGCGCGATCCCTTTCCCGGCGCGCTGAACCGAACGCAGATCGACGACCACACGATGCCGAGCCTGCGTACGTTCTCCGGCGCGATCGCGAACCTGGCGATCCGGGAGATCACGCCGATCGGCGACGACGTTCGCTTTCGCGCGCAGGTGCGCGCCCCCGGATGGCTGCCGCCCGAGAACCATTCGGGAGGTCCTTACCAACCGGTGGCCTCCTTCGGTCCCGCGACCCGCGCCGTGCGGCACCAGGACGGCACGATCTCCTGGGTCGGCAGCGAGCTGCAAAACGGCCGCCCGCAGATCGTGCTCCGGGTCAAACGGGGCGGAGAGGTCTGGGATCCTCCGCTCACGATCACCGCCTCGCCGGGGTCGGCACTCGACCCGAGCGTGGCCGCGCTTCCCGGCGGCGACCTGGCCGTGGTGTGGAGCGACACGCGCCACGGAACGCGTGAGCTCTACTACCGCTCGCGTCTCGGCGAGTTGTGGACGGAAGCGCGCCGGCTCACGGACCTCGCCGGCGATTCGCGCAACCCGAGCCTCGCCGCCGACCCGCACGGCGGCATGCACCTGGCCTGGATCTACAACGACGTGGGAACGCCGAGGCTGATGTTCATGTACTTCACGTACTACTCGCCGTTCGGCGATCCGCGGCCGATGACCGACGCTGGAGAGCGTCCGGACTCGCCGGCGCTGGTCGCGACGGAAGACGGCGGCTCGTACATCGTCTGGTCGGACCGCGGCACGCCCTCGGCGACGCTGTGGTTCGCCCACTTCGACCCCGATTCGGGCGTGAGCGTGAAGCGCCGCGTGTTCGAGAGCGGAGGTCCGCCGCAGACCTCGCCGTCGGTGGTGGTCGAGCCGGGAACCGGATCCCTCGACATCGTCTGGCAAACCACCGGGCTGACCGGAAACCAGATCCACCACCAGCGCCGGTTCGCCTACACGGCCCGGCCCGACCCCTACGACGACACGGTGGAGGGGCGCGGCGAATCGCTGCAGGATATCGTGCTCGCGAGAGACGGGCAGGGCGGGATCCATCTCGCATTCGGCACCGTGAACTCCGGCGTGCTTCAGATCCGTTACAAACTCTGGCAGCCCGGCATCGGCTGGGATCGCGTCAGCACCGAGGTTACGCTGCCCGCCGACGGCTCGTCCTCGCGGCCCGCCGTGCTGGCCGCGAGCCCGGGGGATCTCAGCGTGCTCTACACCGGCTTCATCGCCGGCCAGCCGACGTTCATGGAACGCCGGCGCGATCTGAACCCGCCCGTCACCGCTTCGGTCGCGACTCCGGCGCGCTCGCGTCCCCCGTCGATCGCCGTCACGCCCAATCCCGTGCGCGCCGGGGCCGGGCTGGTGGTGCGGGGAATCGGAACGCCGGCCGCCGATCGGCTCGAGGTGTTCGACCTCGCGGGTCGCAGAATGTCGGCCGTCCCGATCGTGCGCGAAGGCGAGACCTGGAGCGCGCGGCTCGCCGCGGGCGAGACCGCGAGCTGGCGGAGCGGCATCTATCTCGCGCGCCTGCACGGGTCACGAGCCGCGCACGCCCACGTCGTCGTCATTCGCTAGCGCGGGGCGCGGCGCCCGGCCGCATCGTCGTCATTCCCTACGCGGGGCGCGGCACCCGCTGTCCTCCGTCGCTCCTGCCGGTCGCGCGCATCGCGCTTGACCTCCCGGCCGCGCGCCACGCACTCTTCGTCCCATGTGGATTCTGGCTCCCGCCGGCGTGCTGGTGCTCGGCGGTCTGCTCGCGGTCGCGCCCGACGTGCGTGAGCGCTGGTGCCCGAGCGGCGCGTGGCTGTTCCCGGTGGGCGACCCCTACGACTTCCAGCTCGCGACTCCGGGCGCCGGCGCTGCGTACCGGTTGAGCCGCAACGTCGGCGATGGCCATGACCATCCCGGAGGTCACCAGGGGGCGGATCTCTCGTGCCGCGGCGGCGGCGGAATCGTTCGCGCGGCCGCGACCGGTCTGGTCGTGAAGGCGGCGTCCGAAGGCTGGCAGCGCGGCTACGGCCGGCACGTGGTGCTCGCCCACCGCGACGACGACGGCCAGCTCACCTACAGCATCTACGCCCATCTCGAGTCGGGATCGTTACGGGCGCGCGCCGGCCGGGTCGTGCACGCCGGTGAGCCGCTGGGACGCGTCGGCATGAGCGGGCGCGCGACGTCCCCACACCTCCACTTCGAGGTGCGACGCCCCGAGCGTCCGGACGTGCGTTGGGAAAAGGCGCGGATCGTCGATCCTCTGGATCACGTCTCGGCGCGATTGCCGGGCCAGCGTCGCGACACCACCTGGGCGCGCCCGTATCTCGAGTGGGCGGAGCTCTCGGCGCTGCTCGCAGACGGCGAGGAAGGCAGCGGGCCGCTGCGCCGCGCGTCGTGGTGGCGGATGCTCGCGGCCGCCACCACCAACTCGTTGCCCGCGATCGCGGTGGATCCCGACTCGCTCCGCGACGCCTTGCGCGCGTCCGGCGTAATCGACGCTCGCGAGCCCGAACGCCATTCCCAGGCCGTGACGTGGGCAGAGCTGACCGAGGATCTGCGTCGCGCCGAAAAACACGGGCTCCGTCTCGGCGCGCGCGCCGAGGCCGAGACGTCGCGGCGGAAGGATTGCGCCCGCGAGCTCGGACAACCCTCCGCGTCTCCACTGCGAACCCTGGGGAAACGCGACCGGCCGCCGACCGTCGGTCAGGCATGTCTCGTGCTCGCCGACCTGGCCGGTGAGCGAGCGGGCGCGGCGCACGAGGCCGCGACCGGATCCGAGAAACACTGACGCCTTCGCCGCCCCAGCGCTTGACGGCCTTTGTTTCGCGTGGCAAGTTGCCACGCGAAGCGAAGGCTGTGACGGGGATTCATCCACGCCCGAAGCGCCGCAGCGAGCCGGGGACGGTGCGAGCCCGGCGCCAACCCGTGCGTGGACATCACCCCCGAGCCGCCGCCCGAACCGGGTGCGAAGCCAAGGCCGATCTGATCGCGACCTAGGCTCCCCGCAGTAGACGCGGACGGAGTGCCCCCCGAGAGCGGGCTTGGCGACGGCGGTCGGCCGGCGCCTTCGAGGCGGTCGCCGGCGCGGCTCAGCGGGTGCGGCGGCGAGCGCGAAGTTGGGTGGTACCGCGACCTTCGTCGCCCCAACGGTGCAATCAACCGTCGGGGCGTTTTCGTTTCGCGACCCGGCCGAGGAAGCCATGGCGTCCTACCGCGACACGCTGAACCTGCCGCAGACCGAGTTCCCGATGAAAGGCGACCTTCCCAAGCGGGAGCCGGAGCGGTTGCGCTGGTGGAAGGAGCGTGACCTGTATCGCAAGCTGCGCGACGCGCGGCGCGGCGCCCCGGTCCTGCTCCTGCACGACGGCCCACCGTACTCCAACAACCACCTGCACCTCGGGACCGCCGCCAACAAGATCTGGAAGGACGCGCTGGTGCGCTCGGCGTCGCTGCTCGGGTACGACTCACCCTACGTGCCCGGATGGGACAACCACGGCATGCCGATCGAGATCCAGGTGACGAAGGAGTTCCGCGGCAAGCAACAGGCGCCCGACCGTCTCGAGCTGCGCCGGCGCTGTCGCAGCTACGCGGCCGAGTGGGTCGGCATTCAGCGCGAGGAGTTCGAGCGGCTCGGCGTCTGGGGTGAATGGGAGCGTCCTTACCTCACGATGGACGCCGCGTTCGAGGCCGAGATCCTGGAGGCGTTCGCCGCCCTCGCGGGCCGCGGCTTCGTCCAGCGCGGCCAGCGCTCGATCCATTGGTGTCCGACCGACCGCACGGCGCTGGCCGAGGCCGAGATCGAATATCAGGACGACCCTTCGCCCTCGATCACGGTCGCTTTCCCGCTGCGACACGATCCGAAGCACGTCCTCGACGGCCTCGCCGAGCCCGCGGCGCTGGCGTGGACCACCACCCCCTGGACCCTGCCCGCGAATCTCGGCTTGATGGTGGCGCCCGAGGCGAGCTACGTCGTGCTCGAGGGCGAGGGTCGCCTGGTCGTGATCGCCGAAGCGCGCGTTACCGCGGTGGCCGAAGCGTGCGGCTGGAAGGCGCCGGCCGTGCGCCGCCGGCTGCGCGGCCAGGATCTGCTGGGCGTCGTCTTCGAGGGACCGTGGGGCAACGACTCGCGGGTCGTCGACGGATCCCCATTCGTCAGTCTCGAGAACGGCACCGGGCTGGTCCACACCGCGCCGGGACACGGAAAGGAGGATTTCGCCGTCGGCCTGCGCGAGGGGCTCGGCGTCGTGAACCCGGTCGACGAGGCCGGTCGTTTTACGCCGGGAGCGGAGCCGTTCGTCGGCCGGAGCGTGCTGGACGTGAACGACGACATCATCGCCTGGCTCGAGGAGCGAGGCCGGCTCGTGGCCAAGGGCCGGATCACGCACTCCTATCCGCATTGCTGGCGCTGCCACCAGCCGGTGATCTTCCGCGCGACCAAGCAGTGGTTCATGATCATCGACCACGATCGGCACCGCGACCGCGCGCTGGAGGCGATCGAATCTGGGGTGCGCTGGGAGCCCGAGAGCTCGCAGAATCGCATTCGCGACGCGGTTCGGCTGCGTCCCGACTGGTGCCTGTCACGCCAGCGCGTGTGGGGAGTCGGGATCCCCGCGCTCTACTGCGAGGCCTGTGACAACGCCGTGCTGGACGCCCGGGTCATGCGCAATGCCGCGAGCCTGGCGCGCACGCGCGGCTCCGACGCGTGGTACGAGGTCTCGGTCGCGGAGGTGCTTCCCGCCGGGTTCACGTGTCCCGAATGCGGCGCGCCGGGGCCGTTCCGCAAGGAGACCGACATCCTCGACGTGTGGTTCGACTCGGGCTCCACGCATCGCGCGGTTCGAGTGACGCACCCCGAGCTGAGCGCGCGCTGGGCGCAGGCGCTGGAGAGCGCAGAACGCGGCGCGGCGGAGGCGCCCGCCGGCGACCGGCGTGCGGGCAGAGTCGTTTACTTCGAAGGTCCGGACCAGCACCGCGGCTGGTTCAACTCCTCGCTCATGGTCGGCGTCGGCATCGACGGCCAGGCCCCCTACACCGACGTGCTCACGCATGGCTGGGTGCTGGACGCCGAGGGCCGCGCGATGCACAAGTCGCTCGGCAACGTGATCGCCCCCGAGCAGGTGATCTCGCGCTACGGCGCCGACATCGTGCGGTGGTGGGCGCTCGCGACCGATTGGCGCGCCGACGTGCGCATCGGCGACGAGATCCTGCAGCGGGTCGCCGACGCGTATCGCAAGGTCCGGAACACGTTCCGCTTTCTGCTCGGCAACCTCCACGACTTCGATCCCGCGCAGGCGGCGCCGCCCGAGCGGCTCACCCGCGTCGATCGCGCCTTCGCCGGCGCGTTGCACGCCACCTTGGCCCAGGTGCAGCGGGATTGGGCCGAGTGGCGATTCCACCGGGCGCTCGATGGCTTGCTCGCGCTGTGCACCGTGGATCTGTCCGCGGTCTATCTCGATGTCGCGAAGGACCGGCTCTACACGCTGGCGCCCGACGATCCGCTTCGGCGCTCCGCGCAGACGGTGCTGTGGGAGGCGCTGCACGAGCTCGCGCTGGCGGCCGGACCGGCGCTCGCGTTCACCGCCGAGGAGGTCTGGCAGTCACATCCGGCGCTGCGCGCGGAGAGCGAAAGCGTACACCTGGCGTCGTGGCGGAGGCGCGAGTCTCCGGCCGCCGCGCGTGACGAGTGGACGTTCCTGCTCGGCGTGCGCGCTGCGGTGAACGCCGAGATCGAGCCGCTGCGCGCCGCCAAGACCCTCGCGACCACGGGCGAAGCCGAGGTCGAGCTGAGCGTGGCGCCGGAGATCGCGGCGCGATTGCGCGCGCTCGCGGACGAGCTGCCCGGCTTCCTGATGGTCGCGCGCGCGACGGTGCACGAGCAGCCGGGCGTGGAAAACGTCCAGGTCGCGGTGCAGCGCACCGGGTACCCGAAGTGCGAACGGTGCTGGACCTACCGCTCCGACGTCACGCGCGACGGAGCGCGCGCGGGCCTGTGCGCCCGTTGCCTGGCGGTGCTCGACGCCACGGGTCGGACTGCCGGCGCCTCGTGATGGTCATTCCTCGAGGTCCATCTCGACCTGGCGTGGATAACGCCGTTTGAGGTCGGCCACCAGATCGCGGAAGGCGGGGGTGTCGCCCTGCAGCGCCACGCGGTCGGTGTCGATCTCGAGCACCTCGAACTCCGCCCGCGCGCGCACCATCCAGTCGTCATAGGCACGGTTGAGTCGCGTGATGTAGTCGCGGCTGATCCCCTGCTCGCTCGGCCGGCCGCGCCGGGTGATTCGCTCGAGCAGGGCCTCCGGGCTCGCTTTCAGGTACACGATCAGGTCGGGCTTCCGCAGGTACGAGACCAGCACCCCGAACAGCGCGACGTAGTTCTCGTAGTCCACCGGGGTCATCGACCCCTGCTCGCGCAACGTGCGCGCGAAGATCTCCGCGTCCTCGTAGACGGTGCGATCCTGGATGAACGGCAGGCGGCTCTGGCCGATCTGAGCTTGAGCCTTGAAGCGCTCGCTCAGGAAGTAGATCTGGAGATGGAAGCTCCAGCGCGGCATGTCGGCGTAGAACGCATCGAGGTAGGGGTTGTGAATCACGGGCTCGTAATAGGCGAGCCAGCCCAGCTCGGTGCTCAACCGGTTCGTGAGCTCGGTCTTGCCGACGCCGATGTTGCCGGCGATCGCGAGGAAGTAGCCCTGGCTCACGGCGCGAGCCCGAAACCCGCGAGCGACGATCGGCCTTCACGCGACGATAGGCAGGACGCATGGCACGATGTCAAAGAGATGTTCAATGGATTGAAATCCCTCGTTCTACAAGGCCGTTCTGTCGGGTATGCCCTACACACGATCGGCCGTTCCCGACACGCGCGTGGCGCCAAAACGATCGCGAGAAAAGAGAGGAACCTTTCGAGAGGTCCGGCATCTGATGCTTTGTAGTCGGGGGGCTAGTTCGATGGAACTCGCGTGCGGCCCGCGATTCTGAGAACGATGTCCCCCCTTATCTTTTCGCCCCGCCTTGCGAACCGCAGGGCGGGGCGACGTGTTTTCCATCCCCGTTTCGCGATCGTTGCCGCCTCTCGCTGCGCGTCCGTTCTCAGCGCGCGCCGCGAGACCGAGGCGTAATCTCGGGACGGCCCGCCTCGACCCACGCACTGTACCCGAAACGGGCCGCGGCTTCGGCCCCGACGCCGAGTCGCGCCGCGGTGAGCGGGCCGATCTCGTGCCACAGGCGCGCGGAGTAGGCGGGCGTGCCGATGCCCTCGCGTGCCGCCGCCCGCTCGGCGGTCAGCATGCGCGCCGCGAAACGCTGGCTGTCGCGGATCAGCTTCAGCCCCTCGTCGAACGGATCGCGTAGCGGGCGGACCGGTCCGGTGACGGAAGGCAGCACGAGATGGGTTTGATAGCGCTGCAGCAGCTCGGCGCCGATGCGCGCGCGCATCTCGGGCGTGGCCTTCGCCGTGCATCGCAGCGGATCGGCGGCGTCCGCCAGGTAGTGGCAGAGGTCCGCCCAGTGCCGGCCCGCCGCCTCGCCGTCGCGAGCGCGTAGCGACTGCACGAGCCGCGCGTGGGTCTCCGCGATCGCCCACGGCAGCGCGCCACGGGCGCGGGCCCGCTCGCCGCCGTGCCGGCGCTCCCAGGTCGCGAACCGATCGGGGATCGACCCGCGCGCGAGCCACGAGAAGGCGTCGAGATCGAAATGATGCCGGTGGCGCTCGAGCGGATCGGCTGGGTCGCGCTGCCGCTTTTCGGCATCCATCGCATGACGCATCAGCGCGGGTCCGAGGCGCAGCAGCGGCTCGGCGTCCGAAGGCAGCATGGCCGGCACTTCCGCCGCCACCCGCTCGTGGGCCACCGTGCCCCAGGCTCGCACCTCGCGCGCCGCGGCGACCGCGAGCAACGCGATCATCAGCGTCGCGCCCGGACGCCGGAACGCTTCCGAGCGGCGGCGCTCGCCGCTAACCAGGGTCGCGCTCACCTCGGCTCACCCGGCGCCCCCTCCCGCTCTTCGTCCGCCTCTTCGTCGGCCGGCGGGGCGCCGGGCTTGCGGAAACGATCGGCCTGGACTCCGTGCTTGCGCAGCAAGTCGTGGAACGTCGGGCGGCTGACTTCGACGTCGCGCGCGGCACGGGTGATGTTGCCCGCGTTGCGCGTCAACGCATCGATCAGCAGGCGCCGCTCCGCGTCGTCGCGTGCGTCCTGCAGCGTGCGCGCCGATTCCAGCTGCGGCTCGGCGAGCTCCAGATCTTCCGGGCGCAGGTACGCGTCCCGGGCCAGGATCGCCGCCCGCTGCACTCGATTCTCGAGCTCGCGGACGTTGCCGGGCCAGGCGTGCACCTGGATCGCCCGCAGCGCCGACTGCGTGAATCCCTTGAGCCGGCGCTTGTAGTGACGCGAGTAGAACTCGAGAAAGTAGTCGGCGAGCATCCGGATATCGTCGCCCCGATCCCGCAACGGCGGCACGTTCACGGTCACGACGCTCAGGCGATAGAACAGATCCTCGCGGAACGAGCCGGCGGCGATCGCGGCCTGCAGGTCGCGGTTGGTGGCCGCGACCACGCGGGCGTCCACCCGCAACGGGTCTCGCCCACCCACCCGCTCGATGACGTGGTCCTGCAGGAAGCGGAGCAGCTTGACCTGCAGGTGCACGGGCAGCTCACCGATCTCGTCCAGGAAGATCGTGCCGCCGTTGGCAACCTCGAACTTGCCCTCGCGCGAGCGATACGCGTCCGTGAACGCGCCTCGCTCGTGACCGAACAGCTCGCTCTCGAGCAGCGCCTCGGGAATCGCGCCGCAACTGATCGGAACGAACGGCTTGTCGCGGCGATGGCCGGCGTGATGGATGGCGTGAGCGACCAGCTCCTTACCGGTGCCGTTCTCGCCCAGCACCAGCACGGTGGCGTCGGTCGGCGCGACGCGCTGCACCAGCGAGAATACCCGTCGCATGGGCTCCGACTCGCCGACCAGCCGGTGATACCGCTTGCGGCCGACCGGCACGCCCGCCGCGTGCTCCGACTCGATCTTCTGAACGTGGAATGCGCGGCGCAGGATGCCCTTCAACTCCGCGAGCTCGATCGGCTTCGGGTAGTAGTCGACCGCGCCGCGACGGATCGCGAGCAGGGCGTTCTCGCGGCTCTCGCTGCCGGTCACCATGACCACCTTGGTGAGCGGAAACTGGTCGACGATCTCGTCGAGCAGGACCATGCCTTCATCCCCGCCCGGCTGGTTGAGCGAGATGTCGAGGGTGACGACCTGGGGCCGTTCGTCCCGCAGCATGCGCAGCGCTTCGTTCGGCGTCGAGGCGGTCAGGACCTCGTAGTCGTCCGCCAGACCCCAGCGCAACTGGCTCAGGATCGATTCTTCGTCGTCGACGATCAGGATCTTCTCACCCGCCACCGGCGGCCTCCCGCTGAGCGCGATCGGCGCTGCGCGCCGGCACATCGACCTCGAAGCGCGTGCCCTTGCCGATCTGGCTTTCGACCGCGATCGTCCCGCCGTGCGCTTCGACGATCGCCTTGCTCTGCGCCAGGCCGATGCCGAGTCCCGCGATCTTGGTGGTCGCAAACGGCCGGAACAACGACTCGCGAATGAACTCCTCCGTCATCCCCTGACCGGTGTCCCACACACTGAGGGTCAGGCGCAATTCCCCGTTGTGCGCGCCGCGCGGAACACCGACGGCGGCCTCGAGCTCGATCTCACCCGGTCCCTGCAAGGCCTCGCGTGCGTTGACCAGCAGGTTGGTGATCACGCGCAGCATCTGGCGCGGATCGAGCAGCACGGCGTCCTGGCCGTGGCAGCGGACGTCGAACCTCACGCCGTCCCGCTCCCCGACCGTGAGGCCCGCCGCCACCACGGCTTCGTCCACCAGCCGGCGCCAGTGCACGGGCTCGAGCTCGACGGCCGGCGGTTTGGCGACGCCCGAGACGTGGCCCATCAGCTCGCGCAGGTTCCTCACCGTGCGCTCGACGACCTTGAGCGCGTCGCGCTGGAACTCGGGCTGAGCCAGATGGCGGCGCGCATTCTCGACCACCAGCGAAAGACCGGACACCTGGTTCTTGATGTCGTGCAGCACGAACGTCGAGAGCCGGTGCAGGGATTCGAGCTGGCGGGTCTCGGCGAGCTGGTCGGCGAGGCGCGCGAACCACAGCGCCGCGGCGAGCTGCCGTGACATGGCCCCGAGAAACTCGACGTCCTCGTACGAATACTCGTCGTCGCTGCGCTTTTCGGACAACCACATCAGGCCGACCATCTCCTCGCCGACGTGCAGCGGCGCGCACGCCGCCGCCGACATCGCCTGAATCAGCGGCCGGTTCTCGACCACCACCGGGATCAGATCGAGGTCGTGTGAGAGATCGCGGAACACGAGCGGCATGCGCAGGCGGTCCAAGGTCTGTACCACCAGGCTGTCGGGGGCCACCACCGGCGTCACTTCCGGCCAGCGAACGCTCGATGGCGGATAGATGCGGTGGAAGGCGCCGGTGCGCTCGTCCTTCAGGTGGATGACGACGCGCTCGGCCTCGAACACGGCCCGCACCAGGATCTCGATCTGGCGGCAGATGTCTTCAGGACGAGCGGTCGGCGTGATCGCGCGGCTGACCCGCTCCCATTCGCGCCGGTAGTCGTAGCGGTTGGCGTAGAAGTTCCGGTCGATGAAGCGCTTGACCCCGCGGTTGGCGCGCGGGCTGAACGTGAGCACGAGCCCGCCGCCGCCGACCAGGAGGTAGAACAGCAGGCTCACGGTCCGCTTCCATTCCGGACTCAGAACCGGCAGCACCTTCGAGAGCGCCGCCATCGTGAGCAGGAACGCTCCCGCCAGTGTCAGCGACACGGACGAGTAGTAGATGACCGGCCGCGCGACCGGGATCGCCATGTCGGAGAGCCGCTGCCGCGCGAGCGCAAACGCCGTCACCACGCCGGAGACGAACATCGGCACGGCGCTCGCGGCGAACCAGCGAACCTCGAGGCCCCCGTAGAGCAGCGCCGCGGACACGACCAGCAGATTCGACAAAATGCCGACCACGAACGCCGCGAACATCGGCCGCAACCGGCGTTGCGAGCTGGCCGGGGCAGTGCGCAGCATGCTCTCGAGGTTCATGAGCACCGCGACCATCACGATCACGAGGTACATGAGGTAGACCTTGCCCATGCCCCCGAGCCGGATCACCGCCGCGCCTGCGGTGCCGGTCACGCCGCTGACGACGTGCGGCGTGCCGGCGACGGCGAACAGCGTGACGCAGCCGATCAAAGCGAGCGTCAGATAGGCGGCGGCATTGCGAAGCTGCAGGATCGGGCTAGGGCGCGCGAGCACGACGCTCAGCACCAACCAGAGCCACGAGGCGAGCGCCGATACCCCGGCCAGATAGGTCGCCCACATTCGCGCGGCGCCCGTGGTCGTGGCATTGAGCATCCCGAGGGTTCCCGCCTGGAACGCCGCGAGCGACAGGAACGAGGACGCGAACAGGAGCGTCGTCAGCCACTGGCCGCGTCGCAGCGTGGCCAGCAGCCCGATCGCAGCCGCGAGCAGCGCGCTGGCGGTGACGACCGCCGCCTGGATCGGTGACAACGCCGCGTCCATCGGCTAGCCCCCCTGTCCTTCCATGCGCGCGAGCGCGGCGCGCGCGACACGCTGGGCGTCGGCGCCCACGCCGCGCTCGGCCACTTCCTGATACAGCGTGCGGGCGCGCGGCGGATCGCCGAGGTGGATCTCGGCCACCCGCGCCGCATCCAGCGCCGCGAGCGTGCCGGTCGGCGTCGAACCGTAACGCTGCCAGAGCTCCGCCAGCGCGTCGCACGCCGGGCCGTAGTCCGCGAGCGCGAGCAACACCCGGGCGCGCGCCTCGCGCGCCTTCATCACGATTCGATCGTCGCGATAGGTGGCGATCAGGCGATCCATCCGTTCGCCGGCGCTGCGTCCCTCCATGCGCGCGAGCTCCGCCTGGCCGCGCCCCAGGTGATACGCCACGATCCTCAGGGAAGACTCCAGCGCCAGCTCATGCGCCGGATGGTGCGCGGCCAGCGCCCGATATTCGCTGCGCGCCTGCTCCCAGCGATCGGTGGCCTCGAACAGCAACGCCCGCCGGTAGCGGGCGACACTGCCGGCGTCCACGGCCGCAGGATAGGAATCGACGAAGCGCCCGTATGCGGCCAGCGCCGAGTCCGGTGCGCCCCGCGCTTCCCAGACGCGCGCCATGAGCATCAATGCTTCGGGCCGCGCCCGTGCCTGGTCGATGGTCTCCGCCCAGCGCGCGTAAACCAGCGCGGAATCCGGACGCCCGCCGGCGAGCGCGTATTCGCCGAGCATCAGGACCACCTGGGCGCGCAACGCTCCGACCTTGGGCTCGGCGAGCGCCTGGCGCAAAGCGTCCAGGGTCGGCTCCAGCGACTGAGCGCCCCCCCGCGTGGTGCGCACTCGCGCGAGCCGGATCCACAGCTCGGGAGCGGCCTGGCGCCCGCGCGCGCGCGCGAGCGCGTCGGTCAGGCGCCGCTCGGCGTCGGCGAGGGTCGAATCGGCAGCAGCGTGGCGGCCCGCCGCGAAGGCGTCCTGCGCCACGCGCAGCAGCGCGTCCAGCACCGCGACGATCGGCTCGCCAGTCTCGGGATCCACGAGCGGGAAGTCGCGCGCGAGCGTCGTCAGAGCGTCCGGCGTGCGCGGGTCGCCGGTCCGTTCCAGCGTCGCGGCGCGCGCCGCGACGGCCTCGAGGCGGACCGGCAACAGCGCCGCATAGTCGCGCGCGGCGCGCTCGTATCCCGCGAGCGCCGGAGCGACCCGGCCGCGCATCTCTTCCAATCGGGCCACGGCGATCGCCGCCCGGCCCGAGATCGACGCGACGTCGCGCGCGTAGCGCCGCTCGAGGCGCTCGGGTCGGGTCCACACCGTCGCGGGGAAACGTTCCTGGATCGAGCGGAACGCCGCCTGCGCCTGCGCCACGTCGCGCTCGTTCGCGAGCCTCGGGTTCACGCGCAGACGATCGACCATCCGCATCGCCTGGGCGTACCGGCGTTCGGCCTGAT
>DASQFU010000227.1:0-2809 GCA_035632955.1 Candidatus Limnocylindria bacterium
CAGCGCGGCCAGGAAGCGACCGTGCTAATCGTCTTCAACGCCTGGCAGGACGTAGTCGAGTTCAAGCTGCCCGAGGCGACCGGCGGCGAGGCCTGGTCGCTGGTGGCGGACACCAACATGCCCGACCTGCCCGAGGGCGAGCGCTTCGACTTCGGCCATGTCTACAAGGTCACCGCGCGCTCGCTGCTGCTGCTCGAGCTGACCTGAGCGCAGGGCCCATGGCGACGTACCCGGCCGCGGCGACCACGCCGCGCGGCGCCTCCGTGATGGCGATCGTCGTCGTCATCGCCATCCTGTACCTCGCCAAGGACGTCCTGGTCCCGCTGGCGCTCGCCATACTCTTCAGCTTCCTGCTCGCCCCCGCGGTGCGCCGCCTCGAGGGCTGGCACCTGGGGCGCATCCCCTCCACCCTGATCGTGGTGATCCTCGCCTTCTCGCTGGTCGGCGCCGTGATGTGGGTCGCGGGCCACCAGGCGATCTCGCTGGTCGCCAGGCTGCCCGAGTACCGGGTAAACATCAGCGAGAAGATCCGCGCCGTGCGCGCGCCGTCGGAAGGCAGGCTCGGCCAGGCCGCCGAGGCGATCAAGGACCTGGAGGAGGAGGCTTCTCCGGAGCGCGCGCCGATCGCGGTCATGGAAGCGCCGGCAACGCCCTACCAGGCGCTCGCAGAATACCTCGCGCCTTTCGCGAAGCCGGTGGGCACCGCGCTGGCGGTGATCATCTTCACGATTCTCTTCCTCCTCAACCGCGAGAACATGCGCGAGCGCGTGATCGCGCTGATCGGCCCCGGGCGCATCAACCTCATGACGCGCGCCATGGGCGAGGCGTCGTCCCGGGTGAGCCAGTATCTCTACATGCAGCTCGTCGTGAATGCCATGTTCGGCATTCCCTTCGGCATCGCGCTGTATTTCATCGGCATTCCGAACGCGGCGCTGTGGGGACTGCTCGCGATGGTGCTGCGCTTCATTCCCTACGTCGGCGTGTGGATCGCCGTCGCCATGCCCGCCGCGCTCGCCTTCGCCATCTCGGACGACTGGTCGATGGTCGGCTGGACCCTGGGCGTGTTCTTCGTGCTCGAGCTCATCCTCGTCAACGGTGTCGAGCCCTGGCTCTACGGCCGCAGCGCCGGCCTCTCGCCCATCGCCATCATCCTCGCGGCCATCTTCTGGACCTGGCTGTGGGGCCCGATCGGCCTTCTCCTCGCCACGCCGCTCACGGTCTGCGTCGCGGTGATGGGGCGCTACATCCCCGAGCTCGGCTACCTCAACGTCCTCCTCGGCGTCGAGCCGGTGCTCGAGCCCGAGGAGCGCTTCTACCACCGCCTGATCGCGCTCGACCAGGAAGAAGCCGTCGACATCGCCGAGAAGCACGCCGCCGCGAACGGCCTCGCCGCCACCTTCGACAGCGTGCTCATCCCGGCGCTCAGCCTGTTCGAGACCGATCGCAGGAAGACGGGCTTCGAGCCCGCGCGCGAGCGCTACATCTTCGAGAACCTGCGCACCCTCATCGAGGATCTGGAATCCCCGGATGAAATCGCGGCCGGGCAGACCCCCGGTGTCTGCATCATCCCCGCCGACGATGCCGCCGATCACCTCGCTGCCCTGATGCTCGCGCGCCTGCTGGCGCAAACCAGCGCCGTCATCACGCCTCCCGTGCAGATCTCGGCGATCACCGAGACCCTCGAGCAGCACCGCTGCAAGGTGGTCTTCATCTCCGCCGTCCCGCCGCACGCCGCCACCCACGCCGGCTCCCTCGCGCGGCGCCTGCGCAAGCGCTTCCCCGACCTCAAGATCCTCGTCGGCCTGTGGACCGCCGACGGCGACATCGCCAAGCCGAAGGAGCGCCTTCTCCAGCTCGGCGTCGACGAGGTCGTCCCCCGCCTCGCCGACGCCCTCGCCGAGCTCCACCAGCCCGCCGAACTATCGAAAAAATCGGGGTCAGACCCCGATCAATCCCCACTTCCCGATCGGGCAGTAAAGGCCTAAGACCGCCTTCGCCCCCGCCGCAGGATAAGGGGATAAGAAACCGCTTCCGCTTCAGCCCGCCGTTGCTCAGGCGCAATTGCTTTGCCGTCTTCGACGGCGTAGCGTGCTGATCCAAGAGAGGAAACAGCATCGCTCGTTACATCTTCGCGATTTGCAAACCGACCACAAACGTCAACTAATAAGTCAACCAATACTAGTTAGAACGCATCCAACGGGTTCCCGCGCTAAACGCTGAGCAAGGAGGAATCGAGAATGACACTATGCCCAATCGCATTAGCAGTCGGCTGCAAGAAATGTCCGGCATTCACAGTGTGTCCCCTGAAAAGTGTCATCGGTGATTACAAACCCGACGACACGCAGACGAAGCAGCACGCGGAGAACGCACCGGGCGGCGTAAAACGGGATGGGTAGCCGACGACAACGAGGATCTCAAGAATGTTTGCGCGCTGCGTTCTAACCTTTCACAGCAACGGACGGCCGCAAGCGGCCGCCGCTGAGTTCGGACGTTAGAACTTCGACAGCCATCCACAGCACAGGGAGAGCCCGTGTCCTACATCGAGGAGTCGCTGTCCGCTGGCGAGAGGGTCGAAGGGCTCTTCAAGCTTCATTGGTTCGCTTGGGCCCCAATGGTGGGATGGATCATCCTTGGGATTCCCACGCTGGGACTGACATTGTTTATCGCCCTATACGAGTTTTTAAGGCTAAAGTTCTTAGAGCAAGGCGTCACAAACAAACGAGTGATCCTCAAGAGAGGCATCATCAGTCGCAAGACTGAAGAGATGAAGCTCACGTCCATCGAGACGGTTGAGATTGACCAAAACATA
>DASQFU010000228.1:0-10157 GCA_035632955.1 Candidatus Limnocylindria bacterium
GACCCGGAAATGTCTCTGGATTGCAGACACGGCTGTCCGTGCATCTCGCGAAGTTGACTGTCACGAAAAGGCCCGGCAATACATGTCCGCGCAATGGCCAAGCCGCAGCCGGCGAGGATGATGACCCTGAGAGCGAACCCCGTCATGGCGAACCTCACGGACAGGCGGAGGCGGCGCCGCAATTGTTCGCGCTCGGGTTCCCAGGTCGCAGCAGCAAGCTCAGCATGAGCGACAGATCGTTGGCCTGATCCTGCCCGTTGAAGTTCACATCGCTGCGACCATCCATTTCCGCCGGCGAATCCAGCACATCGCTGACTGCGACCGATAGGTCATTCGCCACGTAGCCGTTGAGGGGCGAGCCCGGGTTCTGATCGATGGAAGCGACCGTCAGGGTGCCCAACAACACTCCTTCGAGACGCAACTCGGCGCAATCGGCATCCGCGCTCGGAGAGTTACCCGAGTTGATCGCGCCGCCCGTGATCCGGAACGTCGCAACGCCGAGCTCGTTCGTCGTCGCATAGACGACCGCAGGACCGCCGGGGCAACCCGCGACGGAGAGACCGGGAAAAGTCTGGGGATTGCATACCCGGCTGTCGGTGCAGTTCGCGAAGCTCACCGCAACGATGACACCGGGAAGCAATGTCGCCCCGCAATCACGCGCGATCACCTGGAACTCGCCCGCGACGTCCTCTCGAGGTGAGGCAAGGCCGTCGTTTCTCCCAACGAGGAGAATCCCGTTGGCCGGAAAGGTGGATTGCGTCGCGCAGGGAATCCCCGCCATCGCGGCTCCAGCAGTGGCCAAGCCGCAACCGGCGAGAAGAGCGATCCTACGAGCGAGACCAGTCATCGTCGACCCCCAATGGATGACAGCCCGCGGTTAGTCTACCGCAGCGGCTCGGCCGCGGCCCGCTCGTTTGCCATGGGCCGTGCGAGTTTGTCGTCGGAAAGCGAGGCGTTGGTTGCTTGTTTCAGGCAACCATCGCGTAGGGGTTGGGGCCGGTGCCATGCCGTAGGCTAAGCTGATGACCGCTCGGAGGACGGCCACCACTCGATTCGCTCATGCCCGCCCATATTGAATCCCGCACCTCGCCGGCATTGCGCGCCAGGTTCGCCTGGTGCCTGGGAGCCATGCTCGCGATCGACGCCCCCGCCCCGCGCATCCCTTCACCGACATCGGCGCGGGCCTGATCCCCGTGTTTCGCAGCTCGGTCGCCTGGGGCGACTACGACGCCGACGGCGATCTCGATTTGCTGATTACTGGGCTTGCGAGCGGCGGAGACGTGAGCCGAATCTACCGTAACGACGGCAGCGGGACGTTCACCACGACATCGCCGCCTCACTCCTGCCGGTCGAGCACGGCGCCGCGCGTTGGGTGGACTACGACACCGACGGCGATCTCGACGTGTTCCTGTGCGGCACGTTCCAAAACCCGAATCTCTACCGCCGTTTGATGACCCTGACCGACACCGTCGGGGTCGCGTTCCTCAACGACTTCGGCGATACGGTCAGGAGTCAGGTCTGTCTCCTAGGCAAAGTCTGGAAGAACTCGTTCACCCCGATGCCACCGGGAATGAAGTGCTACCCGAACCTCGAGCCGCCGGGCGGTGTGCCTGCACCGGAGCTCGGAATCTATTTTGCCAAGCATTCCGGACCGCCGCCGAGCCGAACCGGCGAGACGTACACGCTGGACGCGGGCTCCGGAAACGTCGCGTTCTTCAGGACGCCGTACACCAGCGGACACTGGGGGCTCTCGTCTTTCGGCGCCCCGGTCAGGATCCGGGTGAGTGGGACGGCGATCTGGCTGATTGAGCACGGCGCTCAGCCCTTGGCCGCTCCCGCCACCGGGAAGAGGCTCGTGCCGGAGTTCGGGAACGTCAGTACCAACAGGGCATGGCCACTGCGCGGGCTCGCGGATGGCACCTACTTCTGGAGTGTGCAGTCGATCGACGCCGGGTTCCTGGGCTCGCCGTTCGCGGCCGAAGGGTCGTTCACGATCGGCACGGCCGGAGTCGGCGATCCGGCGGCAGCTCTCGTGCCGCTGCGCGTCACCCACCCATTTCCGAATCCGATGCAGGGTCACGGCGCGCTCGGGTTCGAGCTGGCGGAAGCCGGTCCGGTGTCGCTCGAGATCTTCGATACGTCGGGCCGCCATGTCGCGGAGGTCGCGCGCGGCGTTCGATCCGTGGGAGCGAATCGGATCACGTGGGAGGCGCAGGACCTTGCGCCTGGCCTCTACTTCTTTCGCCTGAGCGCCGCCGGCGCGGCGATCACCGGCCGGACGATCGTGCTGCGCCCGTAGCGATGCAAGCCAGGCCGGGCGAGGGATGGGGAACGCAACGCGTGTGCGTGATTACCGCTTCGATCCGTGTCGCTTCGATGCAGCACGCGGTGAAACCCGCGTCGCGCTCCCCCAATAACGCCCGCCGGAGGCTCGTCCCGCCGACGAACGCGATATCAATCTAGCGGTACCGAAGGAGCACGCCAAGCAAATAGTCGAGAGCATGTTCCTCGACCGACTGACCGGACGGTTCGCGGGTTACGGGTGCCCAGCGTTCATCGCCGCACCCGGCGCCACCGACACGCCGAGTGCGGCGCAGATGGCGCGCGCGGCACGCTTCCCTTCCTGGGCGGCGTTGACCACTTCCTGCCCGCCGCTGGTCGCGTCGCCGCCGGCGAACACCTTCGAATTCCCGGTTCGGCCGCTCGTCGACTCGATCGTGATGCGCCCATTGTCGTTCAAGACGACGCCGGGGAAATGCGCAGTCAGATCACGCAGCTTGGCCTGGCCGATCGCAACCACCACCAGGTCCGCGGGCAGCTCGCGGTCATCCTGCAGGGCTAGCGCGCTCAACCGTCCGTCAGGAGCGCGGACGAACGCCTTGGGCACCGCCCGCTCGAGCAAGCGCACGCCTTCCTTGCGGCCAGCTTCAAGCTCGTGCTGGTAGCCCGGCATCTCGGCCGCGGTGCGACGGTAGGCCAGGGTGACCTCCGGAACACCGAGCCGCGCCAGCTCGCGCGAGGCGTCGATCGCGGTGTTTCCGCCACCGACGACCACGGCCCGCCGAACCCCGTCGAGCCCGAAACCGGGTTCGAGCTTCATGCGCTCGATCCAGGCGACCGCGCCCGTGACGCCGGGTCCGTCCTCTCCCGGCAAACCGAGATGTGAATCGGCGCCGAGACCGATGCCGAGGAACACCGCGTCGTGGTCGCGCAGCAGATCGGCGGGCATGACGTCCCGGCCGACCTCCTGGCCGTCCCGGATCGTCACGCCGAGCGAGCGGATGAACTCGACCTCCCGCAGAGAGCCCTCGACGTGCATCTTGTAGGGAGCGACCCCGGTCGAGTTGAGCCCGCCCGGAACACGTCGCTTCTCGTACAAAACGACGTCGACGCCGGCGAGCGCGAGGTAGCCGGCCGCCGCGAGCGACGCCGGCCCGGCGCCGACGCACGCGACCTTGCGACCAGTCGGAGGCGCCTTCTGGAACAGCGTGAAGGCCTGGTCGGACGCGAAGATTTTCTCCACCGAGTAGCGCTGAAGGCGGCCGATCTGAATCGGCTGGTGGTTCCAGGCATTGTAGACACATGCCCCGACGCACAGCACTTCGACCGGGCAAACTCGGGCGCATGAATATCCAAGTAGGTTGGCCGACAGAATCGTCTCGGCAGACCCGCGAAGATTTGCGGTGCTGATCTTCTTGATGAAGCGGGGAATGTCGATGCCGGTCGGACACGCCGTGATGCACGGGGCGTCATGGCAGAACAGGCAACGGTTGGCTTCGGCCACCGCTTCGCCGTCGTTGTAGGTCGGCTTGAGATCCGGGAGCCGTCGCTCGAGTCGATCGCTCGGTACGGACTGGCTCATCGCGAACGCCCTCGGCGGCGCGACACTTCGCATTGGACCCGCAGGTCCTCCTCGATGTTGGCCTGAAGTCCCGGCACTTCACCGCCGAGCCCTCGCTTCGCCCATTCCACGCGCGCGAGCGCCGCGCACGGTTTGCCGTCGCGCAGCCGCAGGTCGAGTCCCTCGATGAACGCCGCTAGCGCCGCGTAGCGATGGTGCGGCTCCTCGGCTCGAATCGCGAACACGAACAAGCTGTCGTCCCAGTCGGCCGCCGCGGACAGCCGGCCGTGCCGCTCGACGCGATCGGCTGAGCGAGTCAATGTCTCGATCCCGAGCGCCGTCAGCTCGCGATCGGGTTTCACCCCGAGCGCATGGGTGCGGGCACGAGCTTGACGGAACGCGTGCACAGCTCGGTCGAGCCGGCCCGTCTGGAGCGCGGCCGCCAATCGCTCGCGGTAGCGCTTGTCCAGCTCGCGATCGATTCCTCTTTCCCAAACCAGCGCCGGCTGCAATCCCTCGAGCCACGCGATCTCGTCGTCGTAACGCTTCTGGCCATGGAAATAGGCCGCGCCTCCCATGGCTGCGACCTGGAGCAGCACGACGACGACCAGCGCCGCCACCGCCACGCCGATCAACACCTTCACGCGCCGGGCTCCGCGCCAACCCTGGGCGAGCTGGCGGCGTTCGGCGTCGAAGGATTGCGGTTCAGGGTTCGCCTCCTCGTCTGGCATCGGGACGCGACATGGCGTGCGGTATCGGGGCAGAATACGCTGGACCGTGGGTCGCCGAAAAGCCCGCATCGCGGCTGGTTGGATGGACCCTCGTTGACTCTCGACGATCAAAGCAGCGCAACATTCCGCGGCGTGGCATGATCATCCGGCGACGCCGGTGCCGCGCCAACCGCTTGAGAGGAGAACACGAATTTGAGCACCGCCCCGTTCAACCCCGCGGCCGCGCGTTTTCCATGGCTTCCACTGGGAGCGCTGATCCTTGCGCTCTCCATCACCGGGGTGATTGCGCCGCGCCACGTAGCGGTGGGCAGGGCGCAGGGACCGACCTCGCTCGACACGCTCGTTGCGGCCGAGCGCGCCTTCGCAGCGGCTTCAGTGAAGAACGGCATGCGCGACGCTTTCCTCTTCTACCTCGCCGATGACGGGATTCTCTTCCGGCCGGGGCCGGTGAACGGGCGCTCGCTCTGGGCACCGCGCGCAAACTCGAAGGCCACGCTCGACTGGGCGCCGAGCTATGCCGAAGTGTCCGCCCTCGGCGATATGGGTTTCACGACCGGGCCCTGGGAGCTGCGCGGGCCTCCCGGCGACAAAGAGCCTCCCTCCTACGGTCATTTTGTTTCGGTCTGGAAGCGCGGTTCGGATACGCCGTGGAAGGTAGCGGTCGACATCGGCATCTCGCACGAGCGGCCATCCGGCGGCATCAAGACGGTCGAGCTTCGCAAGGGGCCGACGCACGTGCTCCCCAAGACCAAGAAACCGCGTTCGGGATTCGCAGCCGGTGGCGCGGTGTTCGGCGGCGGCTCCGGATTTGGCGTCGGCGTCGGCTCGGGATTCCCGTACCGCGACGAAGAGTACAAGCGCATGGCGCACGAGGTGCACCGGATGATGTCAGCCGAGCGAACCTTGGGTTTCGATCTTCTGAAGAAGGGACCGGGCTACGCCTACCCGAGAAACGCGGCGGAGGATCTGCGCTTCTATCGCAACGGCTCGCTGCCCACCGTCGGCGTCACGCCCGCCATCGCCGCGCTCGGCGTCCGGAAAGGGGCGCGGACGTGGCACCCGTACAGCCAGGGCATCTCGGGCTCGTACGACCTCGGCTACAGCTACGGACTGGTCGAGACGCGCGCCAAGGGAGCGGCGCGGCCGGACACCAGCTCGTACGTGCATCTCTGGCGACGCGACGAAGCCGGCAAATGGATGCTCATGCTCGACGTCGAGAATGAGTTTCCCAATCGGCGCTAGGGTCATGGGTGCGACGGTGAGCCCGGAGCCGATGGCGATCGAAGCGCGTGACTATGCCCGCCGGCTGCGCGTGGTGCTCGGACCGGGCGGAGCCGGCGGCTTTCCGAGGCGGCAGCGCGATCGCTGGATCTTGCTCCACGCGATCGCGCGGGCATTCCGGGAGGACGACGCTCTCACTGAGAAGGCAGCCACGGCGCGCATCCAGGACTTCCTGCTCGGCGCGGGGAGCCGGCTCGAGCTCGACGCGGTGTCTTTGCGCCGAGCGCTCGTCGACGAGGGTTTCGTCGATCGCGATCCCGCGGGGCGGGATTATCGGGCGTCGCGCCGTTTCGAGCGACGCGTGCGTTTCGAGGGAGCGATGCCCGGTGTCGACGAAGCGCTCGTGGCTCGAGATTCGCCCCACCCGAGAGCGGGCGACCCGAACGATCGTTAACGAGCGCGCGCCGGCCCTGTGACGGCCGATCGCGCCGACTTCACCTGACGCTCGAGAAACCGCCCGGCGCCCGGTTCGGCGTCGAGCTTGCCGTCGCGGTAGACCACACGTCCGCTGACGACGACGTGGGTCGGCCGGCCCTTCACCTTGAATCCTTCGAAGATGCTGCGGTCGCTCTTCGAACGATGGGTCTTGGCGCTGCGGGTGCCTTCGCCGGCCGGGTCGTAGATCACGAGATCGGCGTCCGAACCGACAGCGATCGTCCCCTTGCGCGGATAGAGCCCGAAGATCCGCGCCGCGTTGGTGCTGCCGAGCGCCACCATGCGCTGGAGGTCGAACTTCCCCTCGCACACTCCATACGTATAGAGGAGCTGCATGCGGTCTTCGATTCCCGCCGCTCCGTTCGGGATCATCGTAAAGTTGTTCTTGCCCATCCGCTTCTGCTCCATCGTGAACGGGCAATGATCGGTGCCGATCGCATCGAGCATTCCGTTCGCGACGCCGCGCCAGAGCGCGTCATGGTGGCCGACGTGACCAGGGCGGATGGGCGGGCTCATGACGTAGGCGGCCGCCTCGAAGTCCGGCTTGGCGAATACCGTGTCGTCGAGCAGTAGGTACTGAGGACAGGTCTCGCCATAGCACTTCTGACCGGCGAGCTTCGCGTGCACGAGCGCCTCGACCGATTCGCGACACGTCATGTGCACGATATAGGCGGTCGCGCCATGCAGTCGCGCCATCATTAGGGCGCGACCCGTAGCCTCGCCTTCGACGCTGCTCGGACGCGACACCGGATGAAACTCGGGTCCGAGGTCGCCCTTGGCCACGAGCTCGCGCTGCAGGTGATAGACCGCATCGCCGTTCTCGGCATGGACCGCCACGACCGCGCCGAGCTTCGCGGCTTGTTTCATCACCTGATAGAGCTCGGCGTCGTCGACCATGATCGCGCCCTTGTACGCCATGAAGACCTTGAACGACGTGATGCCGTGCTCTTCGACCACGGCGCGCATCTCGTCGGCGGTGCGGTCGGTCCAGCCAGTGATTGCCATGTGGTAGGTGTAGTCCACCGGCGATTTCTTGCTGCGCTCGCGCCACTCCTTAAGACCATCGAGCAGCGACTGCCCGCGGGATGGGATGCAGAAATCGATGAAGCACGTCGTCCCGCCGGCGACCCCCGAGGCGGGACCGGTGAAGAAGTCGTCGCAGGAGACCGTGCCCATGAAGGGCAGCTCCATGTGGACGTGGGGATCGATGAAGCCGGGCAGGACGAGCTGGCCCGAGGCGTCCAGCACTTCGTCCTTGGCGTCGCGTTTCTCCAGGTCCTGGCCGATCGCGACCACCCGACCGGCTTCGCAGAACACGTCCGCGACGTAGCGGTCGGCTGCCGTGACGACCTCGCCGTTCTTGATCAGCAGTCCCATGAAAATTCTCCCTCGACTGACGGTGCGCTTCTCAGCGACGGGCGAGCGTTAAGGGATCGAACCACACGGTCACCGCGTGGCGGCGCATCGGATCCAACTCACTGGGTCGAGAGTGCGGAAAGCTGGCAAAGTCGTAGCGCACGCTCGCGAAGCTCCCGATCGGCAGCCCAACGCCGCCGCCGAACGAGAAGTCATCGATCTCCTCCAGCCGGTCGGTCACATGGCCAACCCGTGCCGCAAAGACGTTTAGCAGCGCGATCTCCAGGCCAAAGTGGTCGACGTCGTATGCCTGCCATCCGGCCACGCTCTCGAAATGAGAGAAGTCGCCGGCAATCGCTATCGATAGGAGTGGATTCATTCCGCTCCCAAGCCAACGGCCAAAACGCTGCTCCATGGTACTCGCCATCCCAGGCGAAGTCGGGATACCGAAGCGAGCGGCCAGACCGTTGCGGTAGTGCCGGGCCACGTAGTTCGGGTTGTTCTGGTTGCTGAAGAAAACCTCCGCGTCATTGTGGTTCAACGCCGAGTAGCCGTAGCTCAAATCCAGAAACGGGCGGCTCTCCTCCCCCATCGGAAGTGGGCTGACTCGAACCAGGAATCCGAGGTCGTTCGAAGTGGTCGAAGCCGAACCCGCTGGCGAGGGAGCAAGCTGCAAATCAACGTCCTTCCGCTTGTACCCGAAAGCGACATCGGCGTAGCGCGCGATCGACGGCACTTCGCCGCCCCTCAGCAAAGCAAGCGACTCGAGTAGCAGCGAAATGCTGACCCCTAGGCCGAGCGGCGTGATGCGCTCGAAGGATCCGAAGGTGCCGGTTGGGTTGCCTTGCTCGTCGGTTCCTTCCGACTCGCCGTAGTCGAGCGTGAGGCGCGATACACCCAAACCGAGACCACCCCACCCGAAGCCCAATCGGTGTGCCCTGAAACGCACGTCGGGCGCAATTTCCGGTATCAGCTGGGTCGTGCTCCAGTGATATTGGAGACCCTTCTGGTAGGCGAGCAGTGCGGGGTTCGCCCACTCGTTCGTGTCGTTCGACCAGAACACGGCGGTGGAAGCCCCGCCCATTCCGGAGGCGCGCACCGAGGGATCGATCTGGACACTACGCGCGGCTCCCTGCGCCACAGCGTCGAATGCCATCACCGCCAATGCGATGGCTGCGAGAACCACGACGATGGGTTTCATTCGCCCTTCTTCATCCTGCCCCAAGCCGCAAACGCCAGGATCAGCATCAAGGTGCCGCCGCCAATCGGGGTCACGTCGATTCGGCCGTCCTTCATATAGCCGATGACCACGGCCGCATAGGCGAGACCTGCTGCAACCAGTGCCAAGATGAACGCCAAGCGATTCGCCTTAGATTTGGTCATTGTCTTCGCCTCCCATCTTCAGGGGCTACTCACGTGCCGCGACGATACTCAACGAGCCGCATCCACGGCCGTGAGGGGTCCAGACCTTCGTACGACTCGAGCACCACATCGTGCTCGTCGGCCCAGAAGGTGTAGCCCTCGTCTTCTCCGCGCGACGTCAGGCTGACGACGTAGCGCTTGGCGGGCAACGGACCGAGCGGCGACGCCCAGGTGCCGAGCTCGACGCAGCGGTAGAGCATGCGCTCCGGGGTGACCGCCATGTAGGGCGGGCCGATGCGCAACACCGGGAACTCGTGCTCTCCGCCGAGCTGGAAATCGCGCTTGGCGAGGATGAACGAGTTGAAGAGATGAGTGACGTACTCGACTTCGCAGTAGTTCGGGTAGTCGCCTTCCTGCTCCTTCACGTGATCCTGATACTCGATCCGCGCTCTCCAGGTCGTCAGATCCGCGTGATGTGTCGCGACCAGCCGGCGTTCTCCCACCGTCCACTGGATTTCCAGACCGGTCGCCCGCCATTCGCGGGTGAGCACGGCTCGATACGCCTGGCGATTCGGAAACGGGTGAGGCGGCACCATTTCCTGCTCTCCCGTGACGATCAGCCCTTCGGCCGAGGAAGCGATGCGCCAGCGCTCCTCTCCGCACGGCTGTCCGTTGAAGAAGATCGCGTAGCGTCCGGCGACCTCCGTCGCCAGCTCACCCGACGGTGGCGAGGCGGGCATCCGATCGACCCTAGAGTCCGACCAGCGGCTCGTACGTTTCCGGCCGGCGGTCGCGGTAGAACTGCCACACCCTGCGCACGTCCTCGATCATGTCGAGATCCATCTCGGCAACCACGAGTGCATCGTCGTCCTGGCCGGCCTCCGCCAGGAAGTTTCCCCGCGGGTCCACGAAGTACGACGTTCCGTAGAACTTGCCGATGTTCCACGGCGCTTCGGTGCCGACCCGGTTGATGCAGCCCATGAAGTAACCGTTCGCGACCGCGTGCGCCGGCTGCTCGAGCTTCCAGAGATATTGAGAGAGACCGGCGACCGTAGCGCTCGGGTTGAACACGATCTCGGCGCCGTTCAAGCCCAGCGCGCGGGCGCCCTCCGGAAAGTGCCGGTCGTAGCAGATGTAGACGCCGACCTTGG
>DASQFU010000229.1:0-14492 GCA_035632955.1 Candidatus Limnocylindria bacterium
TCGACGGGCTCGTGCTCACCAGCCTCGGAGTCATCGCCCTCTATCTTTCGGCCATTTATGAGGAGTCCAAGCGCCGTCCGATCTACTTGATACGCGCCCCGCGCCCGGTACCTCGAGACGAGGAAGGTCCGCCCCGCACGCCCTGAGGCCGTGCGGCTGCGAGCCTCATGGTCGCGATCCGAGCGTCGGTCTGACCGCCACGACCGCCAGGAGGTTCCCGAACGGCAGGTCCACGGATCGCTCGAGCCGGTCGATGTGCCGCGCCGCCGTCCAAGACACGGACGCGATGAACGGGGCGAACGTGCAGTACGTCCGCATCCTCTCGACCTCGAAACCAGCCTCACGGAGGATGCGCGCCAATCGGGACCGGTGGAAGTGCGTGACATGCTGATCCGCGTCCATCTTGGCGACCACCCCCAGCCGGTCCACGGTCCACTCCACGATCGGCCAAAGCCCCCGAAAATTAGGCGTCGTGACCAGCAGCTTTCCGCCGGGCTTGAGGATCCGGAACAGGTCCCCGAGCAGAACAGAAACCTGCTCGATGTAAGCGTGCTCGACCACTTCAAGGCACGTGGCCTTGTCGAAGCTGGCCTCGGGGAGCCCCAGCTCGTCGAGCAGCCCGTGTTGAAACGCGAGACCCGGACGCCCGAAGGTCTGTCGCGCGTAGGCCACGGCATCGGGGTTGGCGTCGATGGCCGTGACGTCGGCACCGAGGGCGGCCATGCGGTCGGCGAACACACCGGACCCGGCTCCCACGTCCAACACCTTCTCGCCCGGGCGAATCGGAAACAACCAATCCACAAGCTCCAACTTGGCGCGATGCCAATAGCGCTGGGTGCGGGGTCCACGGGTCAGCGCGACGTGCTGGTAGGAGCCCGGAATCGCCGCGGCATCCCCCGTGCGACGCCGCGGGACGTCGGCATTCATGGCTCCATGACTCGGTATAGCGTGACGCCGCGGGCCGTATCCTCACGATCGAGGACCAGCGCAGCCGGCAGGCGATGATCCGGATAATGCGAGGCCAGGGTTGGAAGCAGTCTCGTGGGCAACACCGCCCAGCGGACCTTGAGACGATGGACGGTCTCGAGGAAGCGCGTAGAGTCCGCGATCACGAGGTGAACGACTGGACGGTCCACGAACCACGCCCAGTACGAGGTGGTTTCCACCATCACGGCCTCGTCGCGGGCGAGACGGGAACGCAGGAACGGCGTGTAGTGCCGTGCCGCCGCGATCTCGAGAGCTGGCTCGACGGACACCCGGCCAGGCTGGCGCAATGTGACCACCAGCGGACCGATCGCGGCCAGGACCAGGACCAGCACGGCCGCGATCTCCCGGCGTGGGGGAAGCCCGCGCGCGACCGCAGCTCGGTTGCGGTTCTCGTCGAACGTTCGCGCCGCCCAGTTGGCGCCGGCTGCGGCGAGCAAGCACCACGCGGACATGGAGCTCACGAAGTAACGAGGCTCCCACGACAACGTCAAGATCGCTCCCATGCTGATGCCGGCGTAGAGCACCACGAACAGCCAGTCGCGCCACTGCCGCCGCACCGCATAGAGCCCTACGGCACAGGCCAGGACCCAGATCGGATTGCCGTAGAGTTGACGCGGTAACGTACCGATCAGGAAACGCTTGAGGCTCCACAGTTGGTGGGCCAACACCTCGCGTGGATGCTCGAGGGCGAATTCCATGAGCTCGGGAGGTCGATCGACACCGTGCGAAAGCATGATCGGATCGGCGTACGCCCACATACCGGTCGCCCACGCGTCGCTGTAGAACGGCACGCCGAACAGCCGCAGGTTCCGGACGATGAAGGGCGAGAGGACGGCGAGCGCGGTTACCGCCGCGAGCACGCTCCCGGCCAGGGATCGGCGAAGCGGGCGTCCACAAGAGATGAGCGCCGCGAGCGCGGGAAGGGCGAGCAGCGCCTGGGATCGAAGCAGATGGCATGCGCCGAAAAGGGCCCCGGTGAGGACATCCAGGACGAGCGGCCGGTTGGCGCGTCCGGGCTCGCGCAGACGCCACGCGGCGCACAGAAACGTGAGCGCGACGAAAAGCCCGAACAAGGATTCGGAGAGCGCGCTCACCGACTTGTCGACGAGCTCTGGGCTGCCGGCGGCCATCAGTGCGGCGAGCAGCGCGACCAGCGGATCCGCCGCCAGCTGGCGACCCAACAGCCACACCGCGAACGGGAACAGGATTCCGGCGATCAGCGAAACCGCTTGGCCGGCTCGGAACGGATCGATCCCGGCACGTGCGAACCGGGCCATCAGCCACGGGTAACCCGGCTCTTTCCAGGTATCGGGCATCGGCAGTCGCGCCGGCTGGAGCCACGCAGGCCACGCCGCCGGATTCGAAAGGCCCTGGTCGCGCTGTAGGCACCGCGCCACGTTGAGAAAATGCGCCGTGTCCGGCGACATGTTGCTCTCGCGCATGACCGGTAGCTGAGCGAGCCGCGGTACGACCGTGAGGATCAGGATGAGAGCCAGCGCCCATCGGGTTCTCACTGGATGAGCCTGGAGCAATGACCTCGACACGCGCCCCCTGCGATGGAAGGTGAGGGGAAACGGTCGAATCTGCCGATCATCCCGGGGCGCCATGGAGGCGCGGCACTGGGCGGGTGCGGATTCTCTGCGCAAGCACGATGTAGCGCGAGATCGTGCGCATCACCTTCATCTTGCTCGCGCCTTCCTTGAGGTCGTAGCGGAGCACCAGCGGGTGCTCGGTCACTCGCGCCCCGCCGCGTCCGAGCTTGAGCAGCACCTCGGCCATGCACGTGAAGCCCGCTTCCTCGACCAGCCGTTCGCCCCACACCGTCGCAGCGCGCTTCAGCAGCGCGCCACGGTAGAGCCGGTAGCCGCACGTGTAGTCGCGCGCGCCGCGCACCGGCGCCACCACCGAGAGCAGGAAGCTCGCGCCGCGCGACAGCACGCGGCGCAGGGCCGTAAGACCCACTTCTTTCCCGCCGGGCGTGTAGCGCGAAGCGATGACGAGGTCGGCCGATTCCTCATCGAGCCTTCGGGCCATGGCAGACAGCAGCCCTGGATCGTGGGTGTTGTCGGCGTCCATGGTCGCGATGTGATCCGGTTCCGCTGCGCGCTCGATCGCGCCCAGGAGCCCGGTGCGCAACGCCGCGCCCAGGCCCTGGTTGACACCATGCGGAATGACCTCGATCTGGAGCCGGCCCGCGAAGGCGTTCGCTGCTGCCGCCGTGCGATCGCGGCTGCCGTCGTCGACCACCAGGACCGCGAGCCGGGCACCCGACCGTTCCAGCTCCTGGGCGACCGGGACGCAGCGCTCGAGCAGAGCCGGGAGGGAACGTTCTTCGTTGTAGGCGGGTAGGACGAGCCAGATCGTCGGCGAGCTCACGGCGGCCTCCTCATTCCCTGGACGGCCTCGGGTCCTAGCCCGGGACGGCGCAGTAGACCACAGTCCGCCGCGGCCCGCGAACCCTCCAGAGCGCCATTCGAGAGTGAATGCTTGCTTTCCGCGTCAGGCCTTTGTAACATTTCGGTGTCGGTAAACGGACCGGAACGCTGTGCACCAGGAGGCTCCAGATCGCACCTTTGCTAACTGGGTTCAAGCAGCGACGCGCCAGAATTGCCGGGCCGCGCAAGCGTCCCCGGTGCCTAGCAAGCGGCTAGGCTGCATCCGAGGATCAGACATCTTGGTGTTCCCCCCGTTGCTCGTGCTCGACACGTCCTGGAACCAGTTGGCACGGATGAGGCGAGAGCTTTAAGCCGAGGGGGGACGCTGTTCCCGCTCGGCTTTCTTCACGGGCGACACAACCGAGAGCCGCATCATGAAGCCCGACATCCTGGCGACCCCTAGTGCACCTTCGACCGACTCCGGCTGGCCGAACCATGAGCCCGCTCCCGCGAGCGTTCCGCTCGAGACGGGCCCCGTGACCGCGAGCGTCGATCCAACCGCCTTCAACGTCACGGCCAGCGTCGCGCCCGCGCTGCCGACCCACGCGATCGGGCACGCGCATCCGGGCGCGAACGGCCACACCCACGCCAGCGGCCTCGGCGCGCATCCCGGCCACCTGAACGGGCATGCTCACCGGCCGCCCCGCTCGCTGCACGGACATTCGGGGCGCGCAACGCTGGTCGGCGGCTACGCTCCGGCGCTGCCGCGGCTGGACGTCTTCGAGACGCCGAGTCTCTACCTGCGCCTCGGCAAGCGCGCGATCGACATGCTCGGCTCGGCCCTCGCGCTGGTCGTGACCTCGCCGCTGCTCGCGTTCGCGGCGCTGCTGATCAAGTTCGAGTCGCGGGGCCCGGTGCTCTACAAGTCGACCCGAATCGGCCGGGGCGGAACGCCCTTCACGTTCTACAAGCTGCGCTCGATGGTCGATGGCGCCGACCAGAACCGGCACGACCTGAGCCACCTGAACGAGTGCGACGGCCCCATCTTCAAGATGGCGCGGGATCCGCGCGTGACGCGCATCGGCCGGTTCCTGCGCACGACCAGCATCGACGAGATCCCCCAGTTCGTGAACGTGCTGCTCGGCGAGATGAGCCTGGTGGGCCCGCGCCCGCCGATCCCCGAGGAAGTCGCGCAGTACGAGCCCTGGCAGATGCGGCGGCTCGACGTGCGTCCCGGGCTCACGTGCCTGTGGCAGATCAGCGGCCGGAGCCACATCGGCTTTCAGGAGTGGATGCGGCTCGATCTCGAATACATCAAGCATCAATCCCTGTGGCTGGACGCGAAGATTCTCGTGCGCACCATTCCCGCCGTGCTCTCCCGGGAGGGCGCCTACTGACGGGAGCCGCCACCAGGCCATCGGATCCGCAGGCCATAGGCTCGGGCCACACTCCTCCGTCATCCGCATCCCTCGCCAGCGTCTGGGGCTGGAATCTCGCCGCCGCTACCCTCGCGGCGGCGTTGCTGCGCTTGTTCCGGATCGGCCATCAAAGCCTGTGGGTGGACGAAGTGCTCTCGTGGGGATCGGCGGATATCGGCCGCCCGCTGACGCTGGACCGCCTGCTGGAGAACATCCACGGGCCGCTCTACGGGCTGATTCTCCATATTTGGGGGGCGGTGGCTGGCGACTCGGAGGCTGCGCTGCGGTTCCCCGCCGCCATGCTGGGCGCCGCGGCGGTGCCGGCCGTGGCGTTGGTCGCGCACCGCTGGCTCGGCCGGGAGACGGCGGGCTTCGCCGCGTGGCTCGCGGCGCTGTCGCCCTACCTGGTGTGGTACGGGCAGGAGGCGCGCAACTACGCGCTGGTCGTTTTGTGCGCGTGCGGGAGTGGCTATGCCTTGCTCGGACTGCGCCGGCAGCTCCGGCTCGGAGGGGTGCTCGCCTATCTCGCCTGGGCCGCCGCCGGATTGCTCGCGAACTTCTCGTTCGCATTCCTGGCCCCGCTCCACGTGGCGTGGTGGCTCGGTGAGCGCGGAGCCCGGACGCGGCGGCTCCTGCTCGGCGCGGGCGTCGCGCTGGCGCTCGGGGTCGCGGTCGTCCCGTGGTGGCCGCAGATCGCCGGCACCTGGTCGATCGAGCGCCTGGGGCCCGGCAACGACGAGCCGGCCACGGCGCTGCGCGGCGCGACCACGTTCCATCCCGGCGCGGTGCCGTTCGCGCTCCACAGCTTCGCCGTCGGCTACACGCTCGGACCGTCGCTCCGCGAGCTGCGGCAGGGTTCGCCGCTCGCCGCCGTGCGCCGCCATCTCGGTGAGGCGGCGCTGGTGACGGCCGTGTTCGGAAGCCTGGCGCTGTTCGGCGCGCGCGCGCTGCGGCGTCGCGGGCGGCTGATCGAGGGACTGTTGTGGATCGGCGCGCCGATGCTGCTGCTCTCCTACGTCGCGATCGAGAACGTCAAGGTGTTCCATCCCCGCTATCTTGCGGTCGCGGCACCAGGCTTCCTGATGCTGATCGCGGCCGCGCTGGCGGACCTCGCGCCCCGTTCACGGGTCGTCTATGGCGTCGCGATCGCAGCTCTGTGGGCGGTGGCGCTCCATCATCACTACTACGACCCGGCCTACGGCAAGGAGGACGTGCGTTCCGCGGCAGCGTTGGTGCGCGCGCGTGGAGTCGACGGCGAAAGAGTGATCGCCGCCAACACCGAAGCGGTGCTCGTCTACTATTATCGCGGCCCTCTGCCGGTGGAAGGATTCTGGCTCGGCTTCGCCGCCGATCCCGAGCGGCTTGCCCAACGGGCCGAGGGCGCGCTCGCGAACGCTCGAGGCGTGTGGGTCGTGTTGAGTCGCGCGGAAGACCTCGATCCGGCGGACGCATTCGCACGCTACATCGACGCGCGCCATCCGGAGGCCGAGCGCTTCCGGTTCGAGGGCGTGCGCGTCTGGCATCTCGGCAACCCGTCCGCCGGCCGGACGGAAGGATCGGGGCCGCTGCGGCCATCGTGAGGTTCGGTTCGGCGGGTCGCGCAAGATTCGCGGTTCGCGGGAGGAACGGCATGCGGGTGGTGGTCGTGGGACTGGGTTACGTGGGATCGGTGTGCTCGGCGTGTCTCGCCAGCCGCGGACACACGGTCGTGGGCGTGGACACGAGCTCCTGGAAGGTCGAGTGCATCGGGCGGGGCCAGAGCCCAATCGTGGAGACCGGGCTCGCCGAGTTGATCGCGACATCCCACGCCGAGGGTCGCCTGACGGCGACCACCCGGATCGCCGAGGCGATGCCCGGCGCCGAGCTGGTGTTGGTGTGCGTCGGCACGCCGAGCGACGATGCGGGCGGGCTCGATCTCGAACACGTGCGGCGCGCGGCGGCCGAAGTCGGCGAGGCGCTGAACAAGTCGGGCACCTTCACCACGGTCGTGATGCGCAGCACCATGCTGCCGGGCAGCGTCGAGGGCGAGCTGCGGCCGGTGCTCGAGCGCGCGAGCGGCGGGACCGCGGTCCGCGATTTCGGCATCGCGTACAACCCCGAGTTCCTGCGCGAAGGCACCGCGGTCGCCGATTTCTTCGGTGCGTCCTATACGGTGGTTGGGGCCGGCGATCCTCGCAGCGGCGAGGCGCTGCGCCGGCTCTACGACGGCGTCGGCGGCGAGCTGGTGCTGACGTCGATCCGCACGGCCGAGATGCTGAAGTACGTCAACAACGCGTATCACGCGCTCAAGGTGGCGTTCGCGAACGAAGTCGGACTGCTGTGCCAGCGCGAGCACATCGATAGCCACGAGGTGATGCGGCTGTTCCTGCGCGACACGCGCTTGAATCTCGGCCCCGCCTACCTGATGCCCGGGTTCGCGTTCGGCGGCTCGTGCCTGCCGAAGGACTTGCGCGCGATTCAGCATCAGGCCCGCCATCACGGGCTCGACCTGCCCGTGCTCGGCGCGATCCTGCGCTCGAACGATCAGCACATCGAAGCCGCGACCCACTTGATCGAGCGGCTGCGCCGCAAGCGGGTCGGGTTTCTCGGGCTGTCGTTCAAGGCCGAGACCGACGATCTGCGGGAGAGCCCGATCCTGCGCGTCGTTGGCACGCTGGTCGGCAAGGGTTATTCGGTGCTGCTGCACGATCCCAACATCGACATGGACCGCGTGCTGGGATCGAACCGGCGATTCGTCGAGGACGAGGTGCCGTACCTGCCCGAGCGGCTGCGCACCAATCTCGCCGAGGTCGTGGCCGAGAGCGAAGTGATCGTGATCGCGAACCAGGCGAAGATGTATCGCGACGTCGGCGGGATGCTGGCGCCGGGGCAGGTGCTGGTCGATCTGGTGCGGGCGGTGGAGCCGGGCAGCGTGACCCGCGGGGAATACCATGGCCTTGCGTGGTAAGGTGCTCCACGTCTCGGAGAACCTCACGCTCCCGTTCGATCGTCGCGTCTGGATGGAGCTGAACGCCCTCCGCGATCAAGGGCTCGAAGTGTCGGCGATCTGCCCGACCGGCGACGGCCACACCGCGCCTTACGAGGTTCTGGACGGCATTCATATCTGGCGCTATCCGGCACCGCCCCCGACGCGCGGAGTTCTGTCGTACCTCTGGGAGTTTCTCTACTGCTGGTTCCAGACCGCCCGCCTGTCGCTGGTGGTGCTGGCGCGCCGCGGATTCGACGTCGTCCATGCCGCCAATCCGCCCGACACGTTCTGGGCGCTGGCGTTTCCCTACAAACTGTTCGGCAGACGTTACGTTTTCGACCATCACGACCTGTGCCCCGAGCTCTACCTGGCGCGCTTCGGCGAGGACAAGGAAGGGAACGTGCTCCATCGGCTGCTGCGCGCGCTCGAATGGGCACAGTTCCGGACCGCGGACCTCGTGATTTCCACCAACGAGTCGTATCGCGAGGTCGCGATCACCCGCGGCCGGGTTCCACCGGACCGCGTCGTGGTCGTGCGCAGCGGCCCGAGCCGCGAGCGGTTCGCGACCGTCCGTCCGGTGGACGACGCGTTGAAGCGAGGCCGGCGGTATCTGGTCGCCTACCTCGGCGTGATGGCGCCGCAGGACGGCGTCGATCATCTGCTGCGCGCGGCGCAGCACATGGTAGAGCGCGACGGCCGGCGCGACGTCGCCTTCACGTTGATGGGCGCAGGCGATTCGTTCGAAGACCTGCGCCGGCTCACGACCGAGCTCGAGCTCGACCATTGCGTGCACTTCACCGGCCGCATTCCCGACGCCGAAGTCGAGGCCGTGCTCGCGACCGCCGACGTGTGCGTGAGCCCCGATCCCAGGAATCCGCTGAACGACCGCTCGACCATGAACAAGGTGCTCGAGTACATGGCCTGCGGCCGGCCGATCGTGGCGTTCGATCTCCGGGAGCACCGCGCCTCGGCGGCGGAAGGGGCGCTCTACGCGGAGCCCAACCGCGACGAGGATCTGGCCGCCAAGATCGCGGAGCTGCTAGCCGATCCCGACCGCCGCCGGCGCATGGGCGAGTTCAACCGGCATCGGTTTCTCGAGCGCATGGCATGGGAACATAACGCCGGACAACTGGTGAGGGCATACCAGAGCCTATGGACGCGAGCGAGCGCATAAGCCTCGTGCTGGCCGAGAGCGGCACCGCCGTCGGGGGCACCGAGCGCGTGGTGTGGGAGCTGGCGACGCGCCTGCCGGCGGCCCGCTTCGACGTGCAGGTGTGGCTCTCACCGGTCGCGGGCGTGGACGAGCTGGCGGAGTCGCTCGCCGCACGCGGCATTGCGGTGCAGCGCGTGGCGGAGGTGGATTCGCGCTGGGACTGGCGAGGCATGCTCGCGACCTGGACGCGCCTGCGCCGCGCGCGACCGACCTTGCTGCATGTCCACCACGTGTGGCCGGCGGCCGACCGGTACCTGACGGTGCTCGCGCGCGCCGCCGGGGTCTCGCATCTGGTGGTGACGGAGCACATCATCGGTCGCTCGCATTCCGATCCGCAGCGCTCGCTCAAGCGCCAGGAGCTCTCCCAGGTCGACGCCGTCACCGCAGTGTGCGGCGCGGTCGTCGATTCGCTGGTGCATGACTACGGTCTCGAGCGCAACCGCGTGCGCGTGGTCCCGAACGGCGCCGATTTGCCCGACGAGCAGGAGGAGTGGCCGGTGGCGCGCCGCCTGCGCGACCAGTTCGGCGCCGGCGCGTTCAAGCCGCTGTGGGTGTGCCCGGCACGACTCGAGGAGCAGAAGGGCCACGCGGTGCTGCTCGAGGCGCTGGCCGATGTCCGACGGCGCGGGCTCGAGTTCGTCGTCGGTCTGGCCGGCGAAGGCTCGCTGCGCGAGAGCCTGGAGCGGCGCTCCGCCGACCTCGGGCTCGGGCCGTATGTCAGGTTCCTGGGTCAGGTCGACGCGATCGGGCCCCTGCTGCTGGCGGCCGACGCGTGCGTGCTGCCATCGCTTTGGGAAGGCCTGCCGCTGAGCCTGCTCGAAGCGCTCGCTCGCGCGCGCCCGACGATCGCGACGCGGGTCGGCGGCGTGCCGGAGGTGGTGCAGGACGGCGTCTCCGGGCGCCTCGTGCCGCCGGGGGACGCCGGAGCGCTCGCGGACGCGCTCGAAGAGTTCCATCGCAAGCCCGATCCGGCGCGGCGCATGGGGGTCGCGGGCGCCGAGCGCGTCCGCGCGGAATACACGTGGGAGCGGGTCGTCGCGGGCTTCGAGGCGGTCTACGACGACGTGCTGGGACTCGCGAGCTTCACGCCGGCTGCGGGCGCCGAGCGGGGAAGGCGGAGATGAAGATCGGCGTGGTGGTGCCGTGCTACCGGCAAGAGCGCTTCCTGTCGCGCACCGTGACGGCGCTCGAACGGGCGCTGGCCGGCCGCGACTGGAGCGGGGTGCTCGTGATGGCCGCTCCGGACGCGGAAGCGCCGCTGCCGGCTCTGGGGCCGCACTGGCGTGTCGTGCGTCCGATGCGCGATCGCGCCGCCACCCGGCGCCGGCCGCTGACGCCCGGCGGCGCTCGCATGGCCGGCTTCGCCGAGGCCGGCGGGGAGTGGGTTTTGTTCGTCGACGCCGACGTCGAGGTCGAGCCCGAATGGGTGGGCAAGGCGCTCGCGACGGCGGCAGAAGCCGCGACCGCGACGCCCGCGCTCGCGGGAACCTGGGGGCGTCTCGAGGAATGGATGACGGACGGTGAACGCGAGTGGCTCGGCCGGCGCGACATGTACGGCGTCGGCGATGGCGAGCGGTCGGTCGACTATCTGGCGACGCTCGCCTGCTACCGGCGCGGAGCGCTCGAGCGCGTCGGCGGCTACGACGTGCGCCTGAACTCGGAAGAGGACTTCGAGCTCGGCATGCGGATGGTCGCCGCCGGGTTCGACCTGCGCTCGCTCCCGCCGCGCGCGGCCCGGCATTGGAGCGGACCGCGACCGAGCTTCGAAGAGCTCGCGCGGCGCTGGAGCGCCGGCCTGTGCTTCGGGCAGGGCCAGGTGCTGCGCGCTTATCTCGGACGTCCGGGATTCCTGCGCCTGCTCCGGCGTCAGGGTCTCTACCTCGCGACCCTCGGTCTGTGGAGCCTCGGTCTGTTGGCGCTCGGACTCGCGGCGCTCGCTCGCGAGCCGCGTCCTCTGCTCGCGTGGTCGATCGCGGCGTTGCTGGTCGTCGCCGTGATGTCGGCTCGCAAGCGCAGCCTCAAGCTCGCGGTCCACTCGCTGCTGTCTTGGACCGAGAACGGCGCCGGCCTCGTGTTCGGATTCTTCAACCTGCGGCCCGCACCGGCCTGGCCGGCGCATCCGCGAGAGGCCTCGTGACGATCCACGGTGTGACCGACAACGATCTGTACCCGGCGCGCTTCGGCGCCTCGCAGCGCCTGTTCGGGTTATTGCGTGGCCTGGCGCGCGATCACGAGGTCCGCGCGCTGTGCGTGGTGCCGAACCGCAATCGCGCTCCGCGCGAGCAGACCGCGCACGGCGTGAGACTGCTGCGCCGCAAGGCTTGGTACACCTCGGTGACGTGGCGGCTCGAGCGCGCCCGGCTCGCACCGTTGATGCTGGCCGCTCACGGCCATCGCGCGTGCGCCCGCGGCCTGCTCTCGCACTTCGGCGCGAATCCCGACGTGCTGATGGCGGACCTCACAGTGGCGGGAGTCCTGGAGCGAGGCGCTGCGCGCCTGCGCGTCTATCACGCGCACAACGTCGAATCCGATCATTTCCGCGCCGCCGGGCCGCGGCTCTGGCTCGGCCGCGCCTGGGCGTCCCACGTGCTGGATCTCGAGCGGCGCGCGGCAGCCGCCGCCGACCTGGTGGTGGCGGCGAGCGACGAGGATGGGGCGCGGTTTCAGGAGCTGTTCGGCCTGGACGGGCGGCGCGTGGCGGTGATCCCGAACGGTTTCGACGAGACCGAGGTGCGGCCGCCGAGTCCCGCCGAGCGGGCGGCGGCGCGCACGGCCCTCGGCCAGACGGAACGCGACACCGTGGCGCTGTTCGTCGGCTCGAACGTTCCGCACAACCGCGCGGCGCTCCGGATGCTGGTCGAGCGCGTGATGCCCAGCCTCGCCGGCGCCGGGGTTCGACTGCTGGTCGTGGGCGGCGTCTCACGCGCGCTCGCCGGCCGCCGCGAGACGTGGCTCGAGGCCCGGCCCGAGGTTGCCGACCTGCTGCCGATGCTGCACGCAGCCGACATCGGGCTGAACCCGGTCGTTTCCGGCGGCGGCAGCAACGTGAAGCTCCCGACCTATCTCGCCGCGGGCTTGGCGGTCGTGAGCACGCCGTTCGGCCTGCGCGGGTTCGCCGACCTTTCGCCCTGGGTGATCTCCGCCGAGCCCGCGTCCTTCGGTGCCGCGCTGGCGGCGCGCCCGCAGGGCTGGCACGCGCGCGGCGAAGCGATGCCGGCGCCGCTCGCCGGCTATGCGTGGGGCGGGCTCGGTCAACGGCTCGGGCGTTGCTTCGCCGCGAAGCTGTCCGCGGGCCGCGAGCACGGCACAGGAGACCTCGGCACGCCACGTCGAATGGCCGGGGCGGGAGGGAGCCGGTCGTGAGAATCGCGATGATCGGCCAGAAGGGCGTGCCCGCGACCTACGGCGGGATCGAGAAGCACGTCGAGGAGCTGGCGCGCCGGCTGGTGCCCCGCGGCCACGACATCTCGGTGTTCTGCCGCCTCTATTACACGCCCGCGAACGCGAGCTTCCACGGCGTGCATCTGATGCGGCGTCCGAGCGTGCGCACCAAGCATCTCGACACCGCGAGCCACGTCACGTGGTCCACGCTCGAGGCGATGGCGCGGCGCTTCGACGTCGTCCACTTCCACGCGCTCGGGCCCTCGGTATTCGCCTGGCTGCCGCGCCTGAGCGGCGCGCGCACGGTCGTGACCGTGCACGGGCTCGACTGGCAGCGGGAGAAATGGGGCCGGCTCGCCTCGTGGGTGCTCAAGCAATGCGAAGGCCCGGCCGCCCACTTCCCGAACCGGACCATCGTCGTCTCGAAGACGTTGCGCGAGTACTTCCGCGAGCACCATCACTGCGATGCCGCATTCATCCCCAACGGCACGAACCTGCCGGCGCCGCGCGCCGCGAAGAAGATCCTTCAGCTCGGGCTCACGCCCGGCAAATACATCCTGTTCGTCGGCCGGCTGGTGCCGGAGAAAGGCGTGCACTTCCTGTGCGAGGCGTTCAGCCGTCTCGACACCGACGTCAAGCTCGCCCTGGTCGGAGGGCTGTCGTTCTCGGAAGGCTACGTGGAGACGCTCAAGCGCTATCAGAGCGACCGCATCCTGCTGCTCGACTACGTCTACGGCGAGGGGCTGGAGGAGTTGTGGAGCAACGCCTACCTGGTCGTGCAGCCGTCGACCATGGAAGGTCTGTCGATCGCATTGCTCGAGGCGCTGTCTTATGGCCGCTGCGTGCTGCTTTCCGACATCCCCGAGAACCTGGAGGTCGCGGAGGACTGCGCGGTCTCGTTCCGTAGCCGCGACGTTCCCGACCTGAAGGAGAAGCTGGCGATGCTGCTCGCCCGGTCGGACCTGGTGCGGCAGTACGAGCGCAAGGCGCGCGACCACATCCAGCAGCATTACTCTTGGGACACGGTCGCGGACAGCACCTCGGAGCTCTACCGCTCGCTCGCTAAGGACACGCCGCGATGAGCGAAGATCCGCGCCGCACGATGCGCGACTTCTGGGACGCCAAGGCGCGCGAGAACGCCATGTACTACATCTCGTCCTACCGTCCCTACGATCGGCAGGACGCGGATGAGTTCTGGGGTTGGGGCGAGAAGCTGACCGAGCGCTATCTCGCGGAATCCGGCATCCCGTTCACCGGCCGGGAGCGCGTGCTGGAGATCGGCTGCGGCATCGGCCGCATGACCCGCGCGCTCGCCGCCCGCTTTGCCGCCGTGGTCGCGACCGACGTGTCGGAAGAGATGGTGCGCCAGGCGCGCGAGCATCTCTCCGGACGGCCGAACGTCGAGGTGCGGATCGGCAGCGGCGTCGATCTGGCGGAGTTCCCGGACGCGTCGTTCGACTTCGTGTTCTCGTATCTCGTGTTCCAGCACATTCCCGACCCCGAGGTCACGCGCCGCTATCTCCGCGAAGCCGCACGGGTGCTCGCGCCGGCCGGCTGGTTTCTGTTTCAGATCAACGGCGAGACCAAGGACGCTACCGCGCACCGGCACGGTCTCGTGGCCGCGCGCCGCTGGGTCGCGCGCGGCGCCGGGGCGTTGCGGCGCGCATTGAAGAGCGGCGCCCGGAGAGGTCCCACCGGCCTCGATTCGCCGGCCTGGCGCGGCTCGCGGCTGCCGCTGGCGGAAGCACGCGCGACGTGCGAGGCGGCAGAACTCGAGGTGGTGCGAACCCACGGCGAGGGAACCCAGTACCTCTGGATCGCGGCCCGCAAGCCGGACCGGGTCTGAGGCGGACCGACGCCACCGATGCCGGTTCTCGACCGCAATTTCGAGCGGCTGGTCGCGCGTTATCACGGCCCCGAGGGTGACGCCTTCGCACTCGAGGAGCTGGCGCCGGTCGCCGCCCGCGTGCTTCCGCCGGGCGGGCGTGCGCTCGAAGTCGGCTGCGGCTACGGACGCAATCTGGTCGCGCTCGCGAGTCTCCCCGGGGCGCGCGTGGTCGGATGCGACGTCTCGGGTGAAGAGCTCGCGCGCGCGTGCGCGCGCATCGGCGCGCTGCCCGAGGAGCAGCAGCGCCGTGTCGCCCTCGTCC
>DASQFU010000230.1:0-1597 GCA_035632955.1 Candidatus Limnocylindria bacterium
GGCGGGATTGCCGCCTTGCGCTGGTGCGGTGTAAGACCACACACCGCGGGCAATGGCGATCGGCCCGCTCACGCTGACATTCTCGTTGGTGACGGCGAGCGTGCCACCGGGCACAACGAGCGGCCGCAGCCGCGCGGCGATACTGTCCCTGCCCGTTGCGCCGGGTACGTCGGGCGGCATCACGACGCCGTTTGGCACGTAAAGGCTAGCGAGCGAGTCAGGCTGATTCTGGTTCACCCAGCGAACCCAGCGCGCGTTGCCATCTGTGATAGCGCTACGCGCCGAGTCGGTCTCAGCCTGCGTGCGGGTGGCCTGCTGTTCGGGGGTTTCGCTTTGCTGGCAGGCCGAGAGTAAAACAGCGGCCAACAGCGCGATGCGGGTTTGCATAGATCTCTCCACGGAGCTTGAGACCGCTAACATAGCACGGCTCCAGTCGCTGTCCAGTTCGCAATCTGGTTGCTCCAAACCGCGCCAGCATGGACGCATGTGAGCGCTAGCCGCATGTTATGCCCATGGCGGATCTCCTCGAGCGTCTCACCGGCGCGCTCGCCGGCCGCTACCGCGTCGAGCGTGAGCTCGGTCGTGGCGGCATGGGCGTTGTCGTTCTCGCGGAGGACCTGAAGCACGATCGCAAGGTCGCGCTCAAGGTGCTGCGTCCGGACATCGCGCAGCCGGTGCACGCGGACCGCTTCCTCCGCGAGATCCGCATCGCCGCGCAGCTCCAGCATCCCAACATCCTCCAGCTCATCGACTCCGGCGAGACCGACGGGCTGACGTACTACGTCATGCCCTACGTCCCGGGCGAGTCGCTGCGCGACCGGCTGGACCGCGAGAAGCAGCTGCCGCTCGACGAGGCGATCCAGGTCGCGCGCGAGACGGCCGACGCGCTCAGCTACGCGCACGAACACGGCGTCATTCACCGTGACATCAAGCCCGAGAACATCCTGCTCGGATCGGGACACGCGGTCGTCACCGACTTCGGCATCGCGCACGCGATCGGGCAGGCCGCGGGCGGGGCAAGGCTCACCGAGACCGGCGTCGCCGTGGGGACGCCGGCCTACATGAGTCCCGAACAGGCTGACGGCAGCGGGGAGTTCGATCACCGCACCGACATCTACAGCCTCGGCTGCGTGCTTTACGAGATGCTCGCCGGCACTCCGCCGTTCACGGGGCCGTACCAGGCGGTGGTCGCGCGAAAGGCGATGGACCGCGTGCCGAGCCTTCGCGTCGTGCGCACGACCGTGCCGGCGCACGTCGAGCAAGTCGTCATGAAATCGCTGGCCAGCGTTCCCGCGGATCGCTTCGCGAACGCCCGACAGTTCGCCGACGCGCTCTCGGGTGACACTCGCTCTCTGAGAATTTCCTCTGATACCGCCGCGACCAGAAGGCGCTGGCTGCTGGCCGGCGCGACCGGAGCAATCCTGCTCGCCGGCGGCGCGTACGCCCTGATCGCCGGAATGCCCTGGCAGCGTAGCGCGGGCGTGCATGCCCAATTCGCGCAGCTCACGGCGCAGCCCGGCGTCGAATGGTTTCCGAGTCTTTCTCCGGATGGGAAGTGGATCGTGTACTCGGGGGAGGAGTCGGGTAACCGCGACAT
>DASQFU010000231.1:0-3257 GCA_035632955.1 Candidatus Limnocylindria bacterium
AAAAGCACGCTGCTCCGCATTCTGGCCGGGCTGCTGCGGCCGAGCGCCGGCGCGAGCACGCTGGCGCTCGGCGGGCGGGACATCGCGCCGGGGGAGCGCCGGCGGCACGTCGGATTCCTTTCGCCGGCGCTCGCGTTCTACGAAGAGCTGAGCGTCGCCGAGAACCTGCGGTTCGCGGCCGAGGCGCTCGGGCTCGATGCGCCGGGGTCCGCGGTCGTGGCCGCACTTGGCCGCGCCGGGCTCGCCGAGCGCGCGGGCGACCGTGTCGGAGCATTGTCGTCGGGTCTTGCTCAGCGGCTGCGGATCGCCTTCGCGCTGCTCGCGCGACCGAGCGTGCTCTTGATGGACGAGCCGGGCAGCCACCTCGACGAGGCGAGCCACGCGTGGCTGGCAACACTCGTGCGCGACGAGGCGAGCCGGCGCCTGGTCGTGCTCGCGACCAATGACCCGAGGGAGTGGACGCTTGCGGAACAGCGGATCGAGCTCCGTGGCCGCGGCTTGGGCCGTCCTGCGTAAGGAGTGCCGGAGCGAGTGGCGCACCCGCTACGGCCTCAACGCGGCCTTGCTGTTCGCGGTCACCAGCCTGACGGGCGTGAGCCTCGCCGTCGGCCGGCTCGGCGATCGCAGCGACGTGCTCGCGGGATTGCTCTGGATCGTGCTGCTGTTTGCGGCACTGGCGTCGCTGAGCCAGGTGTTCGTACGCGAAGTCGAAGGGCAGACGATGACGCTGCTGCGGCTGGTCGCCTCGCCCGGCAGCATCCTGGCGGGCAAGTTGCTCTTCAACCTGGCGTTCTTGCTGGTCGTCGAGCTCGTGACCGTGCCGATGTTCCTGGTGCTGATGGGTGCGCCGCCGCCGCGCTGGGGAACGTTCCTCGGCGTGCTCGGGTTGGGCAGCGCGGGCCTGGCCGTGACGGCGACGCTGGTCGGCGCCGTGATCGCTCAGACGCGCGGCCGCGCGGCGCTGTTCGCGGGGATCTCGCTACCGCTCGTGCTGGTCGTGCTCGGCGCGGCCGTGAGCGCGACCCGCGCGCAGTGGGGCGGGGGCTCGGCGGGCAACGAGCTGCGGCTGCTCGGCGCCTACACGATCGCGATGCTGGCGGCGATGATGCTGCTGGTCGATCACTTGTGGGAAGACTGACGTGATCTGGCGGATCGGATTGGGACTGTGGATCGCAGGGGGGCTGGTCGCCGCGTTCCTGTGGGCGCCGCTCGTGCCGGTGCTCGAAGAGACCACGCGCGTGCTCTACTTCCACATTCCGACGGCGTGGGTGACGGTCGTGGCGCTCGGCTGGTCGATGGTCCACAGCGTGCTCTATCTCCGGCGGCGGCGGATGGAGCACGATCATCAGGCTGCCGCAGCGGCCGAGATCGGCATCCTGTTCTGCGTCGCGGCGACGGTCAGCGGCTCGGTGTGGGCCAAGGCGATGTGGGGCGCGTACTGGAACTGGGATCCGCGTGAGACCACGATCTTCTTTCTGCTGCTGGTCTATGGAGCGTATCTGGCCCTACGCAGCGCCTTCGACGACGAAGAGCGCCGCGCGCGGCTGGCGGCCGTCTATTCGGCGGCGGCGTTCGTCGCCGTGCCGTTCCTGATGTTCGTGGTGCCGCGGCTCTACTTCTCGTTGCACCCGGATCCGATCGTCAACCCGCGCGGCAAGCTCGACATGGACCCCCGCATCCGCCTCGTGTTCTACGCGATGCTCGTCGGGTTCACGGGGTTGTACTTCTGGATGCAGTCGCTGCGGGTGCGCGTGGCCCGGCTGCAGCGGCGGCAGCACGAAACCTGAACACGGGGTCGCGCCCCGAGGAGTATGCTGTGCAAGGCAACGTGGTGGTTCTGATCGTGGCGCTGCTGGTCTGGGCGCTGCTGTTCCTCTACCTGCTGCGACTCGAGCGGCGGGTGAAGGAGTTGGAGAAGCGATGAACGTGAAGACTATGCTGGCTCTGGCGCTGCTGCTGGCGGCGGTGGCGATCGGCGTGACCAGCTTTCGCAAGTCGGTGACGCCCTACATTTCGTTCGCCGAAGCGCGGCGCGCGAGCGGCATGGTGCAGGTCAACGGCGTGCTCGCGGACAAACAGTATGTGCTCAAGTCCACGGAGCAGTATCTGAGCTTTCGCCTGCGCGACGAGCGCGGCGAAGTGATGCCGGTCATCTATCGTGGCGTGGTGCCGGGGAACTTCGACCAGGCGACCTCGATCGTGGCGATCGGCCGCTACGAGGACCAGCACTTCGAGGCCGATCAGTTGCTGGTCAAGTGCCCGTCGAAGTACCAGGCCGAGAACGAGAAGGGCAGCACCGCCTCTTGACGCTTCGGCGCTGGGCCCTGGGCGCCGTGGCGCTCGCCGCATTGATCGCGGTCCTCACGGCGGCGGGTTTCAATCTCGGCCAGCAGCTCGCCTGGATCGCGTTCCTCGCCGCGTTGGGCGCCGGGCTCGCGTTCATGGCCGCGGCCGGCGGTCGCGACGGAGCATGGGGGCCGGCGCGCGCGCTGTTCGTCGTGCAGTGGGTGGCGCTCCTGAGCGCGACCGTGTTCCTGTGGCGCATCCTCTTTACCCACCAGTTCCAGTACCAATACGTCGCCTCGTACTCGTCGCAGAGCATGCCGCCGCATTACGTGTACGCGGCGTTCTGGGGCGGGCAGGAAGGGACGTTCCTGTTGTGGGCGCTCATCACCTGCACGCTCGGGCTGGTGATGATTCGCGGGCGCCATGCGCTCGTGCGCCCGGCGATGTTCTTCCTCAACCTGCCGCTGGTCATGTTGACCCTGGTGACCGTGATCCGCGGACCGTTCCTGATCTTCCCGGGCGGGCGGGTGCCGATCGACGGGCAGGGGCTGAACCCGCTGCTGCAGGATCCATGGATGACGATCCATCCGCCGGTGCTGTTCACCGGTTTCTCGTCGCTGGTGGCGCCGTTCGCGATCGCCATGGCCGGCATGCTGCGGCGCGACTACGACGGATGGATCAAGCCGGTGCTGCCCTGGACCGTGTTCTCGACCGGGATTCTCGCGACCGGTTTCATCATGGGCGGTGTCTGGGCGTACAAGGTGCTCGGCTGGGGCGGCTACTGGGGATGGGATCCGGTCGAGAACGGCTCGCTGATCCCGTGGCTCTCGAACATCGCCCTGCTGCACGGCCTGCTGGTGCAGCGCGTGACCGGCAGCCTGCGACGCACCAACTTCTTCCTGGCGATCACGTCGTACGTGCTGGTGCTCTACGCCTCGTTCCTGACGCGCAGCGGCGTGCTGGCCGACTTC
>DASQFU010000232.1:0-44268 GCA_035632955.1 Candidatus Limnocylindria bacterium
TTTCACAAAGCCAAAGATGGGTGTGCCCGGAACGTCCAGAGCGGTCCATGTGGGGACGCCGTCGAGCGACAGGGACCACAGACTCCCACCTTGTAAGTAGAGCATTCGGCGTCTCAGGGGATCGTACTCACCCACGCCTTCACCAGAACTCGGGATGGGAGGAGGCGTTCCTTGCACCTCGAGTTGGGACCATGTCGGAACGCCGGCCAAGGACAACGACCAAGTGTCGTTGTAGTGTGGGCGCCGGTAGCACCGGCACTTTATATAGCTGCACTCCTCGAGGATGTCGTTGCCCCCGAAGACGATCATTCGGTCATGCTGTGAATCGTAGATCGCCACATGCCGGAGTCGACCAGGGGGAGGTTCCCCTTCGGTCGGGAGAGCGGCGACTGTCAGCGGTGTGGAAAAGCCGATCGCCCAGGTATCGGTCGGAAGGACGCAGTTGAAGTAACCGCCCACAAACCCGCCAAAGACAATGACCCGATCCCGAACCGGGTCGTACACGGCGCTGTGGCCGAGACGCGCCAAACTCTGACTCTCGGACAAGCGTCTCCAAGCAGGGGATCCATCCAGCTCCAAACCCAGGATCAACGCGTTGTACTCGGTAACGGAAACCCCACCGAGCACAATCATTCGGTTTCGGACGGGGTCGTAAACCGAGGCCGACGAGTAGAGGCTTGGAATGTTTACGCGATCCCACTCGTGCTCGTGCGAACCGTTCCGGACATTCGGCAGCGAGACGAGGAGAGAATCAGCGAGGACTGGTCGGGCATCGAAAGGCGCCAGACAGCAGAGGCCCGCGACGATGATCAGCGCGCTTGGCGTCCGTTGGGTTCCGATCATGGCGGCCCTCGAGGTCCCGACCTTGCGGCGATCGATGGTCAACCTCGTTCGCGCGGTCGGTCAAAGGAATGCTAAGCCCGATGCACCCTAACGGAAAGAGAGATGACGCCATTCGCGACTCTGGCAGGCTCGAGACCGGTCCCGATTGGCCCACCCGGGAGAGCTTCGCTATACTGCTGGCCCCTGGGCTCACGTGCGTGGGGGCCGCGCGAATCGCCGAGGAGGCACGAGATGGCAGACTGGGACGTCATCGCCAAACAGCGTCTGACCGAAGATTGGGCAACGCTGCGCTCGGCGTACCTGCCGCTGAACCAGGCCATGCGCCGGACCGTCGAGTTCCTCGAAAAGGGCAACGGCACGTTCTCCGAGCTGTTGACCGTGGTCCGCGAGCGCCTCGAAGGCAGCCTCAAGAATCTGACGGCGCTTTCCAACCGGCGCTCGCCCTGGGTGCGATTGGAGGCGATCCGCAACCTGCGCGTGCTCGGCACTGGTTTGCGTGGTGCCGCGAGCGACGACCCGATGGCGCTGCTGCGCTATCTGTTCGCGATCGGCGAGCTGATGACCAACGTGTGGAAGGACGCTCCGACCGAGGCCACGGTCACGACCAATCTGAAGGTGGTCGGCGAGCCGAACTTCTGGTTCGGATGCGATTGCTGCGCGGTCGCGGCCCTGGAGCCCGCGGGCCCCGACGATCCGCCCGATCTGCTGCGCGGCAAGGACGTCCGTCTGGTTTGGGAAGTGGACGCGCTGTTCGCCTGGACGCTCGACGAGTTCGAGGACTTCCTGGCGAGCGAGCGGTTCTCCCTGCCGACCACGCCCAAGCTGGCTGCGATCGACGACGTGTCTCTCCCGGTCGTCGACGTCGCCGCCGAGAACCTGCGACGCGGCGGCGAGATGTTCGAAGGACAGGGCGGCGGCCTGTTCGGCCCCGTCGACCTTCGTTATCTCGAGCTGCGCTGATTCCGAGCGTCCTCCTCCGGCCAGATCGCACCGGGTGCCAAGCCCTTGGTGGCGGCCGCGTGCACCGCTGGGCCTGCAAGCGCGGATGACCCGTCGCTCGATCGCGATCGGGCTCGCGTGGTTCGTGCTCGCCTGGCTCGAGTGGCCTGCCCCGGCGCATGCGCAGCCGTTGCGCATCGAGAGCTGTCGCGCGCGCGGGGACTCGGTCGAGGTGGTGGCGCGGATGGACGTTCGTGCGCGTCCCGAGCAGGTGTGGCAGGTGCTGACGGATTACGAGCGGATGCCCCGCTTCGTGCCTGGGCTACGCCGCTCGCGGCGGATCCGCGCCGGGCGGGAGGGACCGCTGGTCGAGCAGGTCGCGGTCGCGCGCGTGCTCGTGTTCGAGCGCCATGTCATGGCGTTGCTGCAGATGGACGAGTCGACGCCCGGCGCGCTCGGGTTTCGCGCAGTCGCGGGGGACTTCAAGCGCCTGCGCGGAAACTGGAAGCTCGAGGCTCTGGGGGGAGGGTGGACGCGGATCTTCTGCCGCTGCGTGGCGGCGCCGCGGCGCTCGGTCCCGAAACCGTTGCTGGCATGGGCCACGCGCCACGAGATCACGCCGGGGATGCGCGCGCTCGGGCGCGAAGCCGAACGCCGGAGCGGGGCTCGCTAGCGAGTGCTAGCGCTTCTTACGGGCGGCACGAGCTTTCGCCGCCTTCTTGCGAGCGCCTTTGCGGGCGCGCAGGCGGCGCAGGCGATGCTTGAATGACGTCACAAAGTGCCTCCCGTGGGAATGCCGGCCCTGGGGCGCGGCGACTCGGTCTGATCAGTAGCTTGGCACCATACCGGTCGCCGCGGAACCGCGCAAACGTCCGACGAGGCGGCCTGGTGCGATTCGGCGCCGGTCGCCGCGACGCGTTGACCGTCAGGAGGCGCCCGAGAACCCGAGCGCCCAGGTGCCGGACACTTCGGAGGTGTGCGTCTGAGCTCGGCGCGCGCGCTTGCGAGCTCACGGCGCGCGCGGGTACGCTCCGCCCGCGTCATGCGCGATCCGCGCCCGATCGGACCCAGGACTGGAGGAGGAAACATGCACTGTTTTTCACGCCGGATACGCTTCTGGACGGCTTTGTTCCTGGTTCTCTATTGGTGCGGTCTGAATGCGGCTCCCGCGGCCGCGGGCCTCGTGCCCTCGCGTGTGTCGGGGGCCACCGAGGTGACGTCGGCGCGTGACGCCGACCTCCTCGTGGTCCAGCGGACCCTGGAGCACAAGCTCGTCGCCCAGAAGCTGCACGACTACGGCGTGACGCCGGACGACGTGCGCGTGAAGCTCGCGGGGATGTCCGACGCCGAGTTGCATCAGCTCGCGTCGGCCTCCAAAGGGCTGCCGAGCGGCAGCGACGGGCTCGGCACACTGATCGCGGTGCTCGTGATCGTGATTCTCATCATCGTGGTCGTGAAGCTCATGAACAAGGAGATCGTCATCAAGTGACGTTCGGGGCGGTCGTGGCCGTGGTGCTCGCGGCGGCCACGCCACGGCCCCCGGTTCTCCTGCCGGTCCCGATCGTGGCTCAGGCGCCCGAGCGCTGTGGCCCGGCGGCGCTGGGGATGGTGCTGCGCTACTACGGAGCCGGCGACTCCGCGCTCGCCGAGGCCGAACGCGCCTATGATCCCGCCCTGCGCGGCGCGTTGATCACCGACCTCGCCGCGGCCGCCCGTCGCGGCGGTTTCGTCGCCACCGTGACCACGAGCGTCGAGGATTCGCTGCGCGCGTGGCTCGCCGCATCGGTGCCGCCCGTGCTGCTCTACTCGCGAGGCATAGGCCCGGTCACCCGCGGGCACTACGGCGTCCTCGTGGGCTGGGACCCCGCGGCGGAGCGTTACGTCGTCCACGACGGCCGGCGCAAGCCGCGGTCGATGTCGCGCGACGATCTGATGCGCCGCTGGCAGGCCGCGGGCAGTCACGTCCTGCTCGTCCGCCGGCGGTCGCCGTGAGGGGGCTGCGGGTTCGAGCGCGCCGTGTCGGGCCGTCCCTCGCGCTCCTGGCGATGCTCTGCGGCTGCGCTCGGCTCGTGCTGCTCCACGACCCGCTGTCGGCAGCCGAGCACAACGATCTCGGCGTCGCCTACGAGCGGGCGGGCAAGATCGCGCTCGCCGAGCGCGAATATCGGAAGGCGCTGCGTCTCGAGTCCAGCTTCGCTCGCGCACGCGTCAATCTCGGCAATCTCGCCGCCGCCGCGGGGCGCTGGCCGGAGGCCGAGCGTCACTACCGGCGCGCGTTGCGCGACCTGCCCGGAGATCCGGACGCCCGCAACAACCTGGCGGTCACGCTGCTGCGACGCGGACGCGCCGGTGAAGAAACCGAGTGGCTGGCGCGCAGCGCCGTCGCTCTGGTCCCCGCCGATTCCGCATACCGCCGCACACTTTCCGAAGTGCTCGAGGCGCGCACCCGCCCCTGACACGGAGATCCACCACGAATGTCTGCTTCTCGTCCCATCGGAGTCGCCCTCGCGGATCCGCACGTCTCGAAATCTCTCATCGACGCGTTGCAGGCATTCCCGCCGGTCATCCGCACACGAGGAATGCAGTACACCGTGGAAGGCCGCGTCGGAGACCTCGTGTTCCAAGGACAACGGGTCGCCGCGGCCGTCAAAGGCACTGAATCCTACGAGGCGAGCTGGATCCTGACGGGTGGCGGTTGGATCGCGCACTGCACCTGTCCGGTCGGGCCGGTGTGCAAACACGCCTACGCAGTTGCCTGTTGTGTCCTGGGCATGCTGCGAAAGGAGGGTGAGTGCGAGGACCCGCGGCTGGAGCGACTGATTCCCCACCCACCTCTCGAAAGGATGTTGGAGGACTCGGACGAGGAACCCCGTTCCCGGCGCTCAGCGGATCCCGCGAGCCTTGCTCGGGCGGGTGCGACCCCCGGTTCGCGGCCCGGACGCGCGATCGATCTCGCGGAGCGGCTGGCGGACGCATCGAGCGCCTGGGAGCGCGTGGAAGTCCTCCAGCGCATGCTGTCGAGCGGGCGAAGTGAACGCGTCGACCTCTACTCGCAACGGATCCAGGAGATCGCTTTGGAGGACGACGCGGAGCTGATGTGCTGGCGACTCGCGATCGAATGGAGCCGTCACTCCGGTGCGCCGCTTCCGCCCGCGCTCGAACCCTACCGGCATCGGCCCGATCTGGCACGCCGCCACGCCGAGCGGGCGCTGCCCGAGGTCGAGCGCCGACTGGTCGAATGGGCGGAGCGCCGGCGCGGCAGTCCTTCGCGTGCACTGCGTGTCGAGGTGGCCATCCGTGCCTCCGCGGACGGCGCCCCGAGCGTCGACTACCAAGCCTTGGTCACGACGGCCCGGCTCCGTGACGCCCCACGCACGACGCATCAGCTCCATCAACTCCGGAACGAGGTCGCGCGCCGGCCGACGATGATGAGCCCCGATCAAGTCGCCTTGCTGGACGCGGTGCTCCACTCCGTGGAAGCGGTCGTCTACGGCGCGTCGTCGAGCGGACTGCTCGAGCTGCTCGAGCGCGCCGGCACCACATCGCTGGTGAGCTGGGCTGAAGATTGCGATTCCGCGTTGGCGCAGCGCTACGGCATCACTCCCGGCGGGCCGGTGTCTCTGGGCCACGAACGCGTCAGCATCGTTCCGGTCTGTGAATACCTCGATGGCTCTCCGGGCATCGACTTTCGGGTCGAGTGGCCGGACGGCCGTACCCGCTCGTTCGACGAAGTGTTCTTCGGCCGCGCACGGACCCACGGGTCGCGGCCGGAGCCCGGAGTGGTGCTCGCGGACGGCAAGTTCTACCGGACGCTCGAGGAGCCTCCCTCCGAGCTGCTCGATCATTTGGGCGTGCTCGGGAGACTGCCGATCCCCGAGCGGGGCCGCCAGGCGTTCTTCGGCTCGCTGGCATCCGCGTTCCCGAGTTTGCGCGAGACGCTGGGACCGCATCTGCTGCGTCACGCGACGGTCCCGGCGGTCGCGCTCCGACTCGACGACGACGATTGGCTCCAGGTGCGAGCGTTCGCTCACACGGCAGGCGACGATTGGAAGCCCGGCATTGCCGTCGAGTCGCCGGCCGTGCTGTTCGAGTACGGGCCGGAAGGCCGGTGGGAGAAGGTCAGCGCCGGAGGACGAAGCCCCGAGGAGCTGGAGCGTCTCGACGACCCGCTCTCGGCGGACGCGCATGCCGCCGCGAGCGGCGCCGCAAACGGTGTTTCCGGCGAGGCGCCGCTCCCGCCCGAGGAGGTGTGGCTGGAGGAGCCGGATCCCGAGCGCGCGACGCCGCTGATCGATTGGCTCGCCCGGACCGGGGTCAAGCCAGGAATCAGGGGGCCCGGGGGAATGCAGCCTGCCGCGTCGGACCGTGGTCTGGGTTGGTGGGTGAGACTCGGGCCGCGCACGATCGGGGCGATGGCCGAGGCGTGGGCGCAGCGGCCTCGCGACACCCGATGGTTCGGCAATCCTTCGGTCGCTCTGCTCCTTGGCCGCGCGCGTCGCGTGTCTCCGCGCGTTCACGTGCGCGCGAGCGGGGTCGACTGGCTCGAAGTCTCGCCCGAATGGTCGAACGAAGCCCTGAGCCTCTCGGATGCGGAGATCGAACGGCTGCGCTCGGCGACCGCGCCGTGGGTGAAGCTCCGTTCCGGCTGGATGCGACGCGACGCGGTCGAGATTGCCGACCGCACTTCCGAGGTGCTCGCCGACCTCGGCGTCGAGCCCGGAGCAGCCGATCAGCGGATCACGGTCTGGCAGCTCGCACAGGCCCGGCCCGAGAGCCTGGCCGAGCTCGAGCGGCTCGGTGCGGACCCGGAAGCGATCGCGGCGATTCGCCGGATGCGGGGACAGATCGCCGAGTTCCGCGGGTTGTCTCAGGTTCCGGTCCCGGCCGGTTTTCGCGGCGAGCTGCGGCCGTATCAACGCCATGGCCTCGATTTCCTCGTCTACACGAGCGCTCTTGGACTCGGTGTGGTCCTGGCCGACGATATGGGACTCGGCAAGACCGTGCAGACGCTGGCGTGGCTCGTCCATCTCCGAGAGACGACGCGGTCGCCGGGACCCGCTCTGGTCGTGTGTCCGACTTCGGTGATGGGGAACTGGGAGCGCGAAGCGGCTCGCTTCGCACCCGACCTGCGCGTGCTGGTGCTCGGACGCGGCGCCGAACGCCACGCGCTCCGGCGCGAGCTACCACGTTACGATCTGGTCGTCACCAACTACGCGCTGCTCCGGCGCGATCTCGACGCATGGAAGGAGACCGAGCTGTTTGCGCTGGTGCTCGACGAAGCCCAGAACGTCAAGAACCCCGATGCCGTCGTCACGGAGGCCGCCCGTGCCGTGCGCGCCCGCCATCGCCTCGCCCTGACGGGAACGCCGCTCGAGAATCGGGCGCTCGACCTGTGGAGCATCATGAGCATCGTCAACCCGGGCTACCTCGGCGATCGGCGACGATTCGCACTGCGTTTCGATCGGCCCGACGCCCCGGGACATGTGCGCAGGCTGCTCGCGGCCAAGCTCCGGCCGGTGCTGCTGCGGCGGCTCAAGCGCGACGTCGCGCCCGATTTGCCCGACCGGATCGAGGAGCGGCGCGACTGCGAGCTGACGAACGGGCAGAAGCAGCTCTATCTGGCCGAACTCGAGACCGCTCGCCGCGCGATCCAGGAGCTCGCCGCCGATCCCGCCAGCCTCAGACGCAACCGCATCAGCATTCTGGCTCAACTGACTCGGCTGCGACAGATCTGCTGCCATCCGGTCCTCGGCGGAGGAAAGGAGAACCTGGGCTCCGGGAAGTTCGACGCCTTGTTCGAGCTGCTCGAGCCGCTCCTCGCCGAAGGGCACAAGGTGCTCGTGTTCTCGCAGTTCGTCCGCTGTCTCGACCTGCTCGAGGCGGAAATGGCCCGGCGCAGAATCGCGTTTCACGTGTTGATCGGCGAGACCGTGCGCCGCGATCAGGTGGTGCAGGCGTTCCACTCCGACGAGCGCGCCTGCGTCTTCCTGATCTCGTTGCGGGCGGGAGGGACCGGGCTCAATCTCACCGCCGCGAGCTACGTGGTGCTGTTCGATCCCTGGTGGAACCCGGCGGTCGAGGCCCAGGCGATCGATCGGACGCATCGCATCGGGCAGGATCGCACCGTGATCGCGTATCGGTTGCTCGCGCGCGGGACGATCGAGGAGAAGATCTGGGAGCTCCAGCAGCGCAAGGCGGCGCTCGTCAAGGACGTGCTGGGGGAGGAGGGATTCGCGCGTGGGTTGGATCGTGAGGCGCTCGAGTATCTGCTGGCGGAGAAGTGAGCGCCTCGCGTCGCATTTCGGGTCCCGCATCGCGTGGGGAGGACACTCCATTGAGCACCGACAATCGCTGGGCGCGACAAATCGCGTGGGCGCGCCTTGCCGGACGGCAAATTTTGTGGGACCGTTGCCGGCCGCTTCAGACCTGGCCGTTCCCGTCCACGAACCAAGGAGTCGACTCATGATCCGACCCATCCACTGCCTCGCCGTGCTCGTCGTATGCGCGCTGGCGGGCTGCCAGGAGTCCCAACGCTCGAGCGGAGAAGCGACCTCCAGCTCGAGCTCGACAACCGAGACGGGGTCGAGCGCCACTTCGACGACCACGGAAACCACCGCCGGCGCGAGCGAAGTGGCTCCCGGCGCCGCGAAGATGCCCCAGGAGAGTCAGGACGTGACGACGAGCACCGGCCTCAAGTACCAGGACATGGTCGTCGGCACGGGCGCCGAGGCCAAAGAGGGCATGACCGTCACCGTGCACTACACCGGCTGGCTCACGAACGGGACCAAGTTCGACAGCTCCATGGACCGCAACCAGCCGTTCCCGTTTGCGCTCGGCAAAGGGCAGGTCATCCGCGGCTGGGACGAGGGCGTCAAAGGCATGAAGGTGGGTGGCAAGCGCAAGCTCACGATCCCTGCCGATCTCGCCTATGGCCCGCAGGGCCGGCCGCCGGTCATTCCGCCGAGCGCCACGCTGGTATTCGACGTCGAGCTGCTCGGCGTCCAGTAGTCCACGAGCCGTGTCCGGAGGCGCGCGCGTCGATGCTCTCGATGCGCGCGTCTCCTCGCGTTCATGGGTGGAACAGCGCAATGCGCTACGTCGCCTGTTCGCGTCCTGCCCGCCGCCCGCGTCGCCGCCGGACGGTGCGTATCAGGGGCGTCTCGAGCTGATCACGATCCCCGGGCCGCTCGGTGTGCTGGCTCGCGTCTGGACGCGCCGCTGGATGCCATGGAAAGGGAAGCGCTTCCTGGCCGCGGCCGGGAAGGGCGAGAATCGCTTCTCGAACGACGCCCAGGGGCTGATGCGGTTGTACTGGCCTTCGTATCATGGCGCGCGCGCCGCCGATCGTGGTCATTTCACAGCCTTCACGTTCGTCACTCGGTTTGCCTCGTCGGTCGTGAACCCGTCCCAAGTCGTGCTGCGGATCGACTACGACTTGGACGCAAACCCGCGCTTCGGGATCCGAGACGTGGTGGACGAGGTCGTCGTGCTGCCCGATGGCCGCCTGCTCGGCGAAGCGCAACTGCGCTTTCGAGGTCGCTGGCACACTGCCGCCTATTTCACCCTCACACCCGCGCATCCTGTCCTGGCGTCTCGTTGACCTGAGCATTCCGGCGCGCTCCATGTCGCGGTTCGATCCGGACCTCGAGCGCGCGACGGATCGGAGGAGCTTCATGCATCGTTGGCAGCGGCCGGCCGGCTGTGTGTCGTGGATCCTGTTCGTGCTGCTGAGTGCTGCGCCATTCGCGTTCGCCGCCAAGCGTCCGGCGGCGCGCGCGCCGCGCGCGTTGCAGCCGCTGGATTTCAAGGAGCTGAGCTGGCGCTCCGTGGGCCCTGCCTCGATGGGCGGACGCATTTCCGATCTGGCGGTGGACGAACGCGACCCGAACACTTTCTATCTCGCGACCGGAACCGGCGGGCTGTTCAAGACCACGAACCTCGGCACGACCTGGAAGCCGGTGTTCGACGATCAGCCGGTCGCTTCGATCGGCGCCGTGGCGCTGTGGCCGGGCAACCCCTCGGTCGTCTGGGTCGGCACCGGAGAGGCCAACAGTCGCAACTCCTCCTCCTGGGGCAACGGCGTCTATCGCTCGAACGACGGCGGCGGCAAGTGGACCCACCTCGGGCTTGCCGCGACCCACAACATCGCTCAGGTCGTGCTGGACCCCGCCGACAGCAACGTCGCCTACGTCGCCGCCCTCGGGCACCTGTGGGGCGACAATCCGGAGCGCGGCGTGTTCAAGACGACCGACGGCGGCAAGTCGTGGAGTCACGTACTGAAGGGTGACGCGGGAGCCGGCGCCGTGGATCTGGTGATGGATCCACGTGACCCGAGAGTGCTGTATGCGGCGCTCTACGCTCGGCGGCGGACGCCGTGGTCGTACACTTCCGGCGGCGCGTCCGGAGGGATCTTCCGGACCCGCGACGGCGGCCGGAGCTGGACCAAGCTTCGGAACGGATTGCCCACGGTCACGGGTCGGATCGGGCTCGACGTCTATCGCCGGAGTCCGGGTCTTCTGTTCGCGGTCGTCGAATCGGGCCAGGGCGGCCAGATCCAGGAGTTCGAGGACAAGAGCCGGACGGGAGGAGTGTTTCGGAGCGAGGACGGCGGCGACCACTGGACACGCGTCAGCGCGTACACGCCGCGACCGTTCTACTACGGGCAGATTCGGGTCCAGCCCAACGACAGCAGCCGCGTCTACCTGCTGGGCACCGACTTGTGGGTCTCCGACGACGGCGGCGCGACCTTTCGCGCGCGCGGCGCGCGCAACGTGCATCCCGACTGCCACGCGATGTGGATCGATCCCACCGACGGCAAGCGGCTCCTGCTCGGCACCGACGGAGGCCTGTTCCTGAGCCACGACCGCGGCGCCAGCTGGGACTATCTGAACAATCTGGCGATCGGCGAGTTCTACAACATCACGCTCGATCAGCGTGAGCCCTACCGGATCTACGGCGGACTCCAGGACAACCAGACCTGGGGTGGGCCGAGCCGCAATCTTCTCGATCCCGAATCGTGGCTCGACGACCCGAACCGCGACGCGATCACGAACTCGGATTGGTTCTGTCTCGGGGGCGGAGACGGCTTCCACGTCGCGGTCGACCCGACCGATCCCGATCTCGTGTACTTCGAGTCGCAGGGCGGATACCTGCAACGGATGCATCTCGGCACCGGTCGCGTGCGGTTCCTGAGGCCGTCGAACCGGGAGGGGGAAGCGCGCTTCCGCTTCAACTGGAACGCGCCGTTCCAGATCTCGCCTCACGACCCGACCCAGCTCTGGATCGGCGGCAATCATCTGTTCCGGCTCAACGATCGCGGCGAGACCTGGGAGATCGCGAGTCCGGATCTTACGACCCAGGATGCGAGGAAGATGGTGACCGGTGGCTCGGCGGCCGAGACCCATTGCACGATCGTCACGCTCGCCGAATCACCGCGGGCACGCGGGACGGTGTGGGCCGGCACCGACGACGGCAAGCTGTGGGTGACGCGCGATGGGGGTGCCCAGTGGACCGATCTCACGCGCAACCTGCGCGGCGTTCCCGGCGGCCTCTACATGAGTCGGATCGAAGCCTCCCGGCACGATCCGGGCACAGCGTATCTGGCGATCGACGGCCATCGCAGCGACGTATTCACGCCGTTCCTGCTCATGACCCGCGACCATGGCCGGACGTGGAGCTCGATCGCATCTGATCTGCCGCCGGGCGGTCCGGTCAAGGTCGTGCGCGAGGATCCGGTTCGTCCCGACCTGCTGTACGCCGGCACCGAGTTCGGCCTCTACGCCTCGTTCGACCGCGGCCGGCACTGGCTGCGGCTCCAGGAAGGGCTGCCCACGGTCGCAGTCGACGACATCGCCATCCATTCACGCGACCACGATCTCGTGATCGGCACGCATGGCCGGAGCGTGTTCGTGCTCGACGACATCACGCCGCTCCAACAGTGGAACCCGGAGGTTGCGACCCGGCCGGCAACGCTGTTCGCGCCGCGCGAGGCGAGACCGTTCTACCTGCGTCCGCTGAGCGGACTCTGGGGCCAGCGACCGTTTCGCGCGAAGAATCCTCCACCCGGAGCGTCGCTCAACTATTTCGTGCGCGAGTTTACCGGGGACGGCGTGTCGCTGGTGATCGCCGACAGCACGGACAAAACGGTGCGCACCCTCACCGGCCCCGGCACGCCGGGTTTTCACCGCGTGACGTGGGACCTGCAGCGCGAGCCCGGCGAGCGGATCCCGAGCCCGGAATGGAGCGGGCAGCCGGAGTTCGTTGCCGCCGGGCGCTACACCGTGAAGATGAGCTACGGCAAAGCGCCCGAGCAGAAGCAGACGCTCGAGGTGCGACCGCCGAGCGGCGAGCGCTAGCGGGGCGTCCTGGTCGCGGGCCGCCGCGCCCGTGGCGGATCCCAGAGGCGGATGCCGCCCAGGAGCCCGGCGAGGTTCGCGACCACCTGAACGTTGTCGGGCAGCGGCGGACTCGCGTGACGCGCGTTGCCACCGCCGAGGTAGATGCGGCGCGGGTTGAAGGTCTGATTCAAGAGCGCGAGCGCCTGCCCCAGCCGCCGGTTCCACTGGCGCTTGCCGAGATCCTTCCGGGCCCGATCGCCGAGCTGTTCCTCGTAGGTGAAGCCGTTCCGGAACGGATGGTGGCCGAGCTCCAGGTTCGGCAACAGCACGCCCTCGACGAACAGCGCCGAGCCGACGCCGGTTCCGAGGGTGATCACGAGCTCGACGCCCCGCCCGCGGATGACGCCCATGCCCTGGACATCGGCGTCGTTCGCAACGCGCGTCGGCTTGCGCGTCAACTCGCGAATGCGGCGCTCGGCGTTCTCGCCCACCCACGCGGGATGGAGATTGGAAGCGAGGTGGACGACGCCGCGCTCGACGACGCCGGGAAAGCCGACCGAGACACGATCGAACCCGGGCAACGCGCGCAGCAAGGCTGCGAGCTGGCGCAGGACAGCCGACGGAGTCGCCGGACGCGGCGTCGCCACGCGCTCGCGGGCGCTGAGCGGGTGGCCGCGCCGGTCGAGCAGCATGGCCTTGAGCCCGCTTCCGCCAATGTCGATCGCGAGTGTGATCGGCCGGACTTCGGATCCAGCACGCGGCCGCGGTTTCAGAGGCCGCTCATCCCGCCTCGCGCGCCCGCACCGGCGAGGCGATCAGGGAATCGACGCCGATCAGACTGCCATCGCGTCGCACCTGACCGAACTGGAGCACGCCGGTCGGGCAGCTCTGCACGCACGCCGAGCAGCGGACGCACTGAGGGTCCTGCATCGGCACGCCCTTGTTCGCGAAGTTCATCACGTCGATGCCCTGGTGGCACACCGTGGTGCAGACGTTGCACGAGATGCATTTCTTCTTCTCCGGGACGATCGCGAACCGGCTGAACCGCGCGTACACGTGCATGAGCGCGGCCAGCGGACAGAGGAACCGGCACCAGAAGCGGCCCGAATACCAGAAGTAGACGCCGTAGCCGACCACGCCGGCCAGGAACACGTCCACCGTCCACTTGTAGCGTTCCTTTAGCATGGGATCGAAGTGGACGTCCACCCAGTTTCCTTGCGGCAGCAGCCAGCCGACGATTCGCACGATCAGAAGGATCACGGCCACGGCCAGGATCGCTTGGCCCGCCAGGTTGAACCGGTTCCAGCCGGGGCCATGCGGCATCTTGTGCCGGTGCGTGTCTCCGAGCGTCTCCGCCAGCGCGCCGCAGGAACAGATCCAGCCGCAATACACGCCCTTGCCGAAGAAATAGATGCCGAGCGGGATCAGGACGGCGGTCTGCACGAAGGCGATCGTGAGCCACCAGCCGAGCGGCTCCTGCGTGAACAGGTTGTAGACGTTGAGCGGCCACGCGAGGATCAATCCGTACGCGCGCCAGAACTCGCGCCCGTGCCCGTAGCTCGCGACCGGAAACAGCGCGTCGGCGAGCGCCACCGGTAGCAGGCCGTTGTGGTGCAGCAGCGGCAGCACGACCTCGGGGATCAGGAACAGCGGCAGCACCTGGACCGCCATCAGCGTGACCGTCTGGGCGTTCACGTAGGGCGTTCGGCGGCGGCGCATGCGCTGGATTCCGAACCCGACCACGATCAGCGAGTACATCAGCGTGTACCAGAACGCGGGGCCCGCGGCGCTGATCGCGAGCGTGCCGAGAAGCGTCCCGGGATCGGCGGCGGCGGCGGCGACGCCTCCGCCGGTGCGCGCGAGCAGCTCCGGCACGTTGGTCGGGAACCACTGCAGCCGGTACCAGAGAGCGTTCGTGCGCCCGCCCGACTTCCAGTCGTAGAGCCAGGCGCAGAACAGCAGGAACAGGCCGAGCCCGGTCCAGCGCATGGGCGTCATCTCGCCGGCGATGCGGAGGCCCGAACGCCGGAAGAAATCCAGCGGCGGTTCGCGCCCGATCATCGTGAACACGACGTCGTTGGGGATCGTCTCGGCGCGGCCGCCGGCATCAGCGAGCGTCACCGTCTGTTCGCCGATCTCCTGGACCTTGGTGCCGAGCCTGAGCGTGATGCGCCCCGGATCGTGGGGGGAACCGACGAAGCGGCCGGCGGCGGTCGTGACGCGCTCCGACGTCGGCCGCTCGATCATGACGTCCGCACTCGGATCGCGGATCAGCATCTCGAGCTTCGCGACGTTCTCGGGCTTGGGACGCGCGAGCTCCGCTCGGCGGTAGGAGAGCGTGACGAGCGCGCCGGAGGTGGCGAGCGCGATCGCGCACTCGAGGGCCGAGTCGCCGCCGCCGACCACCAGGCATTCGCGGGCCGTGAAGTCCGTCGGATCGTGCAGCCGGTTGTACACCTTGTCGCGCTGCTCTCCCGGCACGCCGAGCATCCGGAAACTGCCGCTGCGCCCGATTGCGATCAGCACGCACCGGGCGGCGAGGACCTGGCCGTCGTCCTGCCGGACCGCGTAGCCGCGTCCGCTCCGCTCGATCTTCTCGGCCCGCGCCGCGAGCGGATGAATGCCGGCGCCCGTCGTCTGGACGCGCAGCTCCTCGATCAACGCCTCCTTGACGTCGGCCTGCACCTGCAGATCGCCCGCCGGCGTCATGTCGTTCGGATAGGTGTAGATCGGCTTGGCCCTTGGGAAGTTGACCAGCGTCGAGAACGGCTCGGTCGCTTCCAGAATCGCGAACCGCAGATTGTGCTTGCGCGCCTCCATGGCCGCCGCCATGCCGGAGACGCCGGCGCCGACGATCACCAGATCCAGGACGTCTTCGCTGCGCTGCGCGCGCAGGCGCGGGTCGGAAGCGATCGTGCGCACGGCGCGCGCACCGCTGTCGAGGGAGAACTTGAGGAGCGGGATTCCGGTCAGATCACCGGAGATATACACGCCGGGAAGTGGCGTGGCGCCACCTTCGCGGACCTCGGGGAGCTTCTCGACCACGCCCGCCGGCCAGCGGGTGTGAAGCCACGTCGCGTAGCGCTTCAAGAGTCCGAGCACGTCCACCCCCGGCCGATCCCGCGCAGCGCGCTTGTCGAGCGCGGGCTTGCTCATCGCGGCACTCTGTCATCTCGGCCAGAGGTCCGCAATCGAGCGGCTCTCGCCGCGCGACGAGAGAACCGAGTAGCTACGTTCGCCGGTTTCCAGCGTGACGGTCGTTCGCTGCCGGGTGCGCTTCGCAGCCGGCGCCGAAACAGGTACAGTGTCCCGCCGCACTCAGCGGCAGTCCCCGTCCCCGTTCCGGGACCCGGAGGTGAGGGATCCGATGGAATACGACTGGAGAAATCCCGAGCGGGTCGTGCCGTGGAAGCCGCGCCAGCGGTTCCAGGTCACCGCGCTCGGTCATGAAGCGGTCGCGAGCTATCGGAGCCACATGAGCACCGCGCAAGCCGCCGCCGGTCAGCGCGAGGCGCTGGAGCAGGCGAAGCAGGAATGGGCGGCTCAGTACCGGGTCCAGCCCACCGACGGATTCCTGCTCGAGGACATGGCCGGGGGCCGCACCTGCCTCGCCGAGCTGCAGGAAACGCTGGACGCCTGTGGGTTGAGCCTGCGCGATGCGCGCGCGGCGCTCGACCGCATGCGCGCCGCGGAGCTCGTTCTTCCGCTCGAGGTGCCGAGCCGCGCCTGAGCCGGCGCGAGCTCGGACGCTACTTCGGCAACGGCACGACCCGGGCTTCGCTGACCACGCTCTGACCGGTCAGCTCTGCCGCCTTGCGCTCGGCTTCGGCGCGCGAGCCGAACGAACCGAGAATCACGCGATAAACGGTGGTGCCTTCCTTCGTCGCGGGCGCGACCTTGCCCGAGAGCCCGGTGCTGGTCGCCAGCCGATCGCGCTCGGAAGTCGCGCGGTCCTCGAACAGATACTCTCCGATCACGAGACCGAAGGGGCCGCCGGCCGGAGCGGGCGCGGCGGACCCGCCTCCAGCCGTCCCCGCGGGAGGTGACGTGGGCCGCGACGCAGCGGGTCCGGACGGCGTCGTGGGACGCGTCGGCGCCGGAGCCGGCTTCGGCGCGGCTGAGGATCCCGGTGCGCCGGTGGCCGGCGGCGTAGCGGTCGCGGTCGGGCCCGCCGCTCGGCTCGCCGTCGTGTCGGTTACGGCTCTCAGCGATTCGGCCAGCGCGGCGGTCGCGAGGCTCTCCGCGGCTGCGGCGCGCGCGGCTTCCACCTGCTCCGCCGCCTTACGCTTTTCGGCGCCCGAGCGCATCGTCACGAATCCGAAGGCCGCGCCCGCCACGACGATCACCGCCAGGATCACCCACGGCCATGGGGAGGGCCCCTTCGGAGACCACTCCTTGAGGTCCGCCTCGGATTCCATCAGCTTTTCGCGCAGCTTGGGCGAAATGTATGCGCCGGGCTTGGCCGTCGGTTTTTCGGTTGGCGGCTCGGGCTTCGACGGCTTCCTCGGTTCGTCCATTGGTCACCTGGTGGAATAGGGGTAGTCCGGAGCGCCCGCATGCAGCGGCGGGCCCGCGGCAAAAGATCCCACTCGTGATCGGGGGCTGATACGGACTGCCGCCCGTCCGCACGGTCGGCCGTAGCCTAACGGACACAAAGCTGCGAGCACAATCACGGGCCGGCAGGCTCGAGGTGGGCGCCCTGGACGATCCACGCGCCGAGCTGCCGGCGCTCGTCGTCCGTCATGCCGGTCAGGTTGGCGGGCGGCATGGTCCGGGTCACGACCGCCCGCACGAGAATGCGCTGGGCCAGGCGGCGGACGTGCTTCGGCTCTTCGACCACGACCCCGGCCGGAGGCCGAGGGAACGCCGGATTCGACGGGGTGGCCGCATGGCAGGTCGTGCAGCGCAGCTCGAGAATCGTTCGTACGGTTTCGTAGCGGACGGGCGGATGCGCCCTGAGGTCGGCGGTCGCCGTCGCCGAGACGGGAGTGCGGGTCGTCAGCGCCACCACCGCAACCAGCGCGGCGACGCCGGCGAGCACGACCAGCCGGTTGCTCCGGGCGTGGCGGTTCATCACGTACTTCGCGGCGGCGCCGAACACGAACACCAACAGCAGCACGAGCCAGCTCCAGCGGCTGCCGTAGGTGGTTGGAAAGTGGCTGCTGAGCATCGTGAAAACGACCGGCAGCGTCAGGTAATGATTGTGGATCGAACGTGTCTTCGCGCGCTCGCCGAGGCTCACGTCCACGGGCCGGCCGGCGCGGGTGGCGGCGAGCATCTGATTCTGTGCCGGAATGATGCGGCGCCAGACGTTGGCCGCCATGATGGTCCCGAGCATCGCGCCAAGAGTCAGGTACCCGGCGCGCCCGCCATAGAGCGAGGTCAGGCCGAAAGCGCCGAGCCCGATCAGAGCGAACGAGACCAGCGCGGCGTGGACGGGACGCCTGGCGAGCGGTGATCGCCAGAGCGCGTCGTATGCGAGCCAGCCCGCCACCAGCAGCAGCACGGTCCACCCGAACGCCGCCCACGGTCCGCCCGGCGGCAAACCGCGCTCGAACCACAGGATGCCGCCGCCGCCGAGATAGGAAACTACGATCAGCAGGAAGAACCCGCTGAGCCAGGTGGTATAGGCTTCCCATTTGAACCAATGAAGCTTCTGGGGCAGCTCGCCGGGCGCGAGCGATCTGCGCTTCACGACCTCGTAGAAGCCGCCGCTGTGAACCATCCACAGCTCGCCGACCACGGTTCCCTCGCGGGTTCTCGAGGGCGCCGTGAGGCTGCTGTCCATCCACATGAAAAGGAACGAGTCGCCGATCCACATGACGGCGGCGATCACGTGCGCCCACCGCAGGATCAGCTCCAGCCATTCGGAGACGAGCGGGTCCAAGGAGGCGCAGGCTAAGCCCTTCCGTTCGGCCGCTGCAACCTGGAGCGCCGGAGCTTGCGCACGGGCCCGTCCGCCCAAAAAAACGGGGCCGGCCTTGGAAGGCCGGCCCCTGGCGTGGACCTATCGGGTTCGACTCTAGTGTTCAACTCTCCCAGTTAGCATCGAAGCCGCGTACATCCACGTGTACAAAAGGCCCGTGACCGTGAGTCGAGCCATAGGTGCCGAGACCGCCCGAGAGATTGTCGCTCTTGTGCGAGTCCACCGTCTCGTCGATCAGCTTGCCGAGAACGCGGGCGTCCGCCACCGTGTGGCGTCCATCTCGATTCAGATCGTCCATGCGCCCGTCCGCCGGGAACTCGTCGATGAAGATGTCGGCCGCATCGCCGTAGTGATGCCGGCTGTAGGACGTCCGGTTGCCGATCGCCGCGTTGTAGAACGGTGTGCGGTAGGCGCTCATGATCTGAAACGTGCTGGCGCGGTGGCCGCGCTGGTTGGCGAGGGCCAGCAGTCCCTCGAGCTTCACCAGCAACGGCTGGCGCAGTACGACGTATTTCGGGTAGCCCCCGGCCTGCTTGCACATGAACTGTCCGAGCGAGAAATGCGGCGACACCGCGACGTTCACGTTCTCGGGCGTGACCTCGATGAACCCGCGCGGCGGGGCGTAAGCCGATTCGTGACCTGCGCGAGCGAGCGGATAGCGACCGATCCGGTAGCCGTTCAGTCTCCCGCGCCGCGCTTCGCTGTAGGGAACCATGACGAATACGTTCAGCGTCATGCGACCGTGTGTGGCCGGGTTCGAGATCTCGATGGGATAGATGCCAGGAACGACCGGCGCGGTCCAGAGCCAGCGGTTGGCGCCGCTCGGGGTCGACCGCCCCGCATTGGCCGCGAGCGCGAAGACGCCACCGGTGCTCTGCATGCGGGGCGCCTCGCTTCCGGGCGCCGAGCCGCCGGTTGGGTCGATCTCGATCGCGACCGTCTCGCCCGGCAGCACGAACATGCCCATCACACGGTAGCGGCTGACGGCATCGCCGAAGCGCACGCCGAAATTGGTGCGCTGTTCTCCAAAGCCGACGATCTCGATCGAGTCGACGACCGGTACCGCGATCTCCGTGGCCAGAGTGGCATCGCCCACGGTCGTCGCGCCTGGAACGATGGCCGCGTGCTGGAGCACGAACATCAGGAGCAAATCCCAGATCATGCAATCTCCAAAAAGATGAGAGTGAAGAGCGATGCCCCGACCACGCCTGCACAGCCTACGGCCAAACGAGACGTGCGCGGTTCATCGGTCTCGAGCGACGGCGATTCAAGGATTCCCACCGGATGGCGACTCGCGAGCCAGCGGCGATCGAAGCCACCCTTGAGCGGATATCCTTAGATGGGAGAGCGACGAAATCGACTGTCGAGGAAACGTCAATGAAGCGAGAAACAATATCGGATCGAATGCGAATTACACAGGCAAATCACTGTGAAACCCAATTCGTCACGCGTTTTTCGAGCGTGCGACCTTCGACGCTCCGGCGTCGAGCGATGATAGGTGGCTGGACGCGTCTCTTCGCGTCGGGCACCATAAGACCGGATTTCGTGGATCGACATGGAGACATTCATCGTGCGATTGCGCCTCTTCTGCCTCGCCCTTGGCATCGCGGCCGTGCCGGCCCTCTTGTTGGGCTGCGCCACGCTCCAGGAGATCGCGGCGCTACGACAGGTCGCGTTCTCGATCGATCGGGTGAGCGACGTGCGGATCGCCGGAGTGCGCGTCGAGGGAACGCGGAGCTATGGTGATCTAGGCGCCGCGGACGTCGCCAGGCTGGTTGCGGCCGCCGGCGCCCGTGCTGTCCCGCTGGACATGATTCTGCACGTGCGCGCCGAGAATCCCGCGACGAACGAAGTGTCCGCGCGCTTGGTCGCGCTCGACTGGAAGTTCTTCATCGAAGCTCGCCAGATCGTGGATGGAAGTCTACCCGGCGAGTTTCGACTGCCACCGGGTGAGCCAGTCGACGTGCCGTTAGCGATGCGATTCGATCTGGTCGACTTCTTCGGCGGCGGGGCGCGCGAGCTGTTCGACCTGGCGCTGGCGCTCTCGGGTCAGGGTGGCAGGAGCCGGGAGATTCGCCTCGAGGCTATGCCGACGATCCAGACGGGAATCGGACCGATCCGCTACCCCGACCCGATCGTGATTCGCCGGCGAGTGGGATCGCAGTAGCCGGCTAAGACAGCACTCTCACACGCACGCGGGCGAGCCCGCGTTGCGTGATCCCGAGCTGCCGCGCGGCTTCGTAGGAAAGATCGATGATCCGATCGCGCTTCACGGGCCCGCGATCGTTGATCCGAACCACGACCTGTTTGCCGTTCTCGAGATTCGTCACACGCACGCGCGTGTCGAATGGCAGCGTCCGATGCGCGGCGGTCAAACGGCGCTGGTCGAAGGCCTCGCCGCTGGCGGTGCGCCGGCCGTGGAACGACGCGCCGTAGTAGGAAGCGACCCCGACCGAGCCCCGATCCCTGATGAGCGGGCGGGTCGTGGCGCAACCGGCCAGACCGAGCAACGCGAGCGCGAGCGCTGCGGCTAGGGCCAGCCACGACCGGCTGAGGCGGATCCGAGGCGCCATACCCTGGATTATCGGCGCGGCCGCCCGCGAAGGACACCCTCTTCCCGGAGAACGGAGATTGCGTGCTTCCGGCCCCGCCGATACGCTCGTGCCGGCAACGACTCGAGGATCGTTGCGGCGATGACCGGGTCGGCTGTGGGTCTGCTGATCGGCGATCGGATCGTCGCTGGCGCCGGCTACTCCTTCGCACAGAGCGTGTACGTGAACGTTCTGACCGTGGCCGGCGCCCTGATCGGCTGGAGCATCGCCCTCAGCATCGAGCCGTCCCGGAACGAGGAGGCCGCTTACCTCGGCGCCACCAGCCTCAGGGCGATCGTCGGCTACGCCGCGGGAGTCCGGCTGCAAGCCAAGGGAGGCCGGCCCGACCGGCTCTCTTCGCTGCGCTTCGGAATCGAGCCACGCCGGGTGATGGTCGAACGCGGGCGCACGGCGCTGGTTCCTCATCTCACCGTCACGCAGCCGCTGCCCTGACGCCCGCCGGCGCACTCAAGCGGCTGCGCCGAGAGATGTCGAGGGGCTCGGGACAAGTCCCGAGCCCCTCTGCACCAGCGCCGCGGTGCTCTAAGCCGTCACGATAACGAGGTGTCTCACCTTCCTGAATTCCTTCGGATTGACGATGTGCAGCTCCGTCCGGCCCTCGACGACCCTGAGCTCGTAGCTCGAGACCGGCTGCGCGCTCAGCACCCTGGCCTTCTCGGACGGGATCACCACCATGGTCTCCTGGTCGGTATCGAGAGGCTGGAACACGCCGAGGTTGGAGCTGCCCGACGGCTGCAGGGTCTTGCCGAGGCCGAGAACGCCGCCCGATGCCATGACGACGCCCGACTCGGTCAGCTCCTTCTTCGAGCCGACGACGTAGTAGACGGTCGCGAGCTCACGCCGCTTCTCTTCGATCGCCCGTTCCTTGACTCGCAGCGAATCCTGGTTGTCCTGGACCTCGGTGACCAGCCCCACGACTTCGGTCTGCAATGAGTCGACGCGCGTCGAGAGCTGGCCGATCAGGCCTTCCTTTTCGACCACCGTCCGCTTGAGATTGGAGACCATCCGCTCCAGGCCGCCGATCCGCATGCCGCTCTTGCCCAGACTGGCTTCGAGCTGGTGAATCCTCTCCTTGTTGCGCACGATGCTCGCGCGCAGCACGCCGATGCGGTCGAGGGCTTCCCGGCTGTCGGGCCCCGTGAGCTGCCGCTCGGTCTTGAGATCCTGAGACAACATCTGCACGTTCGTGTCTCCGAGCGAAATGGCGTTGAGGCTGTCCTGAATCTCGGCAATTGCCTCGATGGTTTCGGCGTATTGATTGCGCACGGTCTCTTCCGCGGCTTTCATCTCGACGTAGTTGGCGGTCGTCTTCCGGTACTGCATGAAGAGGACGGCAGTGGTCCCGACCAATACGGCGATCACGGCAATCAGGGCGATTCGGGCAGGTCTGCTCATGGTTGTTTCCTCCAGGGATGTTCGTTCTGGGGACTCGAGTGGGGGGCTGGAAAGTCGAGCCGATCGCCAGGGGGCAGTGGGGTCGTCTCGGGGCGCGGCCCGGGCTGTTGCCTCCCCGTCATCGATGTCCGGGCATGCTACGTCATACCATCCTTGATGCGCGATTTCGCCCGCAAAACTCGATTGTCTTGCGTCGTCAGAACGCCGACATCGCGACGCGCAGCAGTCATGACAGCACGATGAAGTATCCATGACCACGCGCACATTCCCTTCACTTCTTCATGTCACGAGGCGCCGCACGCGACGACCTCGTAGGGCGCTCATCCCATGCGCGCGCGTGCAGCGCTGGGATGGCCCAGCGAAAACGCGAGCGCTTGTGCGAAGCGCTCGCGTCGTTCGATATGGCTATGGCGGTCGTTTTAGCGTCGCAAGAGGAGCTTGCCGCCGCGCGCCTGGCCGCCGAACTCGAGCCGGTAGAGATACAGCCCTGCCCCTGCCTGCCGCCCATGCAGGTCTGTGCCGTCCCACGTGGCCTGCGCGAAGCCGCCGGGCACCTCCTCGTCCAGCAGCCGCTTCACGACCCGGCCGGCGACGTTGTAGATCGTGAGGCGGACGCGGCCTGGTTGTGGCAGCGCGTAGGAGATGACGGTGTTGGTCGAGAATGGATTGGGACGTGCGGGACGGAGCACGAGCAGCGCCTCGAGCGGCTGGTGAAGTAGCTCGGTCCTCGCGACCGCGCCGAGCCTGAGATCCAGGGTCGGTGGATGGGAACCCTCCTTCGAGCTGTAGTACACGCTGTTCGTGTGGCTGCTCGTCAGCCCGAAGCTGAAGATGCCGTTGCCCGTGATCGCCGAAGTGACGTCGAACTGCACCCAGGTGCCGGTGTTCACGGTGCTGAGCGTCGAGAGCGCGTTGCCGAACAGCGCCGGCGAGGTCGCCCACGTGACCCCGGACTCGGTCCACGGCGTTCCTTCCATTCCGGATACGTGCTCGGGACACGTGCAGACGTCGGGGTAGCAGCAGCATTCACTGCCGACCCCGCACACCATCGTGCCGGTGCTGATCGGATACTCGTTGGAGGCCGTGAAGATCGAACCGCCGACCGGGCTCGCGTCGGTGACGTAGAGCCGCAGCTTGGCTCCCAGCACCGGTCCGGTGACGCCTTGCACGTCGAACTTGAGATAGAAGCGATAGTCCTTCGATTCGTCGCGGGCGCGAAGCGTCGTCTGCGATCCGTAGTTCTTGGTCATGCCGCCCTCGTAGACGTGAGCATCGGCCAGCGGCTGGAAGCTGAGCGCGGAGACGGGCGGGGGCGACGTGACGTCGAAGTTCTGCGCACTGAGGCCGCTGCCGGCGCCGTTCGTGACGGAGAGAAGACCGGTGGTGGCGCTCGCAGGGACCGTGGCGCGTAGCTGCGTCGCGGAGATCGCGGTCCAGCTCGCCGCAGCGCCGTTGAAGGCGACCGCCGTCACCCCCGTGAAGTTGGTTCCGGTCACGATCACCTCGGTGCCGGGAGGGCCGCTCGCGGGCGCCAGGGACGTGATCTCGGGCGGCAAAGCGGGACCGGGAGACGAGTCGAGCTGAATCACGAGCTCGGGCGGCCGCGAGCCCTCGCGCGTCGAGTAGTAGCAACTGTTCGTCGATGACGTCGTGAGCGCGAAACTGATCGGATCGCCGTTCTGCACCGCCGCCGTGACGTCGAGCTCCACCCAGTTGTTGGCGGTTGCGGCGCCGCTCCGGGCAATGGCAGCGCTGGAGATCAACGGCGCGTTGGAGCTGTTGATCCCGGTCTCGGCCCATTCGTTCCCGACGCGGAAGACAGACCCTCCGTCGTCACTGGCATCGGTGCAGAACAGACGCAGGCGTGCGCTCTGCACCGGCGCGGTGATGCCGGTAGGCGTGAAGCGGAGGTAGATGCGGTATTCGGGGTCGCCGAATCGCACCCGCATCGAGATCGAGGTGCCGGAGGTCGTCGTTGAGCCGAGCTTGATCTGAGCGTCGGCGACCGGCGTGAAGGTGAGGTCGGATCCGGGTGGCGGGCTGGTGTGAGCCAGCGCGAAGTCCGACGCCGTATATCCGATCTCGACCACCACCACCTGCTGGACCTTGGGCGAGTAACCGAATGCCGTGGCGGTCACGTCGTAGGATCCGGGAAGGACGTTCGACAGCCGATAGCGTCCAAGGTTGTCGGTCAACGTCGAGCCGCCGGGGTAGGACACCGTCGCCCCGACGATCGGCTGCGACGTCGTGGCGTCGACGACCTCTCCTTCGATATGGGGATTCTGGCGTTGGAGTGCGAAATCGATCCGCGACTCGACGCCACCCGGCAGCGACAGGGTCGTGTCCGACGTTTGGTATCCGAAGGCCGACGCGACGACCGTGTGATTGCCCGGTGGCAGGCCGGCGATGTTGTAGTCGCCCGCCGCATTGGTCGTGACGCTGCCGCCATTGTAGGTCACGGTCGCGCCCGCGATGGCTGCGCCCGTGGCGCCGTTCGTCACCCGCCCGACGATTCTCGCGGGCGCCGAGAGCTGGAAGTCGAGCGTCGACGTGCCGCCGGGAACAACGGTCACCGAGCTGGTGCGATTGCCGTATCCCGGGGCGGCCGCGGTCACGCTGTGCTCGCCCGGCGAGACGTTCGACAGCACGTAGTCGCCGACGACGTTCGTGGTGGTCGAGCCGCCGTTGTAGGTCACGGTCGCGCCGGCGATAGCGCTGCCGTTGCCGAGAGCGGTCACGCGGCCGCGGATCGTGCCGGGAGAGAGGTTGCCGGTCGAGTCGAGCCGGATCCAGGACGCCACCGAGGGAACGCCGTTGGTCTTGCGAATGACGAGCAGGTAGTAGCCCGGCGGCGCCAGGTTCGAGTTCGCCGGCGTGTCCACGGAAAGGGTGCCCGCGGTCGGGCCGCCGCGGAACGTGAGCGGAACGTAGCGCTCGTTCATGTCGATCGCGTGCGTCGGGGCACAGGGACGCAGCAAAGCGACGCGATCGATGCCGGCGGCATCCGGCGTGGAAAGGGTGAAGGTTCCGCCATACGAAGCGCTGGCCGGCGAGGACGTGATCGTCGGACGAGCGCCTTTGTAGAAGTACGGCGGCGTATAGATCTGAGCCCGGAGTCGCCCGCTGCCCTCGCCGCCCGCCGTCACCACCCGGCCATCCGGCAGGAGCAGCGCCGTCGAGTGGTACATGCGAGCCTCCGCCATCGCGGCCACCGTGGTCCACGTCTCCGTGTTCGGGTTCCAGATCTCGCCAGCAAGGACGGCCTGGCTCTCGGAATCACCCGAGCGCGAGCCGCCGACCGCCATCACCGAGCCGTCGAGGAGAATGACCAGGTTGTGGCGCCGGCGCGGGAACGCCATCGGCGCGATCTCGCGCCACTGCGGTGAGCTCGCGTTCATGTCGATGACCGAGACGCGCGCGAATGCCGGATCGCCGCCGCCAGTTCGCATGATCTTGCCCGGCGTATAGGTGACGTCGCACTCCGCATAGCCGTTGCTGCCGAAGAAATTCGTCGGCCCCGAAGTCCACGAGCCACTTCCGGAGAGATTGAGGATTCCGGTGCTGGTGCGCGAGCCGGCCTCGAACACCCGACCGTTCGGGAGCACGTACATGAAGGGATAGAGGCCCTGGTCGCGCGCGGCCCCGGTCAGCACCGTCCAGGTGTCCGCGACGGGGTCATAGACCTCGGGAAGGTCGACGCGGTTTCCGCTGCCATCGTCGCCGGACGAAGCGAGCAGGCGGCCGTTGGGAAGCAGCGTCGCGGTGCCGTACCAGCGCGCATAGTTCATCGGCCGTCCCTGCGACCAGGTGTTCGCGAACGGATCGAACAGAGCCGTTACCTTGATTCCGTTGTGAGGGCTTCCGTGCACGCCGCCGACGACGATCGCGCGGCCGTCCGCCAACGTCGCTTGCGCGGCGCAATGCAGGTCGCCGAACGTCGCCGGCACCGGCGTGAATGCTCCGGTGCTCGGATTCCATACCCGCGCATCGTTTCCCGTCGGCCAGACGAGCACCTTGCCGGTGTGCAGCAGCACCATGTGCTTGCCTTGAAGGCCCCAATCGAGCACGGGACCCCAGGTGCCGACCTGGTCGGGGGATTGCGCGCGCGCGCCGGTGGCGAGCGGGCCCAAGAGAAGAATGAGTGACGGCGCTGCGAGACGAGCGAGCACACTCGATCGGATGATGGTGCGGAGCATGGGGGCAGTACCTGCTGGATCCGATGGAAAGGGGCCGAGCGCGGAGATGCGCTTGGGGCGAGATCACCGAGGCGGCCGGAGATTCGCGCGGGACCGGAAAATGGTAGCGCATTCATGTGTTGCATTAAATAGACGCCGTATCATTTTGTCGTGGAATGAGTGCGAATCGCTCTGTATCGCCGTGGAGTGTCGGGAGCGATGACAATTCCTCCGCGAGCGCCTCGAGCCGCTGCCTTCAAGCCCGATCGGCGATGAAGCTGAGTGACGTGGATGGCGAATGCGCCAAACCGTCGTCTGGGCCTTACGGATTCACCCGCGCATGGAGGCCCCGTTTGGGGCATTTTCCACGGACCGGCCGATTCAGCGACGCAGGTGGAGGCTCTTCGTGGAGGTCGTGCGAGGTCCCTGCGTGAGGCGCAGGAAGTAGAGGCCGGTCCTCGGCAGCGATTCGAGCGAGACCTCGCGCAGGCCTCGCGACGGCGACGAAATGTCGCTGCTCCAGATCCGCCGCCCGGCGATGTCGAGCAGCTCGAGCGAAGCGGGCGCGCTGTCCACGAGCGACACGAACGCCATCTCCCCACGGGTGCGAACGGCGAGCTGCCCTCGCCGGAGGACACTGTTCCCCGCGTCGGCGATTGCGACGTCTCTCCCGAGCGGCGGACCGAGGAACCGTCGCAGTCGTCCATCCGGCCGACCCGTGGGCCGGCCGCATTCCACACCTCTGTTCTCGGCCGGAATGCAGGCGTTGTTGAAGGGTTTCCTCGAGGCCGTCGCGGGAAGGCGTTGTAAGGACTGGCTGACAGTCCCGCAGGAATCGAGCGTCGTCTGACCTCAAGCGTTACTTCAATGCTGCGTCGGACCCCTCATTAGAGTGCTGGCTTCCGAGGTTCCGAACTATTCACTTCGCGCTTGGCTTCAACCTTGCCGTCCTGCCGAGCTATGCGATCGACAACCTGTCTCTACCTGGCCGCGGGAATCGCCGCCGCGCTGCACCTGACGCTCGGACTAGCGTCCGCCGAAAGCACCAAGGCGCCTCGACGCTCGATCTTCAGGGAGACGGCTCAGCACGCAGGCGCCGCCATCTGCGATGGACCCGTTTGGACAGTCGAGGGTTGGCAGACCGACGGCCGCTTCGGCACGGTGGCGCCTGCCGGCGACGTCAACGGTGACGGATATGCCGACGTGCTCGTCGGCGCTTACAACCTCGACAGCCCGGAAGTCGACGAGGGCGCCGTATTCCTCTATCTCGGCGGACCCTTGGGTCTCTCGACGACTCCGGCGTGGGAGGCGAACTCGAACCAGGCGGGAGCGCGACTGGGCGACAAGCTCTCGGGTGCCGGCGACGTGAACGGCGACGGTTTCGACGACGTCATCATTGGCGCTGCCTTCTTCGATTCGCTGTGCACGGACGGCGGCGCTGCGTTCCTCTATATGGGTTCCGCTGCGGGGCTGGACACCGTGCCCGAGTGGATTGCGGTGGGTGACCAGCCCGACGCACAGTTCGGCGCGTGCGTTCAGGCCGCGGGCGACGTCAACGCCGACGGCTACTCCGACGTCATCATTGGCGCTTGGCTCTACGATCACGGCGAGCCCAACGAGGGCCGGGCCTACGTATACATGGGCTCCGATTCCGGGCTGGCCGCGACGCCCGCATGGACCGGCGAGAGCGACTTCCCGGGCGCCGCGTACGGATACTTCTGCGCCTCCGCTGGCGACGTGAATGGCGACGGCTTCGACGAGATCGTGGTCGGTGCCCGCCGGTTCAGCGGCAACGGACTCGCGGAGGAGGGCCGCGTGTGCGTCTACCACGGTTCGCCGGCCGGGCCGTCCCTTGCCGCGACCTGGACGAGAGACGCGGGGCAGGAGAGGAGCGAGTTCGGCGCGTACACGATTTCGGCGGGCGACGTGAACGGCGATGGCTACGACGACCTGCTGGTCGGTGCGTTCCGATACGAGAATCCGGATCTGGACGAAGGCAAGGCGTATCTGTTCCTGGGCTCGGCCGACGGGCTCGCGACGGATCCGGCTTGGGAGGACGAGGGGGATGTCGCGCGGAACAACTTCGGCTATCACCTGGACGGCGCCGGAGACGTGAACGGCGACGGCTATGACGACGTCATCATCAGCGCTCCGGGCGTGGACACCCAGGATTTCACGTACCGAAACGCGGGCGAGGCCTACGTGTATCTCGGATCGGCGAGCGGATTGTCGGAGGACGCCACGTGGACGCAGCGAGGGGATCAGGACCATATGAGTCTCGAGGCGGTGCGAGGCGTCGGTGACGTCAACGGCGACGGCTTCGACGACGTCGCGACCGGCGCGCTCTACCGGGACAGCGACTACATAGACGGTGGTCGCGCCTGGGTATTCCACGGCTGCCCCGAGGGAGTCGCCAACGTGCCTGGCAGAAGAAGCTCGAGGATCTCCGTTTCCGTCACCGGTCCTAATCCGTTCCAGCACTCGACGACGATCGGGTTCTCATGCGCCGAGACGGGTGCCGTTCGTGTCAGCGTTTACGACCTACTGGGACGCAAGGTGCGAACCCTGGTGCACGCAACTCTCGAGCCGGGGCGCCACGAAGTATCGTGGAACGGGCACTCGGCGGATGGGCGCCGCGTCCCCGCAGGCTTGTACCTCGCGACACTCGAAGCGTTCGGCGAGCGGCGTGGCGTGAAGCTGCTTCGCGTCGAGTAGGAGGAGGTAAACCGTGACGACCGAGCACGTCCGCGATCGGCGACGAGCACAAGAACTGGGAAAGCTCCTGCGAGCTCGGCGGGCACCGGAGTTCTACCTGGTGCCGCGCGATGAATCCACCCGCGAACGACTGAAGGAAGACACAAACGACCGCCAGCAAGTGGTCGAACTGCATGGTCTGGCGAAACAATACGGAGTCGGAAACAGCGTGGCTCAGGGAAATACGCTTCAGGAGTACGTTGTCGCCATCATCCAGGCCATCGACAACCTCCAACCGGCCGGTCGCCCGGCCTGAGGACATCGACCGCGATGGCGACACGCCTGTACCTTGTCCGCCACGGCGCTACATCGCGAACTGCGGAAGATCGGTTCTCCGGCGCCACCGGCGTGGATCTTTCCGACCAAGGTCGCCGACAAGTTCGTAGCCTGGCGGAGCGACTCGCCGGGGTCAGGATCACCGTCGCGTACAGCAGCCCCCTGAGCCGCACCGTGGAGACAGCCGAGATCCTCTGCAAACCGCACGGCCTTACTCCCGCGCACTGCGACGGTCTGCGGGAGATCAGCCACGGCCACTGGGAAGGGCTCACGCGAGCGGAGGTCGAAGCACGGTTCGGGGACGAGTACTCGACGTGGGAGGCCGACCCCTTCACCTTTGCTCCTCCTGGCGGCGAGTCGGGCCTGAGCGTGCTCGCCCGAGCCTTGCCCGTGATTCGAGAGATCGTGGTGTCGCACGCGGGCGAGAATGTCCTCGTGGTCTCCCACAAGGCCACCCTCCGGCTCATTCTCTCGAGCCTGCTCGGCTTCGATGCCCGCGGCTATCGGGATCGACTCGAACAGTCGCCAGCGTGTCTGAACGTCGTCGACTTCAAGGATGCAGTGCGCGCGCGCCTGATGCTCTTCAACGACGTATCGCATTATCAGGACCAACCGCGTCGCGCCGAAGGCAACCTGTCCAAGTGGTGGGACGCTGCTCAGTCTGAACCCTGAGGGCGCTTACTTTCTTCGCCTCCCACTACGCGCAGGTTTGAGGTCATCGATCGCCGGCCCGGTGACGACCCTTCCGTTTCGGTCGAAGCGTGAGCCATGGCACGGGCAGTCCCAGGTCTTCTCCGCGGAGTTCCAGGTCACGGTGCAGCCCAGATGCGTGCACTTCGCAGACAAGCGATGGGTCATGCCCTTCTCGTTCCGATACACGGCGACCTTCCGGCCTCTGGTATCGACGATCGCGCCTTCACCCCGAAGGATCGAAGTAGTCGAGCGAGGCTCTGCTTCCTCCTCATCGTCGGCATCGGGCACGCCAGCAGGACGCTTGCTCTTCTTGATGGGGCGGGACGGATCGTAGAGGTCGGCCCACGGATTCTCACGTGCTCGCCAGAGGTCCGTGAGAATGGTCGCGGCAATCAGACCGTACGTCATTCCCGATCCCGACGTGCCCGTGACTAGGTAGAGATGCGACGCACCGCGATCGCGCCCGATGCAAGCCAGGCCGTCGTGCGGCTCGAACACTTGCCCCGACCAGCGGTAGGCAAGGTCCCGGCTGATTGGGAACCGTTTGCGCGTCCAGAGCTCCAGCGCGCTCCAGCGCGCCGCCGCATCGTCGGCGAGACCGGTCGGGTGATCCTCGCCGCCGACGATCAGAAGGTCGGTCCTCGCTTCCGGCCGTGATGGTCGTCGCACGCGCACGTAATGGTACGGCGTCATCGTGTCGTAGTAGAGCGCGCGCGCGACCGAGCCTCGGGGAATGTTCACGCCGATTGCGAACGTGCGAAAGGTCGTCTGCTTCGCATGCATCTTGAGCCGCGAGTGCACGGGAGCGTTGGTGGCCACCACGATCTCGTCCGCCGCAATCGTGATGCCGTCCCGGACCACGACGTGTCCTGGCCGGCCAGGTTTGATCTCGCTCGCATGCGCGTGCGTGATGACGAGTCCGCCGGCCCTCTCGATCGCATCCACGAGTCCACGAACGTAGGCAATCGGGTCCATCTGCGCCTGGTTCGGAAAACGCAGGCATCGGCCGGTGTCGAACGACTTGAGAGGAGCCCGATCCACCCACTCGAGACCCCGGATGCCCGCCCGACGGGCGGCGTCGAACTCGTGGTCCAGCTCTTCATGCCCGCGACCGGGCGGCACGAACAAGTACGCGCTCACCCGCTTGAAACCACACCGGATGTGTTCCCGCCGAACGATGGCCTCCATGCGTTCGATGGCAACCGAGTGGCTCTTGGCAGCCAGTCGTGCGCCTTCTCTCCCATGAAGTGCCTCGAGCTGGACGTAACGCCGGTCAAGCACCTGCGTGAGATGCGCGGTCGTCCGGGCGGTCTCACCGTCGGCGATCGTACCGCTGTCGATGACAACGACCCTGCGTCCAGCGCGCGCGGCGAGGTACGCGGTGGTCAGGCCGCTGATCCCCGCTCCAATGACACAGATTTCGGTGCGGAGATCGCGCACGAGTCGACCCACCGGTGAGATGGCGGGCCCGTCCATCCAGGGCGACCGTGTCTTTCCTGACGTGCTCTTCATGAGAAGGTGCGCTCATCCCTCACGCAACACCTCGAGGAACGAATCGCCGTAACGCTCGAGCTTCACCGGCCCGACTCCGGAGATGCCGATCAGCTCCGCTGGCGTGCGCGGGACCATCGCCGCCATCTGGCGCAGCACGGCGTCGCTGAAGACGATATATGCAGGCACTCCCTCGGCGTTGGCGAGTCGCTTGCGAACCTCGCGCAGCCGCTCGAAGAGCTCGGGGTTAGCAATGGCGTCGGGCGCCGCATTGCGCCCCAGCCCTGGTGCTCGCCGCGCCCGGACGGCGGCAGGTGTGCTTCCGCCAAGCGCATCGAGCTGGGCCGCATCGACGTGCCCCGGCACCGCAACCAGGTCCTCGATCGTCGTGCCACGGCAGACGTCGCAGCACTCCCCACACGCCTCGAGCTCCTCGTCGAAGTAGCGAAGCAGCGCGCGATGCCTGCACCCGCCGCTGTCGGCGAGGCGGAAGAGATCGACCGTCTTCTGACGAGTCTCGGCCCGGATTGTGGGATCTTCGGTCTCGCTCAGGAACGCGTCGTAGCCGATCACGTCGGCCCACGAATACATGAGCACGCAGTCGCTGGCGAGTCCGTCACGACCCGCGCGGCCCATCTCCTGATACCAGGCTTCGACGCTTTTCGGCATATCGCGGTGGACGACGAAGCGCACATTGCTCTTGTCGATCCCCATGCCAAACGCCACCGTCGCGACCACCACGTCCACCTCGTCACGGGCAAAGGCGTCCTGGTTTCGCGCGCGCTCGTCGTCGGAGAGCCCGGCATGATAGGGGACCGCGTGGACTCCGTGTGCGCACAGCCACGCGGCGGTCGACTCGACGGATTTACGGCTCAGGCAGTAGATGATCCCGCTTTCCCCATGGTGGCTTCGCACGATGCCGAGGATGTCGCGACGAAGGTTTCGCCCCTGGCCCTTTTTTAACGCAGCGATCAAGAGATTGGACCGGAAGAACGAGCCCTTGAACCCCGCCGGTTTCTTCATGCCGAGCTGACGGATGATGTCGCCCGCGACCCGGCGCGTCGCGGTGGCGGTGAGCGCCAGGACCGGAATCTCGCCGAGCTCGCTCTTCAAATTCCGGAGCTTGCGGTACGCGGGCCTGAAGTCGTGCCCCCACTGGCTGATGCAGTGCGCCTCGTCCACGACGACGAGGCTCACGTCGCACTCGGCGATGATTCCGCGCAGCGAGCCCTCGAGCCCCTCGGGTGCCACATAGACGAGCTCGATCTCTCCGCGCCGAAGTTCACCGAGTCGGCGGCGCCGCTCCTCGAACCCGACCGTCGAGTTGAGCACGGTGGCCCGGAAGCCGAGGCGCGTGAGCGCATCGACCTGGTCCTTCATGAGCGAGATGAGCGGCGAGATCACGAGCACCACGCCGGGCAGGATTCTGGCCGGGATCTGAAACGTGAGCGATTTGCCCGCGCCGGTCGGCATCACGCCAATGCAGTCGCGTCCCTCGAGCACGGCGTCAATGATCACGCGCTGCCCTGGGCGGAACTCGCGGAAGCCGAACACGGATTCGAGGACGTGCTGGGGGTCGGCGAGCGTGCCATCGGCGGACGTGCCGATGGGGGGTGGCTCTGACTCGAACAAGGTCCCTCCCTGGACGGTGACGGTGTTCGTGGCTGGGGAGAACAAATGTAGTCGATGGGCGTGGGTGAATGCACGGCCGCGATCGGTCGGGAGGTTGAGGTAGCGCGTCGAGCCGGAAACTCTTCGGGAATCGCGGTGTCGACTCCGGATCAGCGCCGGCGCGATGCTTCTGCGATCAGAGACTCATGGATCGCCACCGCCGCCTCGGCCCCCTCGGCAATCGCAGTGGCGACGAACTGACTTCGGCTCGAAACGTCGCCCGCCACGTAGAGACCGGATACGCTGGTTGAACCTTTGCGAGATACCCGGATCTCGCCCTTGCTCGTCAGCTCGCATCCAAGCTCGGCGGCGATGGAGCAGAGTGGCGTCTGACCGAGCGTGAAGAACAGCACGTCTCGTCCGAGTCTGCGGCCGTCCCGGAACACGATCGCACCAAGCTTGCTTCCACGGCTGGCCAAGGAAGCGATGCGCGTCTCGATGGTCGGAATGCCGGCCCGACTCAGTGTGCCGCGCTCGCGGGCGGTCCATTCGCTCACACCATCGGTGCACACCACGACGTCACGACTCCAGTGCGACAGCTTGAGCGCCAGCGCCTTGCCGGCGGATCCTCGACCGTAGACCGCGATGCGCCGTTCGCGCCACTCCCAGGCATCGCAATAGGGACAGTGAAAGGCGCTGCGACCGTAGATGGACTCGAAGCCACGCAACGCCGGTAAGTGGTCGACGACGCCGGTCGCCAGCAGCACGCGTTGCGCGTCCACTCGGCGCCCGTCGCTTAGGAAGGCGCGGAAGCCGGACTTCATTCGGCGCACCTTCGTGACCCGGCAGGATCGAATGGCGATCCCCGGATAAGACCGCAGCTCGCGTCGTCCCAGCTCGAGGAGGTCCTTCGGATCCGAGCCGTCGCGAGACAGGAGCCCATGGACTGCGTTGGTCTTCCGGTTTCGCGGCTGGCCTGCGTCGCAGAGCAGGACCTGGCGAGCGCATCGCCCAAGCATCAGCGCGGCGCTCAGTCCTGCGGGGCCGCCGCCCACGATCAGAACCTCGCAGGCCAGCGAGCGGCGCCTTGTAACTCGTTGTTTCACGTACCCTCATTCGTTCGAGCGCGCATGCGGTTCGAGCGGCCGACTAGTGTGCGGTCGCGGGCACGGTCGGAAGCCTCGCATCGAGCCAGGCACGCCAGCCCCCGATGAGTGCTCGAGCTTTGTTCCATCCGGCCTGACGAAGCTGGAGCGCCACCCGGGCGCTCGTGGCTTCGTCGTGTCAGGCACAAAACACGACGACCGTCGCATTGCGCGGTAATCCGAGCGTCTTGGCCGAGGTGACGGGATCGTCCGGCGACAGGCGCACCGCGGCCTGCGCGCGGGCCGCGTCCGCCTCGTAGGCCGCCTCCCTCCGGGCGTCGGCGATCACGACGGGTTCGCCCGAGGCCCAGAGTGTCTTCAAATCATCGATCGTAATCCGCAACGGCTCGAGTGTGGATTCCTCGGTGAGCCCTTGCGAGGCGCTGAGCGGATCGACGGTGGGGACGTGCTTCCGATGCCGCCTCAGGAAGAACGCCATCCCGGTCCCATGCACGACGAGCGACAAGAGAACGACGAGGCAGGTGACAGTGAACAGGCGCTCCGCGCCCGGAACTCCCGCAAATACCGGGAGCAGGCACAGCAGAAGGGAACTGATCCCACGCGGACCGAGCAGCGCGATCAGCCTGCGGTCGCGGGGAGGCACGGCGCGCGCGAGCAGGGCGTACAAAACGACCGTGCGAATCGCCAACGCGACGGCAGCGAACAGGAGGGTGCGGGGATCGACCACCTGCAGGCCCGTCCAGATGAGTGATGAGCCGAACGCGACGAAGGTGAGCAGGATCAGCATCAGCGAGGTGGCTTCGCCATACTCGACGAAGCAATCGCACAACTCGAGATCCTGCGCTCCGATCGTCAACCCGGCCGCGAAGGCCGCAACAAAGCCGCTCCCTCCGGCCGCCTCGGCCACCGCGTAAGCGATGAACGCGAGGGCGATGGCGTAAAGCGCTTCGTAGTCGCGCCGCACGCCAGCGCCGGCACGAACGCGTGTCAGCGCCATGACGCCGAGCCAGCCCACCACGGCGCCGATGGCCGGGCCAAGCAGTAGGAGCCCGAGGGCGTTCTGGGCCAGCTCGCCGGTGATTGCTCCACCGCCTGCCAGCACCGTCATCGCAAGGACGACGATCGGCAGCAGCAGGATGTCGTTCATGCCGGTCTCGAGCCGCAGCGCCACTTGAGCCCTTGCGGGCAACACGCGCGCGTTCAGCAGACGTCTGAGCACGACGGCATCCGTGGACGCCAACGCCGCGCCGAGCAGAATCGCCGCGGCCGGTGGGAGGCCGAGCAGGAACCAACCGGCGAGCGCGATCACAGCAACCGGGATCAGCGTCCCTGGCCCGAGTAAGAGCCCCAACAGCCACCCGTTCCTCCGGATGTCCTTGAGATCGGTCGAGACCGCATCCGTAAAGAGCACGAGAGCGAGGCCCAGCGTCGCGAGCACCTGCAACATCGGGGAGTTGATGCCGATGTCGATGAGGCCAAGCCCCATCGGGCCGAGCAGGGCGCCGAGCACGAGAAACACGATGGCCAGCGGGACACCGCTCCGGTCGAGCGCATTCGACAGCAGAGAGGCAACGACGATGACGATGCCGATGAGCGCGACCAGCGTAGTGAAATGCTCCACGTCACCTCCCGCGCGCACTAGGAACGACGGCGCCACTGCACGCCCAGAACACAGTCTTCACCATCGTCGAATTGCGCGGAGTGGGCAACCGAGACGACGGCGCGCGCCCGTCTACGTGAACGCGCCCTCGAGCTTGCCCTGCAGGACCATCTGCTGGCAGTAGGCGTAGAGGGCGTCGTAGACGATCCACTCGGCCTGGTTGAGCTGCAGGTCATCCTTGAAGCCGAGATGCCGAAACCCTTCGGCAATCGCCTGTAGTCCAGCGGACTCAGGCTGATGCCAAAGCGAGTTGTCCGTGTCTGCGCCGTTCACGATTCGTGCGAGGAGCTGCAGCGCCGGGTCCTTCACCAGCCCGTACTTCTTGAGAACGGCGTCGAACGAGCACTCTTGACCGTGATGCCCGAGCTCGACGTCCGTCACATCGTATGGGATGGCTCCGGTGCGCTCGGCGGTTTCCATCACCTGCTCGGACGGAACGAAGAGGAACTGCGCTTCAGGATCGACGAACTTGCGGATGAACCAGGGGCATGCGACCCGGTCTACTTTGACCCGCTCCCGTGTGATCCATTTCATTTCATCACTCCTATGATTTGCCGATTCAAAGGTGCCAGCGGGACTCTACTTTCCCTCACTCGATGCGGGACGGTTTTCGAACGTGCACCGTATCGTGCTCTTACGATGATTTGAAGCACAGCGGGGCCGCTTCTTGATCTCTCGACCGCGACGGCGAACCCTTTAGCCTGTGAACCGCCCAGCTTTCCCGCGATCTGGAGACCCGGGAAGTGGCGTCGATCGCCGGAGTCCCAGGCGCCGGAGCCATCGGCCGATGGTGAGCCGGCTCGCGTGCCGGAGCCTGAGTGCGAGGAACACGGCCAGGGTTCCGAAGAGCGCGAGCTTCTCGCGAACGGGGATCTGCGCGCGAGAAACGGTCGCCACTGCGGAGAGCGTGACCGCGCTCCACGACCGCCCGCCGAAGTCCCATCCGCGCGACAGACTCCGCTGCTGGTAGATCTTGGTGACCAGACACTCGGGGATTCGAACGAACTCGCCCAGAAGACTCATGTGCAGGAGCCATGGCCAGTCGGCCGAGAACTCGCCCGCGAGGTGCCGGCGCAGGCCGCCGATGGCTCGAGCCGCAGACGCCCGAAACACGCCGCGGTTGGGGATCCACCAAGACCCCTGCTGCCCCGCCACCAGCCGGGCACGCTGCGAGCGATCGGTCACGCCGTCGAGCACGGCATAGGACTTCTCCTCGCGGCTTCCATCCTGGTTGACGAGCTCGATGTCCGAGAACGCCATGATCGCCCGTGGATTCATCTCCAAGGCGTCGACGCACCGCTCGACATAGCTGGGCTCCGGAAGGTCATCCTGGAACGCGAAGAGGAAGTAGTCGCCTCGCGCCTCCCGCAGCAGAGCATTCACGTTCCCGATCCAGCCCAGGTTGCGCGGCTGACGGATGACGCGAAACCTACGGTCGCGTGCCGCGTATCGCTCGCAGATAGCAGCGGTCTCGTCCGGTGAGGCATCGTCGAAGACCAGGATTTCGAGGTTGGGACAACCCTGCGCGGCAAGGGCGTCCAATGTCTCGGCGATGAAGGCCGACGCCTTCCACGCCGGAACCAGTGCGACGACTTTCGGATGCGCGACTCCGACCGTCACTAAGCCGTTCTCCTCGACAACCGGAGCGCCTCGACCCGGTCGGCGGCCTCGATGGCAAAGAGTGGCGCGGTGGTCAGCTTGCCAGTGTCCACCGAGTGATAGGCGCCTCGCGACGTCACGCCGATGCGCGACCGATCGTGCAGGGCGCTCGAGGCGTCGTCCACGTCGCTGCGGCCGATCGCGACGATGGCTCCCGCATCGACGGTCAGAGTCTCGCAACGTCCGATCCCGGGATACCAAGCATCGATGCCGGCCAGAATGTCCGCTGCAATCTCCCGTGAAAGCAAGGGGCTCACCTCGCCCCGACAGGCGGGATCCCATTCGGCCGGGGGTTCGATGTCATGACTCCAACCACGAAGCCCTGCCGGATACCAAGAGAGATAGGCGGTCCCGTCGCGGCGGACCACGATGTCACCGAAGCGGCCGAGCACCATCGATACCGACGGAGCCCCGCGCAGCTCCACCGGTAGCCGGCCGATGACACGAAACTTGAGTCGGTGGAGCAGATTCTCGGGTGGCGGGATCCCGAGCTGCCGGTCGAGGGCGAGCCGTCGCTCCCAGGTCGCGTTCACGACCTGGTTCGCCCAGATGCACCACGGCCCCTCCGTTCCATCTCCCTCGATGCGATACCCGTCCGATTCCTCCGAGATGACGCGGACGACGTGTGAGGGCAAGAACGTGATGTTCGGCGATTCGGCCACCGCTCGTCGAAGGCATGCGGCCAGCACGTCGGTGTCGATGGCGAGCTCGGCCGTTGCGAAGCCTGCGGCGAAGCGCGCCGGATCGAAGTGGGCGGCGATCTCCCCAACCGCGAGCGGGCGCACGAGATTCTCGGGTCGGGCGCCCAGGTAGTCGAGATCCTGGTCCTTCGCGAGCTGTCGGCGGTACCGCTCTTCGACTCTTGCGTAATGGTCCGCCAGCCGGTCCGGAGCCACCAGGGAATCGTGGGCAACGAGATAGTGGAAGGGGGTGGAGAGCGCGAGCCACTCCACCTCGGGATCGATCCAGCGGGCGAGGATCCTCCGGAATCGGAGGGCGCCGTCGAGCTGCAAGAATGCCGTGCCGAGCGAGTGATCGTTCGCGTAGATGAAGCCGAGGTGGATCTTTCCCTCATTGCGAAGGCTGGCGCGATTCAAAGGACATGCATCTCGGTCTACCAACGTGACGCCGAGGCCCCGCCGCGCGAGCTCCAAGGCCACGCCGGTCCCCTGGAGACCGGCACCGAGAACCAGAGTGTCGGCGCGACGGGAGATCATGCGGAGGGCGTGTTCTTCCGGTTCAACCATTCGAGCGACGGCGGTGGTTCGTTCTCGTATTCGTAGATCGCCAGGTCGCGGAGTGCCACAAACATCTCATCCGCATGTGCCGCGGTCTGCGGCTCCAGCGTGAGACGACCAGTCTCGATGACGTGCATGCGCGCTCTATCGAATAGGGTCTAGCCGCGGCGACGCCGCCCGGGAACCACAGCGGACGCCGGTGAAGAGTCACTCCTCCGCCAGGACATCGCGAAACGCAGGCCACCTGCCGAGCGAGCGGACGAAGCCGTAGCCCGCGACCCCGAGGACCAGCCCCAGAACGAGCACGGTCTGGCTCGTGGTCCACGAGCCGATGCCCATCCCGAGCGGTGCCGACTGGAGTGCCGCGTGCGTCAGCATGGCGACCCCGGCCGCGAGCAAACCGAAGCGCATGAGAGCGAGCAGCAGGAGGAGGGAGACACAGATCGCGAAGGCCAGGTTGAGCGCCAACATCTCGCCCTTGGGCAGCGCGAGCGGCACGAAGATCAGGAACGCCGTCACGACCGCCGCCTTGGTGTTGCGCAGAGCGAGCCGGGCAATGATCAGGATCGCCACGAATCCCATGACGAGCACGAGGTTGGATCGGAACAGGCCCAGGAGATCGGCGAGTTGATGCCTCAGCCCGAGCAAGGCGGTCAGTTCGTTCTCTACATACCCGACGTTGTCCGGGCGTCCGGGTGGCGCGCCGAATAGCGCCGGAGCCGCCTGATGTCCCGCCACGGCGAGTGCGATGACCGTGCCCACCAGGCATCCAATCAGCACGTCGCGGCCGACACGCGCGTCCGCATGCTGCCCGTCGAGCAGGCGTGCCCAGGACGTGAGCAACCGTGGCCACAGCCGCCGGACCTTGGGCTCGATCGCCATGTAGATGACCCAGCCGTAGGCGAAGTCGTAGAGCCCCCAGGCCAGCGCCGACATGAGCTGATAGGTGAGCGAGCCGACCGTGTGGTGGCCGCCGAGGAGCCAGGCCACGATCCGCAGCGTCATGAGGCCGAGGCCCACGCGGAACGCACGCTTCGTGTCGCCGCGCCCCGCGCGCAGATTGCGACGCGCGAGCCAGGCGCCGATGAGCAGCGTCGCCAGGAGCAGCGCGGGTCGCACCGATCCGAAGATGAGTGCGGTGGTGCGCCCGGACGGGTCCAGGATCACCGCAGGCGCGCCCGCGAGTGGCATTCCCAGCTCCTCGACGACGAACGACACCGGACGCCCGCGGAACGCCACCACCTCGACGTGCAGAGGACGCGGCGGGTTTTCGCGGTCCACTCCCGCATAGGCGAGGTGCAGGTCGCCGGCTCCGGGCGGAGCAGCACGGGGAGCGACGGCTTGGAAGTCGGCGGGTTCCAGCCCGGCGGCGCGAAACAGGAGGCTCGGATCGAGCGTCGCTGCTGCCGCGCTCGCGCTCGCCGGGGCATCGAGTCGCCGCAGGCGGCCAAGACCGTCGAGCTTCACGCCGACCATTCCTCCGAGCGCGAGCGGAGGATCGGAGTAAGTGACGCGGTAGCGCGGTCCCGCCGGCACCAACTCGGCGGGGCTTTCCCGGTACCAGAACGTCACGACCTGTGGGTGCGTCCGGGAGAGCCGCCCCCACCGCGACGGCGAGCGGTCGCGAACGGTGACCCCATCGACGATGGATTCGTCGTATTCATACCCAGACGCGCGATCCACGGCGGTCGCCGTCATGCCGAGGTCGCGGAGCAACTCGCGCGCCCGGCCGGCCATGGCTTCCGGAGTCTCGGGCAGGGACAGCGCGGGAACCAAGCGCGTTCGCGGCGCGACCGCCGTAACCAGCAGAAGTCCGGCGAGGATCGCGACCAGGAAAGACCAGGCAGCCGCGGGGCGCAACCCTTCGACGCCGGTTGTGGGCGCGGCCACCAGTGCTGGTGACGGGGTTTCGCCGGCGGCGAGTGCAGCCGCGATCGGATCGCCGCCCGGGAGCGCGGCCGCCACCGCGAGCGCCGAGCTTGGCCGGTGCTCGGGATCTCGCTCGAGGCAGCGGAGGATCACCTGCTCCACCTTGGGATCGATGTCGCGCTGGTGCTTCGCGGGGCTCACCGGCACCGTTTCGCGACTAAGGTGGATCATCTCCTGGATCGTCTTGGCCTCGAACGCGTGGCGGCCCGTGAACAGCTCGTACATCACGAGCCCGAGGCTGTAGAGATCGCTCCGGACGGTGGTGGCCTGGCCTCCAGCCAGGCACTCGGGGGCCATGTAGGCGGGTGTGCCGACGATGAACTCGGGATCCACCCCGGTGCCCTGCAGCTCGGCCAATCCGAAATCCGTGATGCGAACGTGCCCGCGTCCGTCGATCATCAGGTTCGCGGGCTTGAGGTCGCGATGGAGCACGCCGCGGCCATGGACGGCCGCGAGAGCGGCGCAGATCTCGCGCGCGATCTCGATCGCCTTGTCGGCGGGCAGTCGGCCGATGCGGCGCAGGAGGGAGGCGAGGTCCTCGCCGTCGACGAACTCCATCGACAGAAAGTGCATCCCGTCCATCTCACCGATATCGTGGACTCGACAGACGCCGGCATGCGAAACCTGACGCGCCAATCGGACCTCGGCAAACAGGGCCTCGAGTCGCGTCGGGTCGCCACTGAGCTCCTGGGGCAGAAACTTGAGCGCCACCGGTTGTCCGAGCTTGAGGTCGTCGGCGCGGAAGACCTCCCCCATGCCGCCCTGACCGACACGCCCGACCACGCGGTAGCGGCCGGAGATGATCCGACCCGGGATGAAGCGCTCGCCGTGCAAGGATTCAGGCGTGGAAGGCATCGGGCCTCAGCTCTTCACGAGACCGTGCTGCCGCAGTTTCTTGTAGAGGGCGGACTCGCTGATCTTGAGCCGGCCGGCCAGCTCGGCCCGCGTGAGGCTGGGATAGAGCCGCAACGCCTGCTCGAGCCAGCTCCGCTCCGCTTCTTCGAGCAGCGAGGGTAGGCCCGACGAGAGATCGGGCGTGTCGGTCGTTGCGGCCGCTTCGCCACGACCCCGATCCATGAGTGCCAGTACCTCGTCCGGCGTCGCCGGCGAGCTCACCCCGCCCAGGGACAGGCGGGCCGCGAGCTGCTCGAGGTGGCGCACGTTCCCCGGCCAGGTGAAGTCGAGGTCGCAGAGGCATTGCTCGGCGGCGTTCGAGATTTCGATCCAGCGGCCGGCGTCGTTCTGATCCAGCGCGTGGCGCAGGAGCAACGGGATGTCCTCGAGCCGCTCGCGCAGCGGTGGCACGCGCACCGGGACGTAGTTGAGCCGCTCGAAGAGATCACGCCGAAACCGCCCCTGTTCGACCTCGTGCTCGAGATCCCGGTTGGTCGCCGCGATGACCCGGAGGTCCACGTGGCGCTCCTTGGGATCGCCGATCCGCTCGAACGTCATCTCCTGCAGGAGTCGCAGGAGCTTGGGCTGGATCTCGAGCGGCAACTCGCCGATCTCGTCGAGGAACAGCGTTCCTTGGTCGGCCGCCTGAACCTTGCCGACGCGGTCCGACACCGCCCCCGTGAACGCCCCCTTGCGATGGCCGAACAGCTCGGCCTCCACCATGCCCTTCTCGAGCGACGGGCAGAACACCGTAACGAGCGGCTGCTGGGCCCGCGGGCCGCCGTAGTGGATCACGCGCGCGAGGATGCTCTTGCCGGTCCCGGTCTCACCGACCAGCAGGACCGGGAAGCTCGTTGCGGCCACCCGCCGCACCGTGGCCTCGAGCGCGCGCACGGCCGGCGAGCGGCCGACGAAGCGCCCGAACGACCAATCCGACGCGAGCTGCCTGCGGCTTTCCTCGGCCTCGGAGCGCAGCCGCGTCTCGGCCGCACGCAGGCGATCGCGCTCGCGGATCATCGTGCGCCCGGCCTGCAGCGTACCCAGGACCGGACCCGCCACGTCGAGCAGCGCACGGAGCTGCTCGCGATGGCGTTCCGTGAAGTGGCCTTGCCGGCGGTGCTCGAGGTGAACGAGCGCCGCGATCGTCCCGCCGCATCGGATGGGCATGCATAAGATGGAAGCCGCACGGAGCTCCCGGACGGATTCGATGCGCGCGAAGTAAGGGTCGTCGGTGATGCTGTCGAGCCGCACGTCGTCGCCGGTCTCGAGCACTCGGGCGAACAGGCTCCGGCTGAATCGGTCCGAGTCGCCTTCCAGCTGACGGGGCGCGAAGCCGTGCAGTACGCGGTACTCGAGGCCTCCCCCCTCGGCCACTTCCACGAACAACCCGCGCTCGGCGGCGGTCCGCGACACGGCCTGCTCGAGGATGGTGCGTAGCACCTGAGTGGGCTCCGCCGCCTGGCGTAGCACTCCGTGGAGCGCCTCGATCAGCTCGGTCGTCGGCGGGGGATCGGGCATCGCCCGGGAGTATATACGCGGGACTTCCGGTCCGTGCTGCGGGCGCAGGGATTCCAGCGCACGCCGGCGGTTCCGTGTCCCCGCAGGTCCCCGCGCGGAGCGAGCTGCTCCACGATCGTGGAGTACGTCTCCACGATTCGACAGTCCGCTCGCCGCATCGGCGTCGAGCCCGCGTGCTGGGCGCTGCAGTTATGCGGTTCGCGCGTCGTGATCCCGTCGGCACACGCCGTGCGATGCACGAGAGTGACCGCGGATGCTGCGCGGCGGCCCGAAGGCGGGGGACCGACCCCAGCGCGGGCCCGCAGGCATCGCGGAAGGAGCTGACGATGAGATCGCGAATGACATGCGAATGCGTAGCGCTGCTCTTGGGACTCGTGACCTCGCCGAACCTCGCGGCGGCGCAGACTCAGGGCACCCCCACCGCCGCGCAGACACCGGACGCAGAGCCTGCGGCGCAGGCCTCGGCCGCGACCCTGCCACCCGAAGCCCCGATCGACGCTGAATTGCCCGTGCTTCAGTACGACCTCAGCGGACCGCGGCTCGGCGCCACGTTCGCCCCCGACGGCACCGCGCGCAGCCAGTTCGGCTGGCACCTCGAGCATCAGGCGGCTCCCGGGACCCGAGGGCCGTGGTTCATCGTCGAGAAGGTGTTCCTGGTGGGCGGGATGGAGAGCGATGCATTCATCCCGAGCGGAACACTGATCTTCGGCCTCCGGCTGCCCAACAGCTTCGAGTTCGGCGTCGGCCCGAGCGCGACGTTGGGAGGATCATCCTTCCTCAACACCGCGATCGTGGTTGCCGCCGGCCATTCGTTCCGCGTCGGCGGCATCCGGATTCCGGTGAATCTCGCGCTCGCGGTCGAGCGGCGAGGAGAGAATCGGCTGTCGCTCGTGACCGGCTGGGCCATCCGCGAGCCCGCCAGGTCTCGGTGATGAGTCGGCCGAGGAGACGTGGAGCGCCCTCGTTCTCGAGGCCATGGATTTTGGCTGGCTCAACACGACCACCGATCGCGAGAGCCGCACGCCCCGGAAAAAGCGTCCAAGCTCAGAAGCTGCCTCCGATCGTCATGCCCGGCCAGACGAGAAAGCCGCCGCCGCTCCCTGCCGTCGCCTGGTTGAAGGTGAAGATGGGTCGTACGAAGAAGCCGCCCGGGGACTGGAACTGATAGCCAGCGGATCCCTGCATGATCCACGTGCTCTCGTAGTCATGGAC
>DASQFU010000233.1:0-2423 GCA_035632955.1 Candidatus Limnocylindria bacterium
GTTCGAGATGCGCGCAGTCGAGGCGATCGGGCTCGTCAAGATGGACCTGCTGGGAAACCGCGCGCTGACGACGATCGGCGAGTGCGTCTCGCTGGTTCGCGGGCGGCACGGGATCGACGTGGACGTCGACGCGCTGCCGGACCCGGATCCCGAGACGGCTCACCGGCTCGCGAGCGGCGACACGCTCAACTGTTTCCAGGTCGAATCGCCGGCGATGCGTCATCTGCTGCGCATGCTGCGCGCGCAAACGCTGGACGAGACGATCGCCGCGGTCGCCTTGGTGCGCCCGGGCCCGGCCGAGTCTGGCATGAAGGAAGCGTTTTGCCGCCGCCAGCGCGGGATCGAGCCTGCCGTGTTCCTGCACCCGCGGCTCGAGCCTGTGCTGCGCGCGACCCACGGCGTGCTGCTCTATGAAGAGGACGTCATGTGCGTGGCGGCGGCGCTGACCGGGCTGACGCTCGCGGAAGGCGATCAGCTCCGGCGCGCGATCGCCGCCGCCGGCAGTGACGAGCTTCTAGCACTCGAGCACGGGTTCGTCGGTCAGTCGGCGCGCGCCGGAGTCGACGCCGACACGGCGCGCAGCGTGTGGCGCGAGCTGGCGCGCTTCGCCGCTTACTCGTTCTGCAAGGCACACGCGGCCGGCTACGGCGCGCTCGCGTATCAGAGCACCTACTTGAAGACGCACTATCCGACCGAGTACGCGGTCGGGATTCTCAACCATCACGCCGGCATGTATCCGACCTGGGTTCACGTGGAGGATCTGCGACGCCAGGGCGTGACGTTCCTCGCGCCGTGCACGCGGCGCTCGGCCTGGGACACGACGCTGGAGACGTCGCCAACGGGACCCGCCGCCGCCGCAGTCCGAATCGGGCTCTCCCGCGTGTTCGGCCTCGCGGAAGCGACCGGGGCGCGCATTCTCGAGGGCCGAACTGCGCGTCCGTACGCGAGTATCGCCGACGTCGTGGACCGCGTGCGGCCCACGCTGCCGGAGCTGGAATCGTTGATCCTCGCCGGAGCCTGCGACTGGACCGGCCGCTCCCGCCCGGCGTTGCTGCTCGAGGCGCGCTCCGGCGCCGCACGGGCTGCGTCGCGGGCGTCTGCGACGCCCGCGTTCGTGGCTCCGGATGGGGCCGATCTGCTTCCCGCTGCTGCTCCCGTGCTGCCGATTCCTGCGCTGCCGGAGTTCGATCTCGCCGAGCGGGTGCGCGGCGAGATGGAGTCGACCGGCCTCTGGTTCAGCGGCCATCCCCTGGACATGACGATCGACCCGAAGGCGAAGGCGCCGACTCCGGCCTCCGAGCTCGAACGGCGCTGCGGCCGGCGCGTCGCCGTCGTCGGCATGCCCTGCGCGTCACGCCGCGTCACGACGCGCAGCGGAGCGACCATGGCGTTTCTCACGCTTGCCGACCGCAGCGGCCTCGCGGAATGCGTGCTGTTCCCGGACACGTTTCGCGCTCTCGCTCACGCGCTCGGCGGCCGAGTGGTGCGGGTCGAGGGACGTGTGGACGAAACGCTGGGCGCGATCGCCGTCACGGTCGAGAAGCTCGAGCAGCTCGCGTGATGCGGCCCACCGGCTCAGCGGGTCGCGCCGCTGCCCATCTGCGCCGGGAATGCGCCTGGGACGCGAAGAGTGGGCAAGGCATGATTTCGGGATTGACGGACCCCTGAAGCGGATCAAGACTGGTTCACAGACGCGGTGGGTTCGGTTCGGACCCCAGCGTTGAACTCCGCCCACTGTCACAGTGGGCGCGACCGAGAGCGACTCCGTTCGCGGAGCTCGCCGGTCGAAAGAAGCAACGCCGACGCCGAGTGGGCCCTTCAGGATGTCGAAGGCAACCTATCCGACGTCGGCACTTTTTGGGGAACGTCGAGAGTGGCTCTAGACTAGAGCCCGAGCTCGGAGCGGACGCCGCGCATCGCGGTGAGCACGAACGCGATGTGCTGATCGAGTTCGACGCCGAGCTCGGCAGCACCGTTGACGATGTCGTCGCGATTCACGTTCCTCGCGAAGTCGGCGCGCTTCATCTTCTTTTTCACCGACGCCACTTCGACCTGCTCGAGCGACTTCTCGGGCGTGATGAGCGCGCACGCGACCAGGAAGCCGCACAGCTCGTCGCAAGCGAACAGCGTACGCGCCATGAGCGTGTCGCGCGGAACGCCGCTGTAAGTCGCGTGTCCGAGCACCGCCCGGCAGACGTCTTCGGGCCAACCCTTCTGCCGCAGCAGCTCGACGCCCGCCATCGGGTGACGCTCGGCGTCGGGATGGCGCTCCCAGTCGAAGTCGTGAATCAGCCCGGTGAGACCCCAGCGCTCCTCGTCCTCGCCGTACGAGCGCGCGTAGGCGCGCAACGCAGCCTCGACGGCCAGGCAGTGCTTGCGCAGATTGGTGTTCTCGACCCACTCGTGGAGCAAGCTCAGCGCCT
>DASQFU010000234.1:0-2453 GCA_035632955.1 Candidatus Limnocylindria bacterium
TGATTCCGACGCTTGCGGTCGGCGCCGCCGAAGGCGCGGACTGGATCGCCCGACGTCTGGGCCGCTGGGAAAGATTCGCCGGCTGGCTCCCGGCGAGCCTCGCAATCGCCGGTCTCGTCTGGGCCTGGCTCGGGCCGCCCGGCCGGCACCTCCGCCACTTCGACGAGCAACCCATGAGCGTCATGCGGAAAGCAGGATTGTGGCTACGTGCGCACGGCCCGAGCGACGCGCGCGTGATGGATCGCAAGGCGTTCATTCCCTTTTTCGCACACATGCGTCACGTCCAGCTTCCGGAAGGATCGACCGAGCAGGTCGTGGAGCATGCGCTTCGGGTTGGAGCTGACTATCTGGCGCTCGAGGAGTACGTTTTGCTCACGTTGCGCCCGCAGCTCCTGCCACTGGTCACCGATTCCGAGTTCCTCGCGCGCCAGAAGCAGCTCCGCCTCATCTACATCGATCGTGACAAGCCTCTGGAGCGAGTGGCGATCTTCGAGATCGTGCGTGATTCGGCGGCCACTCGCTGAACGAGCTGCGAACGACGCTCGCTACGAGCCGGCGGCGCTCGAGTGCAGCTCTCGCTCGGCGGAGCGGCCGGCGGTCTCGACCTCGATGATGCCGGTCTCGAACCAGCCGTATTTTCCGTCGAGCACCTGACGCGCCACCCGATAGGCACGATCGTCGTGGTTGTGGCGGATGGCCTGGAACAGGACGTCGATTCGGCGGCGGGCGCCGCGGCAGAACAGGTCGGCGAGCTCGAGTGGCCCCGCGTCCGCGTCGCTCTGGCTCGCGTCGCGTTGGGCGCGCACGCAGGTCGCCGACATCGCGAACAACTCGGCGCCGATGTCCACGCAGCGGAAGAGTTGGGCCTGCTTCCGCTCGAGCGCGGGTCCGTGAATCACCATCAAATGGAACTGCTGGCGGGCCAGCCGGCGTGCCGTTCGCTCCACCCAGCGCAGGTGCCCGGCGAGGCGACCGAACTCCAAGTACTTCGGCCAGCCTCCCCAGCCGAGCCAGCGGCTCGGATACCAGAGCGCGTAGAACAGTCCCGCGCGCACGAGCCCCGTGAGCCGGCGCGCCATCGGCACACCCGGCATGACGACGTCACCCGCGGTCCGCAGATGCTGGTCGAGCGCCTCGCGGGCGATGAACAGCCGCATGATCTGGTTCGTGCCTTCGAAGATCCGGTTGATGCGCAGGTCGCGCAGCACCTGCTCCATCGGCACCGGGGTCTCGCCGCGGGCCGCCAGCGAGCGCGCGGTCTCGTATCCGCGCCCGCCACGAATCTGAAGCGCCTGGTCGGCGATCTCCCACGCGGCGTCCGAGTTCCAGAGCTTGGCGATCGCCGCTTCGAGCCGAATGTCCGATTTGCCGGCGTCACCAAGCAGCGCGGCGAGGTCGGCGATCGACTCCATGGCGTAACTCTTCACCGTCATGTCGGCGAGGATCTGGGCCACCGCGTCGTGTTGGCCGACCGGCCTGCCCCACTGGACGCGCTCGGCGGCGAACTGCCGCGCGACCTGCACGCACCACTTCCCTGCTGCGGCGCACGTCGCGGGCAGCGTGAGCCGGCCGGTGTTGAGCGTGACCAGCGCGAGCTTGAGCCCCTTGCCCTCGCCCCACAGCAGATTCTCCCTGGGGACGCGCACGTTGTGGAATCGCATCAACGCGTTCTCGATCCCGCGGATCCCCATGAACTCGCAGCGGTGGACGATCTCGACGCCCGGCGTCGCCGTGTCGAGGATGAAAGCGCTGATCGGGCCGGGTTTGCCGGGCTTGCCCGGCGTGCGGGCCATGACGATGATCAGCTCGGCGATCGCGCCGTTCGTGCACCACAGCTTCTCGCCGTCGAGCAGGTAGGCGGTTCCATCCGCGGTCGGCGTCGCGGTCGTGCTCATGCGCGCGGGATCCGAGCCCACGTCGTTTTCGGTCAGCGCGAATGCGGAGATCGCGCCCTTCGCCAGCCTCGGCAGGAACCGGCGCTTCTGCTCGTCGGTGCCGAACAGCTTGAGCGGCTGCGGCACGCCGATCGACTGGTGCGCGGATAGCAGCGCAACCAGCGCGCCCGACTTGGTGCTCGCCAGCGCCATCGCGCGGCCGTACGAGTACTGCGAGAGGCCGAGGCCTCCGTACTCGCGGGGGATCTTGATGCCGAACGCCCCCAGCTCGCGCAGGCGTTGGATCACCCGTTCGGGGATCTTGGCGTCCCGCTCGATCTGCTCGCTGTCCACTTCGTCGCGCAGGAAGCTCTCGAGCTTCGTCATGAAGTCGCGCGCGCGACCTTGCTCCTCGGGATCCGGCTCGAGGTGAGGATGAATGAGGTCGAGGTCGAGGCTGCCGAGGAACAGCTCACGCACGAACGACGGGGCCTCCCAGGTGGTTTCCCGGGAAGCCTCGGCTACCGCCCGAGCTTCCAGCTCGCTGACGTTCGATGACGGGTTCTTCTGCTGGTTCAT
>DASQFU010000235.1:0-9408 GCA_035632955.1 Candidatus Limnocylindria bacterium
CCATCCACCCGTCGCTCCCTCCCGGGTTCTCCGGCGGGGGTTGGCTGGCTCTGCCGCTCGCCGGCGCCGCTCTGGCGATGTTCCTCGCCCGGCGTTGGGCACATACCGCGCGCGAGCGGCGAGTGGCCGTTGTGCTCGCGATATTCGGAGTGCTGGCGGCCGGCGGCGTGCTGTTCGGCGCGGGCCCGGGTCCCGAGGGGAGCGCTTCCGCTCCGAAGTCGCCGCGCGCCAAGGCCCGGGCAATCCTCAAATGGAGCTACCGCTCGCCGGGCACGGTCGCGCGCATTCTCCCCTACGCCGGCGATCTCGATCCCACGGTGCGCGAGCAAGCGGTGCTGGCGCTCGGCCTCAACCTGATCGTCACCGACATCGAGCACGCCACGCCGACGCGTCCCGCTCGCTATGAAAGCCACCCGCTTCGCGAACGCCTGCGTACTCAACTGCTCGTTTCCATGCGCGAGGATTCGAGCGAGGCGGTGCGAGCGGAAGCCGCGCGGGCTCTCTGGAAGGCGCCGCTGGCGTTCGGGCCGCAGCCGGCAGCGGCCGAGACGCTGGCGGTCGTTTTAGAGCGTGCGCTTCGCCCTGGCGCCGTCGAGCGATTGGCGTGGCTCGCTCTCGACGCCGCCGCGGGGGCGCGCGACCCCGGGCTCGAAGCCGCAGCGGCGCGCTTCGCGATGCAGACGCCCGATCCCGAGCTGGCCCGGGCCGCGCGCACGGCACTCGAGCGCTGACGCCTCACACGGACGGCTGCGGATTGCATCCCTGGCATCCTGAACACCAGCAGAATTGTGGCGCTTTTGGTATTGGCGGCTATTGAGGTCGCACGTTGCCTCGATTCCGCGCAGCTCGTCAGGTCGACACCCCCCACGCTCGTCCTGACTCGGTCGTGGAGGCAGGTTTTCGGCAAAGAAACTTCAGGGCAGCGCGTACACGCCCCTCGAGCGTGGCGCCGTGAAGGGTTGCCGAGAACTCTGCCGCACGTCGCGCCTCGTCGGCGCGGAATCCGAGCTCACGTAGGCCGGCCACCACGTCTCTGGTCTGCTCCCTGGCAGCAGCACTCGCACGCGTTTCGGCCGCGTCCCTGGCAACAGCCCGCGCGCGTGATTCATTTGCTGCGCGCCGAGCCCGGTCGCGCTTCTCGATCATGAATCCCGCCCCGAACGTGCGCTCCGCCTCGTACTGGTTGTGCGCGCGACACCGCAGCCGAATGCACTCCGCGGTTGCCCGGCCACCACGGGCGACCGGGTCGACGTGATCGAATTCCAGAAATCGGCGCCCCTCGCAGCGATGACCGCTCGCGCTGACGAACGTGCATTGACCGTGATCCCGCTCCCAGACCGCGCGCTTGACGTGCGCCGGGACGTGGCGTTTGTTGACGTTCGAGTGTTGGGCCGGCCGCGGCTTCTTCGTGTCCGCGAACTTCCGCTTCTCTAGCTGGCCGATCAGGGCATCGAGGGCACGATCGAGCACCTGCGTGACATCCCCCGAGGGCACGGCGTGGCTGAGCAGCGCCTGGGCGTAGCGCAGCTTGTCGTGCGTGCCCTTGCCGATGCTGAGCTGGAGCGCGAAGCGCTCGGACAAGAGCAGCGCCCCCTCGGGTCGCGGGGCGAGTGCTTCCACTTGTCCCGGGGCAAGTGCCCCGACGAGCTCGGTGTGGGTCGCAACTTGCCCCGGGGCAAGTTGCGCGTTCGGCGGAAACGATGTTGCAGGGAGGGCCCGGATCATCGCCGGCCTTTCTTCCAGCCGTGGGAAGCGCCGCGCGAGCATTTGCTCGATGTCGGACTTGCGCCGGTGCACCACCGCCGCCAGCAGTTCCCCTGCGTTCTCTGGCGTGAGATGGGGGGCCAGCAAGCACACCGCGGCCAGATGAAGCCGGCCTTCAGCCAATGCCGTTAACAGTGCAGGGAACTGCCGAGCGGCACGCGCTGCCTGGATGCGCTTGTAGGCCGCGTCGTCTGACAAGCGCAGCTCGTCGATGCAGTAGGCATGCATTGACGGGTAACCGGCCGGCAGGTAGAGCTTCCGCGCATCGACTTCGGCGATGTGGGCCAACAGCGCGGCGGTGGTCGCGCAATCCTGTGCGACTAGCGCGGTCAGACTACGAAGCAGGACGGCATCGCTGAGATGCGTCAACGTATAGGCGCGCATGAACGACCCTTCCGCGGGGGCGCACCTTGAAAGACGGCCTGGTTCTGGGCTAGGCGAACGCGGGGGCTCGCCCTTTGTACCACGAGCTTTTTCGGCGCTCGGAAAGCCCCGGAGTCCGCACCGCACGCCGCCTCACGGGTTTTCTTCTCCCAACAGCACGATCGCGTCCCCGTGCCAATCTCACGCACCCTGATGCGTTGCTCTGTGAGCCGCGCCGAGGTCTCGCCGACATAGCTCATCAATGCGTCAAGTGAATTCTGTGGTCCGTGAGAATCCCATCACCCTGCAGGTTCAACGCACCACATTACGATTCGATCTTGAAGTTCTCGGATCGTTTCCTCGTGACACTTGTGCGCCTCCAGTCTGGCTTCACCCCCGGGCCTGCGTTATAAAGAGGCAATGACGGATCGATCGCCCAAGAGCTCAACGGCCGTCAACGACGCGCGCGATGCGCGGGCGTTGACGTCGACCGAGAACGCCGACCTGTGTGCCGGGTGCGTCAAATGCTGCACCTACATCACCGTCGAGATCGACGCCCCGCGAGCCGCGTGGGAATACGATCAGTGGATCTGGGCGCTCTACCACCAGGGGGTGAGTCTCTACGTCGAGCGGCCGGAACGCTGGTTCGTGCACTTCGAGGCGGTGTGCACGCGACTCGATCGCGCCGGGCGCTGCGCGATTCACGGCCGGCATCCCGTGCTGTGCCGGGAATACGACCCGCGAAGCTGCGAGCGCCGGCTGCCGCTCGCGGAAATCCGTGCGTGGTTCGACGACGGCGATCAGCTCGAAGCCTGGATCCGCGTGCACCGCCCGGCCCACCACCGCCGTCTGCTCGCCTACCGCAAGGACACGCCGCAGGGCCCGCCGGTCGCGGACGTCCACGCGGAGCGCGGGGAGCTGGTGACGATCGGAGATTCCGGCGGATCGCCGAGGACCAGCGGATGGTCCTTGCCTCGCAAGCGACCTTGACCAAGATCGACTCAGCACTTCGCGATGTTCACGGGCTGGTGCAGTTGAACCACGCTGATTAGCTCTGGAGCTTCATGACCACGACGCAGGTCGGAACAACGTACTCTGCGACAGAAGCGCCACTTCGTCCGTTCCTGGACTTCCGTACATGTGACCGACCCCGAGCGTAAGACGTAGAATGCCGGCAAGACACCTCACGTGTTCCCCTGTTCGCAGCGAATGCTCACCATCGCACGCCAAGTAATCCTTCGATCCCTCGCGTCTTCCAGTCACTGAACCATCGGTCCTTTTCAGCGACGCCGCTCACACCATGGGTGTATCGGAGCTGCAGAACACCGATGTGCTTCTCTAGTGAAAACTCGAGTCCACCTCCGAAGTCCAGTGACAAATTCGTCTTCTTCAAATCGTCCTCAATATCCGCATACTCGCTTCGTTCTTCCGGCACGCCGCCAGTGAACAGGGTCTCTTCGACGACGAGTCGGCCGGAAAGCAAGTACGCAATCTCTGGACCAAGGGACACAAAGAACCGACGCGATGGGAGCGGGCGGAACGCGAGCAGGATCGGCAGGGAGACGTAGTCCTGAACCACACGGAACTCCCCGACCTGCCGCACGGACCCCGGGCCAGTGTCGTACTTGACTCGATTGCCTTGCCGCACGTAACGCGGCCCGGTCATCAGCGAGAATCGATCTACGAGTGGGATCTCGAAGTTTGTTCCGCCCGCGAAGGATGCTTGCCAGCCTGGATCCCAAGGAGGCAGCTCGTCGTCATAGCGAAGCGTGGAAAGATTGACCCCCGCTTCGACGCCAAGCCGGACGCGAGCGAATCCGAGGGCTGGCACGACGACAAGGCAGAGGATCGTACATAGCACGGTGACCAATGCCAGAGAGCTCGTACCTTCAATGGAAGGATGACCTTCGCGCTTCACGATCTCCTCTATCCTAGTTGAGTGTGCCGGCGCCTGTGCAGCCTGCGACTTTGCTGAGGTCGCCGATTGCCTCCGCGTTATTCTTCGAAGCCTTCTCGCAAAAGTCGAGAGTGTCAGCCGCGGAGGAGTTGCGCCAACTAACGGAGCAAGCGTTGTGCATGGCATTGGCGCAGCGGTGAGGAATGCTGAGATGTTGCAGCTAGGCGGCCGCGCTCGACTTCGCGCGCTGGTAAAGGGTCTCGGGAGCAATGTCAGCACCATTGGGCCACACGACCGTATCCCCGTCGAGAAAGAAGCGCTGAAAGTATTCCGTCTCCTTGAGTGGCTCAAAGATCGGGCCTTCCAACCACCGAGTTAAATCGCTCTACGCTGTCGCTAGCCGGGGCCTGTTCCCCATCTCCGCTTCCACTCCGCGAGCAGGTTCAACGCCGCGAGCGGCGTCAGGCTCTCCAGCTCGAGCTCGCCGAGCGCGCGCACGAGCTCCGGCGGCGCGGACGCGAACAAAGGCAGCTCGGTCGGCGACGATGCGGGTCGCGCCGAGGCGCCGGAGTGGGTCTCGAGATGCTCGACGGTGCGCTCGGCCTCGAGCTCCTGCAGGACCTCGCGCGCCCGATCGAGCACGCGGCGCGGCAACCCCGCGAGCTGTGCGACGTGAATCCCGTACGAACGATCCGCGGCGCCTTCGACGATCCGGTGCAGGAACACGATGCTCTCCCCTGATTCGTGCACCGCGACTTGCAGGTTCACGAGCCGCGGCAGCCTCTCGGCGAGCTGCGTCAGCTCGTGATAGTGCGTCGCGAAGATGGTTCGTGGCCGAGGTCCGTCGGAGGCATGGAGGAACTCGGTCACCGCCCAGGCGAGCGCGAGGCCGTCGTAGGTCGACGTGCCGCGACCGATCTCGTCCAGCAGTACCAGCGAGCGCGGCGTCGCGTTGCGCAGGATGTCGGCGGTCTCCCGCATCTCGACCATGAACGTGCTGTGGCCGGCTCCGAGCCGGTCGGTGGCGCCGACGCGCGTGAACAGGCGATCGACGACGCCGATCTCCGCCGCCTCGGCGGGCACGAACGAACCCGACTGGGCGAGCAGGACGCACATCGCCACCTGGCGCAGATACGTGCTCTTGCCGCCCATGTTGGGGCCGGTGAGCAGGACCACCTGACGCCGATTGCCCGCGAGCTCGACGTCGTTCGGGACGAACTCTCCCCGCGGCAGCAGCCGCTCGACGACCGGGTGTCGCGCCGCGCGCAGCACCAGCCGATCCGACGAGTCGAGCGTGGGCCGCACCCAGTCATAGCGGGCGGCCGCTTCGGCGAGCGCCGACTCGGCGTCAAGTTCCGCCAATGCGTCCGCCGCCCGTTGCAGCGCGGGGACGTAGGCGGCCGCCTGCTCGCGCAGCTCGACGAACCGCTCATGTTCGCGCGCCTTGAGCTTGTCCTCAGCGCCCAGGACCTCGCTCTCTTTGATCTTGAGATCGGGTGTGACGAAGCGCTCGGCGGTTGTCAGGGTTTGCCGGCGCTCGTAGTCAGCGGGGACCTTGTCGAGGTGCGGCCGCGTGATCTCCAGGTAATAACCGAACACACGGTTGAAACCGACCTTGAGGCTCGGAATGCCGGTGCGGGCGCGCTCCCCCGCTTCGAGCTCGGCGATCCAGCGTTTGCCGGACCGGGCGAGATCGTGCAGATGGTCGCGGTGCTCGTCGTAGCCGGCGCGGAGTATGCCGCCATCGCGCGAGACCGGTGGCGGCTCGTCGACCAGTGCCCGCTGCAGGAGATCTTGCAGATTGGGTATCGCCCGCAAGCGGGCGCGCGCGCCCTGCTCGTGTTCGCCTCCCAATCCTCGCAGCGACTCGGCAAGCGCCGGCAAATGGGTGAGCGCATCACGCAGCGCTCCGAGGTCACGCGGCGTCGCCTTGGCGAGCGCGATCCGGGTCGCGAGGCGCTCGAGATCCGGGAACCCGCGCAACGCCTCGCGAAACGAGACGCGCACCATGCCGGCGTCGAGCCACGCCGCGACCGCCTGATGGCGCAGTTCGAGCCGGTCGAGGTCGACCAGCGGCCGCTCGAGCCACGCGCGCAGCCTGCGGGCGCCGAGCGCGCTCGCGCACAGATTCACGTGGTGCCAGAGCGTGTGGGCCGCCTCGCCACCCGGTTGAGCGTGGAACAACTCGAGGTGACGGGCGGTGGCGACGTCGTAGCGCAAAGTTCCTTCAGGCTCCCAACGCTCGACACGTGCGCCGACCAGCGCGATGCCGCCTTGAACGTGATCCAGATATGCGAGCACCGCGGAAGCCGCAGCGGCAGCACGCGGCGCCTCGGTCAGCGCAGTGGCCGCGGATGAGCCGAACCGCTGCTGGGCGCGGCGCGCATCGAGGAATCCCGACACCGATACGCGCGTCCGGGCTCCCGCGATACCCGAGAGTGCGGTGTCGAGCGATTCGGCCAGCCGTTCCGAAACGGTTCCCGATTCCGGGATCAGCCATTCCGCGACGCGCAGCGACGCGAGTAGACCAGGAGCCTCGACCCACGGGCATTCGCCGAGTCTCACCTCGTTGGTCGAGGCGTCGGCCAGGCACAGGCTGAGCCCTTCGTCAGTCGGCCACAGCGCCGCCAAAAAATTGTTGGCCGCAGGGTCGAGGAAACTCTCCCCAACGACCGAGCCCGGGGTCAGGATCTCGGTGACGCCGCGCTGCACCAGGCCCTTGGCCGCTGCCGCATCCTCGAGCTGATCGCAGATCGCCACTTTGTGGCCGAGCCGCAGGAGGCGCGCGACGTAGGTATCGCGCTGGTGCCACGGAATCCCGCACATCGGAATCGGCTCGGGGTCGTGCTTGTTGCGAGACGTCAGCGTCAGGCCGAGGAGCCGCGCGCCCTGAACCGCGTCGTCGAAGAACAGCTCGTAGAAATCGCCGAGGCGGAAGAACAGATAAGCGTCGGGGTGCTCGGCTTTGACCCGGCGGTATTGGACCATGAGCGGCGACCGTGCCGCGTCGCGCTTCGCAGCGACCGTGACTCCGGAGACCGAAGCTTGGCTCATGAAACGTGGCGTTCCTAGCGCAGGAGCACGAATCGACGCGATGCAGACCGCGAGCTTCCACTCGCCCGAACGAGGTACACGCCGGTCGGCGCAAGGTGCCCGAGACGATCGCGTCCGTCCCATACGAGCGCATGGTGTCCGCTGGGGAACAGGCGTCCGCTCTCGAGCGTGGACACGCCACGACCGGCTAAGTCGAGGATCTCGACTTCGACGGTCATGGTGGCCGGAAGGTCGAAGTCAACTCGCACGGTGCCTCGAGCCGGATTCGGATAGATCCGATTCAGATGAAAGCCGGTCGGGAGTCGATCCGCCACGTCCACCACCGGATCGCCCGTCTGGCCATCCTGACCGGCGAGCTGGGCATAGAGGTCGAGGCCGTTGACGCCGCTGGTGCGGCCGTCGATCCAGACCACCAGGGCACCGAACGGATCGAACACGCCCAGGGGCTCGCTTTGATCTCCAGCGGCAGCGCAGATCGCGAAACCGTCCGCGGGGCAATCCGGCGCGAGGGCGCCGTTCGCATCGAGGCAAAGACCGTAGATATCGCTCGTCACTCCGTTCGCGCGCCAATCCCTCCAAGCGAACATCGTCGATCCGCCGCTGGAGGGCACCATGTTGACTTGATCCTGCTGGCTGGGTTCATCGCACACCACGGTGCCGCCAGGGATCCAGCCCGCCGCCACCGTACCGTTCGCGAGCAGGCGTTGGGCATAGAGATCGAAGTTGGCCGGAGCTTCGGATCCGACGTTTCGCCCATCGACCCATACGACCGTTCCCGACGGATGCGCGTGTGCGGGTGACTGGCTTCCGGTCGCGGTGCACACCGCGAGGCCCGACGTCGGCCATCCGGAGGCTGGTTGGCCGTCGTCCGCGAGTCTCATCGCGTACAGATCGCCGGTGACGTCGTCCCGCCGGTCGCTCCAGAACACGAGGATCCCGCCGGCGGGTGAAACCGCAATCCGAGGCTGGTTCTGCGCGCTCGAGACGTCGCACACCGGAAGCCCGTTCGCCGGCCAGTTCGGGGCGACCTGTCCGGACGCGAGCAGGCGCAGCACGAACACTCGCGGCGAAGGCCCGTTCCGGTGATCCTCCCAGGCGAGCAGTAGGCCGCCGTCATGGGCCCGCACGATGTCGAAGTGATCCTGATCTCCCGCCGCGACGCACACCGGGGCTCCGTCGCTTCCCCATTCGGCGTTTCCGTCCTGGTCCAGGCGTTGGGCGTAGAGATCGGAATCCGTGCCGTTGCGTCGATCCTCCCACGCGATCACGGTGCTGAAAGTGGAAGGTTCGTCACCAACCACCTTCGGGTGGGACTGCGTCCCGGGAGCCGTGCAGATCGAAATGCCGTCCGGGCCCCAGCAGTTCCCCGGCGAGCATATGGATCCAAAGAGGGCCTGCGCGTAGATGTCTTCGGCCGAGGTCGGCAGGTTGCGATCATCCTGCCAGGTCGCCACCACCAAGGTGTTGAAGGGACCCTGTCCGCTCCAGGCTCCGGTGCGCGCCACGCTCGGCTCGGACTGAGTCGATGGAGCCGTGCAAAACGGAGTCGCCTGAACGCTCGCGCCCCCGCGGCTCACCGTCGCGTAGTAGAGATCCAGGCCGCTGCTGGGAGCGTTCCGCTCGTCTTCCCAGACGACGATCATTCCACCCTCACCGCCGAACGGCACACCATTCAAGTTCAGGCTAGCAACCGCGCGCGACCGTTGATGACCGGGCGCGTTCGTCACGACGTTTCCTTCCGCTCCCCAGCTCGCACCGGCGGGGCGCGACATACAAGCAGCCGATCCGATGATGCCTAGCATTAGAGCCATGCGAAAGCGGCACCTCATGGCGCCTTCACCACCTGATACGTCACGCCGAGTGCCTTCGCCGCCTGCTCGCCGGCCTGGATCGCGTCGACGCGACGCGAGTAGATGCCGAGCCGCACCGTGTGGACGGCCGTCAGTCCCTGGCCGCGGCTCACAACCTGGGCGTCCGGGAAGCCGGCGCGCTTGGCCTCGCTCGCGAGCAGGCGCGCGCGTCCGCGATCGATGAACGTGCCGATCGCCACGCCGACCGCACCCGCACCGGGCTCGCTGGGCAAGCTCGCGAGCGCGAGCCGCGCCGCCGCAGCCTCGATGCTGCGCGGATACGCCTGGAGCAGCCGTTCGCGCGCCTTGCGCGAGGTCTCGGGACGGCCGAGACGCTCGGCGAGCGCCGCGTAGCGCTCGAGCGCCGCCGGGCCGACTTCGCCCGGCTCGCCCGCGAGCAGTTCAGTCAGGATTTCGTAAGCGCGCTCGGGCCGATCGCCGAGATCCCACGCCTGAGCGATTCCGAGCAGCGCATCGGGG
>DASQFU010000236.1:0-31216 GCA_035632955.1 Candidatus Limnocylindria bacterium
GTCGTGTCCCAGGCCGAGCGCCGCGTGCACGGCGCGAGAAACGTCACGCCCTGGCGCCGCAGATCCTCGACGTGCACCCAGGTCGGATACATGCCGGCGTGATGATTGAGAATCCCGACCGCGTACTCGGTAGGGAAATGCGCCTTGAGGTAGGTGCTCTGATACGCGAGCGCGCCGTAGCCGGCCGCGTGCGCCTTGCAGAACGCGTAGGCGGCGAATCGCGCCAGCTCGCGCCACACGCTCCGCGCCGTCTCGGCGTCGACTCCGGCGCGTGCCGACTGACCGACGAACCCGCGCTCGAGCGCCAGGAGTTCGTCGCTGCCGGCGGCAGCGATCGCGCGCCGGAGCTGATCGCCTTCCGCGAGCGACAACCCGGTCAGCGCCGCCGCCACGCACATGACGTCCTCCTCGTAGAGCAGCACCCCGTGGGTCGCGCGCAGCACGGGCTCGAGCCGGGGGTGCAGGAACACGGCAGGCTCGAGCCCGCGCTGGCGGCGGCAGAACGCCTGCTTCATCCCGGACTCGGCCGGGCCGGGTCGCACCAACGCGACGGCGGCGATCGTCTCGTCCAGCGATCGCGCTCCTAGCATGCGCAGCAGATGGCGCATCGCCGGCGATTCGACCTGGAAACAGTTGAGCGTGTCGCCGGCTGCGAGCCGGCGAGCGGTCTCGGGATCGGGGTCGGGGAGCGCGTCGACGTCCACTTCGATCCCGTGCCGCCCGCGCACCAGCGAGACGCATTCACCGATCGTCGTCAGTGCGCGATTTCCCAGCAGATCCATCTTGACGAGCCCGATTGCCTCGACCGCGCGCATCTCGAACTGCGTGACGACGATGCCCTTCGCGGCGCGCTCGAGCGGCAGGTAATGGGTCAGCGGCCGATCGCCGATCACGACCCCGCCCGAGTGGATCGAGAGATGCCGCGGCGCGCCCTCGAGCCGCTCGGCAAGCCGCAGCGCCGAGGCCAGCACCGGCTCGGTCCAGTCGACGCCACGAGCCTCCGGCAGCGCGCGCAACCGATCGAGATACGGCGCCTCGAGACCGTGCGGCACGCGGCGCGCGAGCAGGTTCACGCGCGCGTTGGGGACGCCGAGCGCTTTCGCCGTCTCACGGAACGCCGATCGGGCGCCGAGCGTGGCATGGGTCGAGATCATCGCGACCTGCTCGGCGCCGTAGGTCTCGTAGACGTGCGCGATCACCTCGTCGCGCCGCCGCCAGCACAGATCGATGTCCAGATCCGGACAGTCCCGGCGTTGCGGATGGAGGAAGCGCTCGAAGTAGAGCCGGTAGCGCAGCGGGTCCACGTTCGTGATCCCAAGGCAGTACGCGACCATCGAGCCCGCCCCGGAACCGCGCCCGACGGTCGGGATGTGGCGGGCGCGCGCGAACTCGACGAGGTCGGCGACCAGCAGGAAGTAGTCGGTGAAGCCGAGCCGCTCGATCAACCCGAGCTCCTCGCGCAGCCGGCGTTCGGCGGGACGGCCGTCCGCGGAGCGCCGGCGGTAGCGTCGGTCGAGGCCGGCGAGGCCGAGCCGGAGCAGATAGCCGGAGCCGGTCTCACCGTCGGGGACCGGCGCGCGCGGAAAGATCGGAGCGCCCAGCTCGAGCTCGAGCCGGCAACGCTCGGCGACGACCGCGTTGTTGCGCAGCGCCGCGGCCGCCGCCTCCGGTACGCCCGCGCCGGCGCATGTCGCCCGCACGCGCCGTTCCCATTCGGCGGCGGGGGCGAGCCACGCCTCGCGGGCGCAGAATGCGCCGGGCGGCATGCGGTCGAGCAGCTCGCCGGAGGCGGCGGTGACGGCGGCGCGATGCGTCTCGTGGTCCTGCGGATCCAGCAGCGTGCAGTCGCCGGTCGCCACCCACGGCACGCCGAGGCGGCGCGCGGCGGCCGCACGCTCGGCGAGACGCGGCCGCTCGGACGGGAGCCCGCGCATCCCGAGCCATAGCCCGACGTCGCCCGCGCCGCGACGCCCGTCGAGGGGAGCGCCCGGCGTCGAACCGCTCGCGGCACGGACGCCGGACGCCAGCAGCGAAGCCGCGAGCCCCGGCGATTCGACGATCACCTGCACGCCGCGCGAAAGCTCGCCGAGGGCCGCGATCGGATCGAACCCCGGGTCCAGATGTCGCAGCGTCAACAGGCGGCATAGGTTCGCGTATCCGCGCCGGTCGACCGGCAGCAGCAGCAGCGAATGCGGGCCCGACGTGAGCTCGGCGCCGAGCAGAGGCCGCAGCCCGTTGGCCAGCGCTTCGCGGTAGAAGCGGATCGCGAGATAGAGGTTATCGCGGTCGGTGAGCGCGAGCGCGTGGTAGCCGCGAGCCAACGCCGAGCGGATCAACGCCTCGGGCGCCGCCGTTCCGCACAGGAGCGAGCCGTGCGAGCGCACGCGCAACGCGACGAACGAGCTCATGGCGTGCTAACCGCGCGGCGTCGAGCCGGCGATCTCCTTTGGAAGGATCGGTCGCGAACGTTACTTCGTGAGCGAGGGTGTGCGCAGCACGAACCCGTGACGATCCTGCTCCAGCCGATCCTTGAGATGGAGCGCCCGACCCGAGACCAGCGCCCCATGTCCGTAAGCTCCCCGGACGCCGTCGAAGGCCCGGAACAGGGCGGCGCGCCGCCCCGCCTCGCGCTCGTCGAACAGCGCGCCCTGCTCACCGAGCCGGGTCGCGAAGCTGGAAAGCATCACGCCCACGCCATGCAGCGCCACGCGCCGGGTGAACAACCGTCGCAGGAGATCGTGAGCCAGCTCCAGCACGACGGGATCGGCGTCGGAAGGTGTCTGGAGCGAGCGAGCTCGCTCGTCGCCTTCTCCATCGCCATAGCGCAGCCGCACCGCCACGGTGCGCGGCTTGATGTCCAGCTCGCGGGCGGTGCGGCATGCGCGTCCAACCAGGTACTCGAGCATCCCTTCGATCTCGTCGCGATCGGCGGTGTCGCGGTGGAACGACGTCTCGCGCGAGATCGACTGAGGCACTTCGCGCGGGTTGACCGCCGCCGTGTCGTGCCCGCGGCAGCGCCCGTGCAACAGCCGCCCCGGCGCTCCGAACAACGCCTCGAGCAGCTCGGGGGAGAGAGCTCGTAGATCGCCGATCGTGCGGATGTTCATCGAGCGCAGCGTTCGCGCGTGCGCGTGCCCGACGCCGGCGAGCTGCTCGATCGGCCGCGGGCTCAGGAACGCGTCGGCATCGGCCGCGCCGATCGCCGCCAGGCCGTCGGGCTTCACGGTCTTGCCAATCAGCTTCGCGAGCATCCGGTTCGGTCCGAGCCCGCACGTCACCGTGAGTCCGGTGGTCTCGAGGATGCGAAGCTTCAGCCGGCGAGCTGCTTCCACCGGCCCGCCATGCAGTCGCTCGGTGCCGGTCAGATCGCAGTAGGCCTCGTCGAGGTAGGTCTCGACCGCGTGGGAGACCTCGCGGCAGCAGGCAAAGATCTGCGCTGCGAAACAGCGGTAGGTCTGGGCGTGTCCTTCGAGAATCACGGCGTTCGGGCACAGCCGTCGCGCGTCCGAAAGCGCCATGCCGGCGCGCAAGCCGAACGTGCGCGCCTCATACGAGCACGACGCGATCACGCCTGCTCCGACGATCACGGGGCGACCGGCGAGCCGCGGATCGAGAAGCTGCTCGATGGCAGCGAAAAACGCGTCTATGTCTACGTGCAATACGAGCCTGCCGTGAATGGGCGGCTGCGGCGTCGGCTCGGTCGCGATGTCCTCGGCGTTGGTCATCAGCCCTCCAGTGAGACCGAGTCCGCGTGCCATACGAGATCGGCCCCCTGCAGCCGAAGCTGATAGACGTCGCCGCTCTCGACCGTCACCGAGAAGTAGAAATGCGGATGACGACCGGAACGGTCCAACCATCGGGCGTTGATCCGCGTGATGCGGTGCTCCCGCCCGTGGCGCCGGAACGCGAGTGGAGTGACCACGCCTCCTTGGAAATCGGCGCGCACCGCGATCGCTTCGTCGAGACGTTCGAGCCGCATCCATCGATCTCCGCGGGAGCACTATAGTGCACGTATGTGCAGTAGACAAGGAAGTAGTTTTCTCGGGTCTCCAAGCGATCCATCATCACGCCCCGAGGAGGAACGGTTGCCATGTCAACAGTGATCGTCGTGACCCGAACCCGCGCGGCGCGCCACACATTGCGCATCGCGCTTGCCGCGATGTCGCTCGTCGTCCTGAGCAGCGCGCCCGCGCAAGCCAACCTGATCGAGAATCCGAGCTTCGAGGTGGGACCGGACCCGGGTGAGGCCATGGAGCTCGCCATGGGCTCGACCGCCATTACCGCGTGGGTCGTGACGCGCGATGCGATCGACTATTGCGGCACGCGCTGGGAGGCCGCCGAGGGGTCGCGGAGCCTGGCCCTCAACGGCACGGGTCCCGGCGGTATCGCCCAGTCGATCGCCACGAATCCCGGCGCCGAATACACGGTGCGATTCAGGATGTCGGGCGATGCGTTCTCGAGTCCGATCCTCAAACACATCCGAGTCGCCGCCGCGGGCCAGTCCCAGGACTACGAGTTCGATGCCGGGCACGCGTGGCCGTGGGGGATGGGGTGGCTCGAGAAGACGTTCGTCTTCACCGCCGACAGCGATGCGGCGACGATCGAGTTCTACAGCCTCGATGCTGGCGACACCGGCCCCGTGATCGACCAGGTCGAGGTCACGGGCCCGAGCGTAGGCATCGTGCCCATCGGCGGCGCGCTGGAGTTCGCGCTCGCGCCACCCTATCCCAATCCCGCGCGGACCGCATTTCAGGTCTCGTTCGTCCTGCCGTCCGACACGCCCTTACGGTTGAGCGTCTGGGACGCGCAAGGGCGCGAGGTGTCCGTGATCGCCGAGGGCATCTATCCCGCCGGCCGACACACGCGCGTCTGGGATGGCCGTGCGGCGCACGGCCCGGCTCCCGCGGGCCTCTACCTCATCCGTTTGGCCGCGTCTGGAGTTCAACTGACCCGCAAAGCGGTGCTGTCACGATGAAGGAGCTCATTTTTCGGAGCGCGTTCTGGACCCGAGCCGCGATTGGAGCGCTGGCCTGCGCCGGATGGGCGTTCACGTCGGCGCATGCGAGCTGTGGTGCGGATGCTTGCGTGCTCGACTTGCGTGGGCCGGAATCCAACAGCGGCCGGTTCTCGGTCGACATCGGATATCAGCTCGTGTTTCAGGACCAAGTGCTGGTCGGGACGCGCAAGGGCACGGTCGGCGAGATTCCGAGCCATCACAACGAGGTCGAGACTCGGACCGAGACGTGGGTCGCGACCGGGCGCGCCGGTGTGACCGACTGGCTATCGCTCAGCGCCTCGCTTCCCTACATCGACCGGGTCCACCGTCACGAGAGCGAGCATCATCCCGGCTTCTTCGAAGAGCAGAAATGGACCTACTCGGGTCTCGGTGACCTCACGGTGCTCGGCTATCTCACGCCCGGCGCCGGGCAAGGACGTCCTTCGGTCACGCTTCAGCTGGGGCTCAAAGCCCCGACCGGCAAGCGCAACGTCGGGGAGATCGAGGGAGAGCAGCCGGAGCCAATGGCGCGCCCGAGTAGCGGTTCGTGGGATGGGCTCGTCGGTGTTCAAGTCCGCCACTGGGTGGACACCCGGACGTTTCAGGGAGACGGCGTCTCGTTGCCGCTTTCTGCCGGAGTGCTGGCGCGAGTGAACGGCCCGGGTACCGACGACTACCGTGCCGGGAACGAGCTTCAGCTCAACGTGGCGGGCGGCTGGGCGCTGCTTTCTCGTGTCAGCTTGCTGGCACAGGTGAACACGCGCTGGCGCGCGAAGGACGATGTCGGAGCAACGGACGGCGAAGAAGCGAATACCGGCGGTACGGCGGTATTCGCGACGCCGGGACTGCGGGTTGGTTTCAGCCCGACGATGACAGCCTATGGTTACGTCCAGATGCGGCTCTACGAGCGCGTGAACGGCATTCAGATCACCGCGCCCTACCACGTGATGGTTGGGACCAGCTACGGGTTCTGACCCGATCCTTCAACGAATAGATCCGCGGTGACTCCCTCCGCGGAGCCGTCCTTCGCCGAGTGCTCGCCGACGAAGAGCTGGACGGGGCCACGCGGCCCATCGGTGAACCGCAGCCGATACTCCCCCCATGCCGAGACGTAGTCCGCGGCAGTCGTGACCGCCTTGGCGCGGATCTTCCCGTCCTGCCTGAGCTCCGCGACCACGTTCGCCTCGAATGTGCGCGCGTAGCCCTCCACTTCGATCGGATAAGTGGTCCGGCCGTCCCGCGGCGGTGCGAGCACGACCACCCGCGCACCCACCGATGGCCACGGCGGCAGGGTCGAGCCACCGCGCTGTAGCTCGATCGACACCAACGCCGGCGCCGAGTATACGGTGGGCCTGGCCACGGCCGCGGAGCGCAGGTGCAGGTCGACGTAGAGTGCCGCGCTTTCGCGCGAGCGCACGACGTAGGCCCGGTCGGAGTAATCCCCTGTGAAGGTGTTGTCGGTGATCGCCGTCGACACGACTTCCGCCGGCAAATGAACCCGGATCACTCGGGTCTGTCGCAGGAACTCGACGGTCACCTCGCCGAGCGTCGAGGCCGGGAATCCGTCGGCGCGCGAGAAGCCGATCACCAGTCGCTCGCCGCCGGCGTGTGACGCAGCGATCAACGACGACACCTGCACCGCATCGCCGGCGTCGCGCCCGGCAACGACCACGCGACCGCTGTCGACGAACGACTCGCCGCCAGCCGCTAGAGTCGGATGGAACGGCGAGTCCGAAGTCGGTTGGCTCGTCGCCGAAGGCGAGGTTCGCTCGCCTTTGGGCGCGCATCCGCCAAGCACGGCCATGGCGACGACCGAAAGCGCCAAGATGCTCTTCACCCGCGACCCTCCCTACGGACCGGCGCGAGAGTAAAGGGCTGCGGTCCCCCCGCCAAACGAAGGTCTGATCCGCCCCCGGGGCGCCACGCTTACAGCCGCACTCATGCCTTCAGGAGCCTGCCGTGCCTTCCGATAACTGGGAGGCCCGCTCGGAGAACGCGGCGTCCCGCCGCGCTCTACGGAGTGCGAGGACCCCTCATGCCCCCTCGGTTGCGGCTGCTCTTGTTGCTGGTCGTCGCGGTCTCGCTGCTCGTCATGCGCGACCTTCAGCCGCCTGCGCCCTCCAACCACAACGCCTTTGGCCGCGGTCCTTCCGTCGTGCTGGTCCACGGTCTCGGCAGCCGCGCCGCGCACTGGCTCCCTACCGCGCGTCTCCTGGCTCGGCGCTATCGGGTGACGCTGGTGGATCTGCCTGGCCACGGCCTCACGTCCATGCCCGATCCGTTTTCGCTCGAGCGCGCGGCGCTCGGGCTCGACCTCGCGTTGCGCGAGGAAGCGCGTGGCCCCGTGATCCTGGTCGGTCATTCACTCGGCGGTCTGGTTGCGACCGCCGCAGCGCTCGAGCATCCCGAGCGGGTGCGCGGACTGGTGCTGGTGGAGACCGCACTGCGCCCGCAAGTCGAGCCGAACGATCGGGCGGCGATGCTCGCCGAGCTGGACCGTAACTATCCCGCGCTGCTGCACGCCGCCTATCTCGGTTTCGGTCGCGACTCGGCCCAGGGTGAGCGCCTGTACGCCGAGGTGAAGCCACTCGATCCCGAGATCGTGAAGCGCTGGATCCGTCTCGCGTGGACCGCGGATCTCTCGGCCGCCGTCGCGGGTCTGGGAGTGCCGGTCATGGCCGTGCTCGCCGAGCGGTCATGGCCCAAGGACGAGCCGCTGGCCGAGACCTCGGCCGTGCTCGGCTACTCGAGGATCCCGCGGCTGCAAGCGACGCGACTCGAGGATTGCGGCCATTTCCTCATGCTCGATCGCCCGAAGGATCTGGCGGCGATCATCGACCGCTTCGCGTCCTTCATCGGCGACTCCCTGGTCGCGATCCGTTAAGGCCGGCCGCGGCGGGTCCTGCGCGCCTGCAAGTCGTTCAATATCTCGCGCAGCACATTCTCGACCGGGCGCGGTTGCCAGCCGAGCTCGCGCTGGGCTCTCTCGGCGCTGCCCCAGAAGGTGTAGTCGGCCAGCGTGCCGAGGGCTTCGGCCGAGAATTGGAGGTGCATTCCCACCGACTCCAGCACGCCTGCCAGCTTGCTCATGCCGGCCGCCATCCAGCCCGGCGCCCACAGCTTGGTGGCCGCGATGCCTGTGTACTTCTCGCACAGCTCGAAGGTTTGCCGGTACGTGAACGCCGGCCCCGCGATGATGTAAGCCTCACCCGGCTGGCCCTTCTCCATGGCCAACGTATGACCGTTCGCAACGTCGTCCACATGGGCCCAGGTCAGGCCGGACTGTGCGCCGAACATGACCGGGATGCGCTCCAGGAACGACTCGAAGGTTTGTACGTGAGGGCTGGTGTCGCCGGCGCCGGTGACGCCTCCGGGTTGGACGATGATGACCGGCGCGCCTCGGCTCTGAAGCGGCACGGCCACTTTGTAGTGGGCGGACCACTTGGTGCGCTCGTATTCCGATTCCATCGCCTCGATGCCGACGGAGTACGTCTCGTCCACAATTTTCCCGTGCGTATTGCCGAACACGCCGACGGTGCTGGTGTGCACGATGCGCGGCACCCCCAGTTCGGCCGCGACCTCCAACGTGTTGCGCGCGCCGTCGACGTTGATGGCCTGCATTTTCGCCGCGTCGAGACGGCCGAGGGCGTACCAGCCGGCCAGGTGGAAGACACCGTCGGCGCCGGCCATCGCCTCACGCAGGGAAGCACGATCCGTCACGTCACCTTTGCGTAGCTCGACGCCGGCGAGATCTCTGGCCTTGGCCGGATCACGCACAATGGCGACGACCTGGTGTTCGGCCCGAGCCAGTTGTCGCGCCAGCCTCCCGCCAATGAAACCGGTCGCGCCCGTGACGACGTATTTCACGAGTGTCTCCCGTGGATCACTACAACGCGAAGGCCCCGGATCTCGGGACCCGGGGCCTCACGCAAGCCGTCGATGTCTACTTGAGGGCCAGTTCCTTCATGGCCTTCGCAATCCGGAACTTCAGCACGGTCTTGGCGGGGATCTTGATGGCCTCGCCGGTCTGAGGGTTACGACCCATGCGCGCCTTCCGTTTCACCACGACGAGCTTCCCGACTCCCGGGAACACGAAACCGTTCCTCGCCTGCTTGGCGGCGAGTGTGGCCAACTCCTCGAGAATCAGTACGCTCTGCTTCTTGGTGAGCTCGAACTTGTTGGCGAGGTGTCCCGCGATCTGGGACTTCGTCATCATCTTGGCCATCTCTCTTCCTTTCCCTGGGTTGTACAAGCAGAGTGGACGGACGGGCGCGACGCGCCCTTGCCTTCAGCCTGTATAGCAACGCATCCGTCAGATTCAAAGGGAAATTCGGACCCGGGAGCGATTTGATCCCGATTTGGCGCGGGCGAAACCGATGCATAATCCGGGCCGCGTCAAGTGCGCGCGAAACGCGAGTCGGCAAAAACGAGGCGATAAGGAAGCAGCCGAAACATAGACGAACTCGAGAGGGTCCAGCTCGTTCGCATCGAAATGTGCTCCGCAGCGCGAACGCGAGAAAGCGCGGCGCGGGACGATCAGTTGATGCGCACGAGGCGCCGCGTCTGGATCGCGGGGGCGGCCTCCGAGCGGTGGGCCACTGCGCGCAGGTAGTAGACGCCTGCCGGTGATCGGCGCCCGCTCGCGTCCAACCCGTTCCACGAGAACGGATGACGGCCGGCCGCGAGAAACCCCTTGAACACTCCGCGCACGTTTCGGCCGAGCGGGTCGAACACCGCGACATCGGTCTCTGCCGGCGCGGGAAGGTCGACCGAGAACGCCACCCTTCCACGACTCGGGTTCGGCGCCGGCGCCGAAAGAGCGATGGCGGAGGATCGCGCTCCGCTCGGCCCGACCGCGACCGGAAGCTGGCTGAGGTCGAGCTTCCACTGAGAGCGGCCGTGAGTCGCGGCGACTAGCGTGCGGCTCGGACTGTGGAGCGTGAGGTCGAAGATGGTCTGGACCGGCATGCCGGTTCCGAGCGGGAACCAGCCCTGACCGGCATTGACCGAAGCGTAGACACCGACGTCCGTGGCTAGGTAGAGGCGGTTGGTGTCGAGCGGGTCGACCAGGATGTCGTTGGCCGGAACGTCGAGAAGCCCGTTCGAGATCGATGTCCAGGTGTCCCCGGCATGGGTGCCGCGATACACGTGGGCGAGCGTCTCGTCCAGGCCGAACCCCGACAGCGTCACGTACACCGTTCGAGCATCGAGCGGATCCGCCGTCACTCGCGTCACCCAGCGCACCGGCAGCCCGCTCGAAATGTCCTCCCAGGTGTCGCCTTCGTCGGTGGAGCGCCAGACTTTGCCGTCGTCCGTGCCCGCGTAGTAGTAGCTGGCGTCCGAGGCGGCGATGTCGAGCGTGGTGATGGTGCCGAACGTGAGTTGAGCCGGTGGATCCGTGGTCAGGTTGCCGCTGATCGGCGCGTAGGACAGGCCGTTGTCGACGCTGCGATAGACGCGCTGGCTGCCGACCAGGAGCACCTTGTGGTCGCTCGGACTGATCACGAACGGCGTGCTCCAGTTGAACCGATCGCCAGCGTTGATCCCAGTCGGCGCCTCGAACGTGCCGGACAAGCCGGCTTCGGTGGACCGGAACGGACCCTGGCCGCCCGAGCCATTCTGATACTCCGCGAACACGATGTTGGGATTGGTCGGGTCGACGAGACAGTAGAAGCCGTCGCCGCCGAGCATCGCAATCCAGGCGCTCGGATTGCCGTTCAACGTCTGGAGGGAGTTGTTGTCTTGAGTGCCGCCGAGCAGCCGGCTCGGGTTCGACGGGTCGATCGCTCCCGCGTAGAACTGCGTGATCGGAAGATCTAAAGACTTCGCCCAGTTGCCCCCGCCGCCGGTCGTCGAGTAGAAGCCGCCGTCGTTCCCCAGATAGATCCGGAACGGGTTAGCCGGATCGATCCACATGGCGTGCTGGTCGACGTGGGCCGAGGCGAGGATGCTCGAGTAGTTGGCGCCGCCGTTGATCGAACGGATCAGGTCCACGCCCAGCGCGTACACCCGGTTGGGATTGAGCGGGTCGACGGCGACATCGCCGAAGTACCAGCCGAAGCCCCCGAAGATCGAGGTGAAGCCGCTGACGTCGACCCGCGCCCAGCTCGCCCCGCCGTTGTCCGTGCGATACATGCCCCGCCCGCCGTAGCCCAGCAGGGCGCCGCCGATCACCTGCGCATAGACGCGGGAGGGACGCGAAGGCGCGATCGCAAGCCCGATCCGGCCCACGCTGTCCGAGGGGGTCGGCAGGCCGCCGGCGAGCGGGGCCCAGGTCGCGCCGTGATCGATGCTGCGCCAGATTCGGGACCCGGGGCCATACGCGCGGCGATACGTGGGTCGCCGGATGCGCTCCCAGGTCGCGCAGAAGACCGTGTCGGGGTTCGCCGGGTTGATCACTACGTCGCAGGCTCCGGTGCTGTCGTTCACGAACAGCACCCGGTTCCAGCTCTGCCCCCGATCCTCGCTGCGATAGAGACCGCGATCGGGCCCGGTCGAGAACTGCCTTCCCATCGCCGCGACGAAGATCCGGTCCGGGTTCTGCGGATCGACGGCAATGCGCGCGATGCGTGCGGTCTCCTCGAGCCCGAGCGACGACCATTCCTGCCCGCCGTCCGCCGAAACGTAGACGCCGGAGCCGTCGTAGGAATCGACCGAGGAGTTCGCCTCTCCCGTGCCGCAGTAGATCACGTCCGGGTCGTCCGGACTCAGGGCCAGGGCGCCGATCGAGAAGACGCCGGTCGCATCGAAGACCGGCGTCCAGTTGACGCCCGAGTTCGTGGACTTGAACACCCCGCCGTTGGCGGAGCCGAGATAGAGGGTCGCCGCACCAGGCGCTACGGCCAGTGCCGTCACCCGGCCGCCGACGTTGAACGGGCCCACCTGGGTCCAGACCATCGAGCTTGAACCGGAAGCGCCGGTCCGGCTCGCCGCTTCGAGGTCGGCGCGCTCGACTCGAGCCTGCTCCACGGCCGCTCGATACTTCGCCTGATCGATCGACGTCCCGGGGAATGCCCGCTGCATGCCGAACCAGTCGCTGGGATAGGGGCCGGGCTCTCCGAGGCGGGACTTGGCGATCCCGCGCTCCATCCGGTCATGCGCAGCAAGACCGATCAGCAGGCCGGAGACAATCAGGAACGACCCAAGAACGAATAGACGCATGCGCATGCGGACTCCGGGGTGAGTAAAAATCACCGGTGGACGAAGCGGTACGCCGGCGACGTAGGGGAGGCCGCGAGACGCATCGAGAAGTCTACGGGGCCCTGCCCCGTCGAGTCCAGAGCCGAGCGTCCGGTTTAGTGTACGCGCGACTCGGCACGAACGGCTCGTGTACATTCGCCGCGAGTCACTCTTTGCGTGGCGGGAGGTCGGCACCATGGTGGTGATGAAGTTCGGCGGCACCTCGGTCGGCATCCGTGGCAACCTCGAAGTGGCGGTCGGCCTGATCGCCGAGCGCGCACGACTCGCGAGTCACCCGGGCGATCCGGTGGTCGTCGTGAGCGCGCTCGCCGGCGTCACGAACCAGCTCGTCGACTACTGCCGGGCACCTTCGGAACGCCGGTCAGAGGACGCTCCCGAGGCGTCGCGCGCGACGCTGGCGAGGCGGCTGGCCGACCGCCATCGCGACTTCTCCGAGGAGCTGGGTCTGGAGCACGCGGTCCTCGACCCTGTGCTCGAGGAGTGGCGCGCCGAAGCCGATCGTCACGCGCGGACGCGCAAGCCAATCCTCGGCGCCGACCGCGACCGCGTGCTTGCGTTCGGCGAGCGGCTGGCTGCGGAGCTGGTGGCCGCGGCCTTGCGGAACGCGGGCGTCCAAGCCCTCGCCGTGCTCGCGGGCGACGCCGGGCTCGTGACCGACGACCGCTTCGGCGCCGCCCACCCGTTGCCGGCTGCGGAGGGTCTGCTACGCGAAGCGTTCGCTCGGTGGCCCGGTGTCCCGGTCGTCACCGGCTTTCTCGGGCGCACCGAGGACGGTCGCGTCACGACCCTCGGCCGGGGTGGGTCCGACTACAGCGCCGCGGTCCTCGGCGCGGCGCTCGGCGCCGAGGAGATCCAGATCTGGACCGACACCAGCGGCTTGCTCTCGGCGGATCCACGCATCGTTCCCGAGGCGCGGCCGGTGCCGCAGCTCTCGTTCGCCGAAGCGAGCGAGCTCGCGTACTTCGGCGCTCGAGTGCTCCATCCCAAGACCCTGATCCCGGCCATGGAGCGCGGCATCCCGGTGCGGGTGCTGAACACCACGCGTCCGAGCGATCCCGGCTCGCGAATCGCCCCGACCGGAGGTCCGGCCGATTCGAGCTGGCGCGTGAAATCGATCGCCTCGAAGCAGGGCATCACCGCGATCACGATCGCCTCGACGCGCATGCTGCTCGCTCACGGCTTCCTCGCGCGCGTGTTCGAGAGCTTCGGGCGCCATCACGTGATCGTGGACCTCGTCACGACTTCGGAGGTCTCGATCTCGGTGACCGTGGACGACACGACGCACCTGGACGACGTCATCGCCGAGCTCGAGGGGATCGGCAACGTCGAGGTCCGCGAAGGCCTGGCGGTGGTGGCGGTGGTCGGCGAAGGCGCGCCCAATCACGTCGGTCTCGCCGGCCACGTGTTCACGCTGCTCGGTGGGGTAGGGATCGGGGTCGAGATGATCTCGCAGGGCGCATCGCGCGTGAACCTGTCGTTCGTCGTGCGCGAGGCGCACGCAGACCGGGCCGTGCGGCTGTTGCATCGCGGGCTCGGCCTGGACGCGGAGGTGGCGCCGCCGCCGGAGCCTCATCTGGCGATCGGCTGAACCGTGCTCATTGAGAGCCCGCCCCGCGCGCGGGGCGTTAGGCGGCGCGCTTAGGGAGGCCTCAAAAGTGAGGTAGCTGTGACATCGTCCTCGTCGTCAAGAACTAACAGCAAGCGGGGCCGGGTTGCAGGTGCGAACCTACCTTGCGTCGTTGCCGCCCGACGCTCGCAGGGTCCTCAAAAAGCTGCGCGAGGACATTCGCGCTGCGGCCCCCGGTGCCATCGATGGATTCAGCTACAAAATTCCCGCGTTCACACTCGATGGACAATCACTCGTATGGTACGCCGCTTGGAAACACCATATCAGCCTCTACCCGATGAGCGAGGCGATCAGGCGTGCCTACGCCGCCGATCTGAAAGAGTACGAAACCTCGAAGGGTACGATTCGATTTCCACTAACCAAGCCGCCATCATCGGCTCTTGTGAGGCGGCTCGTGAAGGCACGTATCGCTGAGCTAAGAACGAAGGGCAAGGCGTGAGCCGCACGGCAGGCTAATACGCGCCTTAGGCTGGCGGGGCACGGAGGCAACCATTGACCGATGTGACGGAAGTCCGTTCAGCCGCACGGCTTCTCCTTCTTGACGCGAGTCGGCGAGTACTGCTGTTCTTGCACTCCGACGGGCCCGGTCGGGAGTTCTGGGCTACACCGGGTGGAGGTTTGGAATCCGGCGAGACCGTAGAGCAGGCTGCACGTCGCGAAGCTGCTGAAGAACTGGGGGCGAGGGAGATCGAGCTGGTGCCTCTCTGGACCGGACACTCCAACTTCATGTTTGCGGACCGCAGAGTCTCACAGACCGAGACCTTCTTCTTGGCCACGCATTATCACGAGATTCTTGGTCCCGACATCCAGGATCTGCATCGACTCGAAGGGATAACGGAGGTGCGGTGGTGGTCGCTGGAGGAGATCGACGCCACAAAAAGAGGCGGTCTTTCCATCTGACCTCGCGAACCGAGTGAGGGCGCACCTGCGTGACATCGCGTGAGCTTCATTGCTTGACCATCGCGTGCACGGGACATGGGACCACACCCAAACGGAAGGAGTCTCTTGTCAGCGCGCCGCGGCTTCGGCCCACGCCATTAGATGGGCACTGGGCGCCGAAGGGTGAAGGTCTCTCGAGGCGTGCCCTCGAAGGCGTCGGCAGTTATCCTGCCCGGATCGTTCAACAGATCAATCAACTCGTTTGAACCGCTCCGGTTTCTCCGGAGAGCTCGTTACGTGAGTGCCACCGCGTCGGCCGGAGCCGCGCAACGGCTGTGATAGGCCTGCTCGAACTCGGCCGGCGGAACGTAGCCGAGCGGCTCGAGTAGGCGGCTGCTGTTGTACCACGCGACCGGTGAGCACCTCTTCTACCGAACAGAATTGCCGTCGAAGCGGGACCGTGCTCGTGTGGCCTTGTGGGAGGCACGAAACCTCAACATCGCCAGCCGAATTCGGACGGCAAGTGCGCCGTACGCACGCGGCCGAGTCTTGGTGGTAATCGGTGCTGCGCATAAACCGTTTCTTGAACGCTACCTCGGTCAGATGATGGATATCGACGTCGCCCAAGTCGAGAACGTCGCTCGAAGCGAGGCGGGCGACCCAACACGGCCATGAAGCTGACGCTCGCCTTCCGCTCCCGCAGTTTATTGCCGCGTTGGGCCGACCAAGAGAAACATGCCGGATCTAGGGTGTTCGTGAAGGCGGGAATCGGAGTCGCATGAACGTCGAGGTGAACGGGACACGCCTGTGGTTCGACGTTGACGGGCCCGCGCTGGTGCCCGACGGCTCGGAGATGCGCGAGCGGCCCACCGTCGTGCTGGTGCACGGCGGGCCCGGCGGTTACGACCACTCCTATTTCAAGCCGGACTTCGCACGGCTGTCGAGGAAAGCGCAGGTGATCTACCTGGACCAGCGTGGGCATGGCCGCTCCGCACGGGACGACCCTGCGAACTGGAGCTTCGAGGTTTGTGCCGACGACCTCCGTGCGTTCTGCGACACGCTTGGCATCGTCAGGCCGGTCGTCTACGGCCACTCCCTCGGTGGCTACGTCGCCGTGGTCTACGCGGTGCGCCACCCCGGCCACGCCGGGGCGCTGGTGCTACAGTCCACGACCGCCCGGTTCAACCTCGCGCGGATTGTCGAGGGCTTCCGCCGAGCCGGGGGCGAGGAGGTGGCCGAGATCGCCGAGCGATTCTACGGCGGCGATCTGTCGGTGACCGAAGAGTTCAGGGCCCGCTGCCGCCCCCTGTTTGGCCCCTGGGTGCCAGGGGAGCTGGAGAGGGCCCGCACGATCGTCAACGTGGAGCTGCTAGGGCCAGGTCTCGAGCTAATGCGCGGGTTCGATGTCCTCGAGGAGCTGGCCCACATCGACTGTCCGACGCTGGTCAGTGTGGGCGAGCTGGATCCCGTCACCCAGGTGGTTGACGCCCGCGAGATCGTCGACGCACTGCCCGCTGGAAGCGCGCAGCTCGAGGTGATCGAGGGTGCCGGCCACTTCCCCTGGAAGGACGCCCCCGACCGGTACTGGCCGCTCGTTGACAAATTCGTGATGACGGCGATGGTGGCACCGGCGAAGTGGAAGCCGAGCGCGGGCGGGTGAGGGTCAAGGACAACAAGCATTCAATCGGATCGCGACCCCACAAAACGATGCAGTGGACAGCGCTGCGCGCCGCAGCTGATCGCCAAACCGTTAGGCGCATTCGCCACAACATAGCGAAGGAGAAAGACATGACGACTTTGCAAGCCACCAAGATCGAGGAGTTGAAAGGTAACTTCGGGGGAGAAATTCTTCTTCCGAGCGACGATCCCTACGAAAGCGCACGTAAGATCTGGAACGCGATGATCGACAAGCGCCCGGCGCTTATCGTTCGTTGCGCCACCACGTCGGACGTCGTTCGAGCGGTGAACTTTGGGAGAGACAACGGGCTCTTGCTCGCTGTCCGCGGTGGCGGGCACAACATCGCCGGCAACGGCATGTGCGACGACGGTATCGTAATCGACCTCTCGCAAATGAAGTCCGCAAGCGTCGATCCTGACGCTCGCCGCGTCACCATTGAGGGCGGTGCCACGCTCGCGGACCTCGACGCCGCCACTCAAGCCCACGGCCTCGCCACACCGGTCGGCATCAACTCCACCACCGGCGTCGCTGGCCTGACACTTGGCGGCGGATTCGGCTGGCTCAGCCGCAAGTACGGCATGACCGTCGACAACCTCGAGTCCGCCGAGGTCGTGACTGCGGCCGGCGAGGTGGTGCGGGCCAGCGCCACGGAGCACCCCGACCTCTTCTGGGCGCTCCGAGGCGGCAGCGGGAATTTCGGTGCCGTCACCCGCTTCGAGTTCCGACTCCACCCTGTCGGCCCCGACGTGCTGAGCGGCCTGATCGTCTACCCGCTCTCCGAAGCGAAGTCGGTGTTGCAACGGTACCGCGACTTCGTCGCGAAGGCGCCAGACGACCTCTCCGTGTGGACCATCCTGCGCCAGGCGCCACCACTGCCGTTCCTTCCGAAAGAGGTCCACGGCAAGGGAATCGTGGTACTCGCGTTGCTCTACGCGGGTGACCCGAAGCAGGGCGAGCCGCTCATCGAGCCGCTGCGCAAGTTCGGGACTCCCGTAGGCGAACATGTAGGTGTCCAGCCCTACACCGCTTGGCAGCAGGCCTTCGACCCACTGCTTACTCCCGGCGCACGCAACTACTGGAAGTCCCACAATTTCTCGGCGCTCAACGACGGACTGTTCGACGCCGTCATTGACTACATCGACAAGCTGCCGTCGCCCCAGTGCGAGATCTTTTTCGGCGCCCTCGGTGGTGCCACCACACGGCCGGCCCCGGACTCCGCTGCGTACGCTCATCGTGACGCCCAGTTCGTTATGAACGTCCACGGCCGCTGGGAGGACCCAGCCGACGACGAGCGCTGCATCGGCTGGGCACGCGACTTCTTCAATGCCTCAGCGCCTTTCGCCAGTGGCGGTGTCTACGTCAATTTCCTCACCGCCGACGAAGGCGATCGGGTGCGCGCCGCCTACGGCCCGAACTACCATCGTCTCGCCCAGGTGAAGCGCAAGTACGACCCGGACAACCTTTTTTGCGTGAACCAGAATATCAAGCCGGCCTGAAAGGACGAGACGCGCCTTTAACAACCGGTGGCGCGGTGGACGGCGTTCCGCCCGCCGCTGAACCGGGGCGTTGGGCCGAAACGCGGGCAAGTGGCAATGGCAGATCCGGGGGCATATGGCTTTCATCCGGTATTTGAGCGAAGCGGAGTTGCCGTCGGCCGATCGGGTGCCGGATACCGACCACATTCTGCAAATTCACGGCGTTCACCCGCAGGTGATGCGGCAGCACTACGAGTTATACCTGGAGCTCATGCACCGTCCGGGCCCGCTGACGCGCCAGCAGCGCGAGACCCTGGCGGTGCGGGTCTCCGCGCTCAATGGCTGCCACTACTGACTGCACCACCACGGGGCGGGACTCCGTCGGATTCTGAGCGCAGCTGGAATGAGCGGCGACGAGCAGACGAAGCTCCTCGGGGCGCTGACCGCCGAAGATTTCGATGGCAGTGCCTGGGCCCCGGCGGACCGCGTGCTGATCGAGTATGCCGACAAGTTAACGCGGACGCCGGGCGCGATCAGCGCGAGCGATGTGGGACGCCTTCGGGCAGTGGGCTTTGACGACCGCGCGATCCATGATGCGTGCGCGATCGTGGGGTACTCTGCGTTTGTAAATCGGATTGCCGATGGCCTCGGGGTCGAACCGGAAGATCACGCGGCATCATAGTCGGCGCAATGGCAGGGCAGACTCTAGATAGCCTGCGCGAGCAGATCCGGCTGGTCGACCTGGAGCTCGTGGCGCGGGCGGCAGAGCGCGTAGATCTTGCGAGGCAGGTGGGAGAACTCAAGCGCCGACGCGGTTTGCCGCTCAAATCCTCGAATCGAGCGTGCCGCTGGGCTCGGATAACGGCTCGGGTCAGCGGTCGGCGACCGGGATCACCAGCTTGAGAGCGCTGTGGCTGGCCGAGAATGCGACAACTTTGACGTCGGTGAGACCCGCGCCAATCGCCGCCGTGCGAATGTGGTCTTCCTTCAGCTCCGGCCGACCCTTGTGCCACACGGCCCAGATCGCCCCGGCCGGATGAATCGCGCGGCGGAGTGTCCGCAAGCGCGAAAGCCCGGACGTGCTCGTGACGCCGAAGAAAACCAGATCGGTCCCGGGTCGAGCGCTCGTGGCCACCGAGTCCACCCGGCGCTCGAGATCGCGCGCGAGCGCCGGGTCGTCGACGCCGATCACGGCGACTCGCATCCCGGGCTTGACGCCGAGCTTCTCGAGGACGGTCTTCGGGTTCTTGATCTTGTCCGCCCACTTGGCCGCGAGCGGCCCGAGCTCGAAGCGGGCGGTGCCATCCGCGGAGGCGATCCTCAACTCGCCGTCATTCGCGACCACCGACTTCATCTCCCGAAACGGGATCCTCAAGCGGAACTCGCCGCGAAACACGAGGTCGGTCGCTTCCAGGAGCGCTTTCCCCTCCGACCGCCTGCGTTTCCAGTGCGCGGTGCACGGTGCTTCCAGTCCCATCGAACCTCCGATCAGGTCCGCAGCGCGCGCCGCAGCGGCGGGCCGAATCGCGCCGGCACGACCTGGCCGAGCGTCACGCGCTCCGCGCCGACGAAGCGGGCCAGCGAATGCAGCGCCTCGGCCAGGCCGGTGAGCGCCGCATCGACGTCGATCCGGCCCCACGCCGCCGCCGGCGGCGAGTCGCCGCGCGCGAACCAGGTCTCGAAATGGACGCTCTTCACTTCGAGCCGGCGCTCGGCCCGGTGCGTCTTCGGGTCGAGGCGGCCGATCAGTTGGCCGTCATGGAGGATCGGCAGCAGATAGTAGCCATGCTGGCGTTTGGGTCCTGGCGTGTAGACCTGAATCTTGTAGTCGAAGCCGAACAAGCGACGCGTGCGGTCGCGATGCCATAGGAACGAATCGAACGGCGAAAGCAACGTCGTGCCGCGCGCCGGTTGCCTCCGGCGCGTGGCCGCCGCCAGCGCCGGCACGTCCTCGGCCAGCGCCCACCAGGGACCTCGGCTGCCATCGACCGTGATCTCGACCACCTCGCCGGCGTCGATCATCGCGCGCAATGCGTGCCGCCGCTCTCCGGGCTGCATGCGTGGGAAGGTGAGATACATCCGCAGGTCGAGGTCGGTCGCAGCGCCCATCGCGTGCAGCGAGCGACGGATGTGCCAGCGCCGGAACGCCTCCGGGTCGAGGGGCTCCGAGACCAGCGCCTCGGGCATGACCCGCTCGGCCAGGTCGAAACGCTTGTGAAAGTGCGAGCGCGAATGGACCAGCGTGCGGCCGGACATCCACAAGTAGTCGAGCGCGTGCGTGGCCGGCTTCCAATTCCACCATCCACCGGCGGCGCCCGGCTTGCGCCGGTGCTCGAAGTCCGCGCTGCCCATGGGTCCGTTCGCCTGCATCGCGGCCTCGACCGCAGCGACCACCGACCGGTTCTTCTTCAGCCACTTGCCCCACGAGCGGTTGCGGAGGCTGTAGTTGAGCATCACCCGGCGCCACGAAGCGAAGTGACCGGCCGAGATCAGGCACGCCGCGTGCGCCCAGTATTCGAACAGCAGGCGGCGGCGGTAGACGATGCGATCCAGCGCTCCGCGCTCGTAGGGCCCGAACCGGCTCCACACCGTCAGGTAGTGCGCGCGCTCGACGACGTTGATCGAATCGAGTTGGAGCCCGCCGACCGACTCGACGAACTGGACGAGCCGCGTGGCCGCGAGGCGGTGCGCGCGCGGCCGCATCAGGTGCTGGCGCTCGAGGAACAGCGCCGCGACCGCGCGCAGCGGCATCGACGCGGGGCCAGGCTTCGGCGTCGCAGATGCCGCCGCTTTTGGACGAACCGCGGGCGGGCTTTCGAGCGCGTCGCGAACCGGACTCATGCCGGCAGGCCGACGCGGCGGACGAGATCCGTGAAGCGGGGGTCGCTACGCAGCGCCCTCAGCCTCGGGTTCGTGCGCACCCAGACGAGCGCGCGGTCGCGGGCGACCAGCGCTTTCTCGAGCCATTCCAACACCCGGTCGTGCTCGCCGAGCCCGGCGTGGATCGATGCGATCGCGTAGGGCGCGACGTACTCGGTGCGGGACAGCCGCTCCAGCGCCTGCAGGATCGCTCGGGCTTCGTCGGTGCGGCCGGCGAACGCGTAGGCGGCACCGAGCGCCGGGGACGCTTTGGGATCCCGCCCGGCCATCTCGGTCGCGCGGGAGAACTCCGCGATCGCCTGGTCGTAGCGGCCGCTCTGCTCGTACGCGCGGCCGAGGTCGAAGTGAGACTGGAACTCGTCGGGCCCGAGATCGATTCCGCGCAGGTAGTGCGCGATCGCGTCGTCGAAACGCTCGGCGTAGTAGAACGTGTCGCCGGCCGACGAGCACATGACCGGCGAGAACGGGTCCAGCTCCTCGGCGCGCAGGGCCTCGGCGATGGCTTCGTCAGTCCGGCCGAGCGCCGTCAGCAGCATCGCGTACCACTGGTGTCCGGTCGGGTAGCGGTGGTCGAGATCGAGGCAACGCCGATACGCCGCTTCCGATTCTTTCCAATCCCAATCGTAGAAGCACAGCGAGTAGCCGAGCGAGCAGTACGCCTCGGCGAGATCGGGGTCCAGCTCGAGCGCTTTGGCGGCCGCGGCCTTCGCGCGCGGGAACGCCAACTGGGGCGGGAAGCGGTTGCGGTCGGCGAGGACGTTATAGCAGTCCGCGAGCCCCGCGTAGGGCGGCGCGTAGACCGCGTCCTTCTCGATCGCGCGGTTGAAGTAGTCGATGGCGCGATGAAGATTCTCTTCCGTACGCAGGTTCCAGTGGAACCGCCCGCGCAGGTAGGCTTCATGCGCGATCGGGTCCACGACGCGCGCGTGCGCCAGACGTGACGCTTCTTGGCGCGTCAGCTTGACCTGGATGCCGCGCGCGATCGCCTGGGCGACCTCGCTCTGGAGCGCCAGCACGTCGTGCAGCTCGCGCTCGTACCGTTCCGCCCAGATGTGGCGATCGGTCGCCGCGTCGATGAGCTGCGCCGTGATGCGCACACGACCACCGGCACGCAACACCGAGCCCTCGACGATCGCGTCGACGCCGAGCTCGCGCGCGATTTGGGGCAGCGGCTTGCGCACACCCTTGTAGTGCATCGCCGAGGTCCGGGAAGCGACGCGCAGCGCGCCGATCCTCGCCAAGTCGGAGATCAGCGCCTCGGTCATCCCGTCCGCGAAGTACTCTTCCCTGGGGCCTGGGGACAAGTCTTCCAGCGGCAGTACGGCCAGCGATTCGATCCGCCCCGGCTCCGCGGCGCTCACGGCCCGGCCCCGCGTCGTGGCCGAGGACGCGCGAGCGTGCTCGAGCTCGATCCTCAGCTCGTGGGCGGACCGGTGGCGGCGTTGCGGGTCCTTCTCCAGACAGCGCAGGATCACCTGTTCCAGCGCGCTCGAAATGGCGGCGCCGCGCGCGCGGGGCGCTGCCGGCGTGTGGTTCAGGATCTCGTTGATCAATGCCGTCGACAGCGTGGCCGTGAACGGCGGCTGGCCGGTCGAGGCCTGATAGAGCAATGCTCCGAGCGCGAATAGATCAGTGCGTTCATCGACCTCGGTTCCCAGCAACTGCTCGGGCGCCATGTAGTGCAGCGTTCCCACCACGGTCTGGGGCGCGGTCAGAGCCGCGGAGCTGACCGGCTGGCCGACCGAGGCCTGAAGCTTCGCGAGTCCGAAGTCCAGCACCTTGATCTGTCCGCGCGGCGTGAGGACGACGTTGCCCGGCTTGAGATCCCGGTGCACGACGCCGCTCTCGTGCGCGGTCTCGAGCGCCGCGGCGATCTGAATCCCGATTTCCGTCACTTCGGTCTCGGGCAACGGACCCCGAGCGAGCTTGCCCTCCAGCGTCTCGCCCGGCACCAGCTCCATCACCAGGAAGTCGAGGCCCTGTTCGGTGTCGAAGTCATAGACGGCGCCGATGTTCGGATGGTTGAGCCGTGACAGCGCCAGCGCCTCGCGCCGGAATCGCCGCCGGCTCTCGTCGTCGGCCAGCGCGCCTTCGGGAAGAATCTTGAGCGCGACGTCGCGCTCCAGGTGGAGATCGCGCGCGCGGAACACGACGCCCATGCCGCCGGCGCCGAGCGGGTCGTCGACGCGATAGTGGGAGAGCGTCCGGCCGATCATCGCGGGGCCGGGTAGGCGCGGCCAAGCAGCTCGATCAGATGCACGATCTCGACGTTCATCCCGCGAGCGCGAGCGCCGCGCACCATGTGGAGCAGGCACCCGGGATTGGAGGCGACGACGACTTCCGCTCCCGACCGTTCGATCGCGTCGAGCTTGTGGTCGAGCTGGGCGTCGGCCATCGCCGGATGCGTCAGGTTGTAGACACCGGCGCTCCCGCAACACCAGTCGGCGTTCGGAAGCTCGACCATCTCGACGCCCGGAAGTCGCCGCAGCAGCTCCCGCGGCTGGTTCCGTACCTTCTGCCCGTGGACGAGATGGCAGGCATCGTGATAGGCGACACGCAGCGGACGTGAGGGATCGCGGCGCGAGGAGAGCGGCCCCGGCGCCGGCAGCTTCACCTCCACGAGCAGCTCGGAGATATCCCGCACGCGCGCAGAGAAACGATTCGCCTCGGGCGCCTCCGGAGTCTCGTGCAGGAGATGGCCCCAGTCCCGCAGCGCGGCGCCGCAACCGGCCGAGTCCGTGACGATCGGGTCGGCGGAAGCGAACGCCTTCAGGTTCCGCCGCGCGAGCTCTTTCGCCTCGCGGCGGAGCCCGGCGTGAGCGTGGAGCGCGCCGCAACAGGTTTGCGCGTGCGGCACGACCACTTCGACGCCCGCGAGGACCAGCAGGCGCACCAGCTCCTGATTGACGTGCGGGAACATCACGTCCATCACGCAGGTCGTGAAAAACGCCGCTCGCGACGCCGCCGGCGCTGCGGGCTTGAAGATCATGGCGGCGGGGACGTCGCCGGCCGCCGCGCGCGCCTCGATGCGCGCACCCGCGGGGAGCCGGCTCGCGACGCGCTCGAGCGCGCGCTCGGCGCGCGGGGCGAGCTGCGGCGTGAGGTCGTACCCCTGGACGGCGAAGCGCGGCAGCAGGCCACGGACCCGTGACGAACGCATCATCGCGGCGATCGGCCCTCGTTGCGAGAGCCGGAGCAGATCGGCCGCACGATGCATGCGATCACGCCGCGGCATGAGCGCACGCAGCGCCCATTCGCCCATCAGTCGCGGCAAGCTGGCACGCACGGCGCGGCGGTTGAGCTGGCCACGCGTCTCCTCGAGCAGTCGCCCGTACGGGACCCCCGCCGGACAGACGGGCTCGCACGCGCGGCAGCCGAGGCACTGATCCAGGTGGTGGATCACGTCGTCGTCCGGCGCGATGCGCCCTTCCGCCAACCCACGCATGAGATAGAGCCGGCCGCGCGGCGAATCGGGCTCGATCTTGAGCTCGCGATAAGTGGGGCATGCCGTCAGGCACAGGCCGCAATGGATGCAGGTGTCGATGTCGCGCCGGCCGGGCGCATCCTCGGCGTCGAACCACGATGGCGTTCGGGCGGGCTCAGCGGAATGGGTCACGAGGCGGAGAATACCATCCGCCGCCGGAGAGCCTTGCGCGCCGGTCGCCCAAAATTGCACTCCACCTCGTCGGCTTCCCGAAAGCCCATGGCCACGGGGTACAATGCGCGGCCGCCGCGGATGGCGGCGCGCAATCGGCTGCTCCGACTCGAGCGCAGGGCGGAGGCGACATGAGCGACACCGCGGTGCTGTCGGTCAACGGCGTCTTCAAGAGCTTCACCGACGTGCGAGCCGTTCAGGGTATCTCGTTCGAGGTGCGGCCGGGAGAGATCTTCGGATTCCTCGGCCCGAACGGCGCCGGCAAGACCACGACGCTCCGGATGATCATGGAGATCACGCGTCCGGATCAGGGTGAGGTGTTGTTCGAAGGCAAGCCTGGTTTGGATCGCAGCCGGGTCGGCTACCTGCCCGAAGAACGCGGGCTGTTCGAGGACGGGACGCTGATCGACACGCTCGTCTACCTCGGTACGTTGCGGCGGATGAGCCGCCGGGATGCGGCCGCGGCCGCGCGCGAATGGCTCGAGCGCCTGGGGCTCGCGGACCGAATCAAGGCCAAGGTCGGCACGCTCTCCAAGGGCAACCAGCAGAAGGTGCAGTTCGCCGGCGCCATCCTGCACCGGCCGGCGCTCGCGGTACTGGACGAGCCGTTCTCGGGGCTCGATCCGCTCAATCAGGAGCTTTTCATCGGCCTGATCCGCGAGCTCAGGGACCAGGGCTCGGCGATGCTGATCTCCGCCCATCAGCTCAATCTGGTCGAGCGGCTGTGCGATCGCCTGCTATTGATCTCGCAGGGTCGGGCGCTGCTCTCCGGCACGCTCGCGGAGCTGCGCGCCTCCGCGGTCGGCGGCGCAGACGAGGTCGTGACGCTCGAGCTGCGCGCGATCCACGCCGGCCAGTCCGACGACCTGTCGCGGCTCATACTCGCGGCGGCCCCGGCGGCTCAGCATCAGGTCCACGCGGAGCCGAACGGCGTGATTCGCGTCGAGGTCTCGCTGCCTTCGCGCGCCGATCTGAGCCCGCTGTTGGCGGAGATCTCGGCGCGTTACCGCGTCGAGCGAGTCACGATGCGGGAGGTGTCGCTGCACGAGATCTACGTCCGGGCGGTCGGCGGCGACGTCGAAGACGAGCGCATGGAGGAGGCGGCTCATGTTTAGCTCGTTCGCCGAAGGACTCCCGGTGATGATGTGGGAGCTGAACCGGGTACTGAAGCGGAAGGACTTCATCGTCTCGGTGTTGCTTACGCCGCTGTTGGCGCTCGGCACCGGGTTCATCGTCGGCTGGACGAAGCAGCGGCAGGAGAACCAGCAGCAGCGCGTGGCCGTGGTGCTCGAGGCGCCGGCGTCGCCCTCTGCTGCCGCGCCCCTGCCTCCACTCGAGGGATTCACATGGGTGCGGCCGGCGGCCGCGGAGGCGACACCCGAGGCGCTCGCCGAATCCATCCGCCAGAAGCAGCTCGATGGCGCGTTGTGGCTGCCGTCGAACTACGCCGAGGGCGGCAAGGCGCGTCTGCTCGTGCGCCGCGAAGCGCCGGGATGGAAGCGCAAGCTCGAGACGCACCTGCAGGAGCAAGCACGCGTCGCGCGCGCTGCGCATCATGGTGTGACGCTCGACGAGCTGAAAGCGTTCGATGCGCCGGTCGCCGTCGAGGAACAGCTTGCGGTGCCGAGAGAGCGCACCTCCAAGGGGGACCGAATCGCGGCGATGATCTCGATCATGCTCGTGATCATGACCATCTTCATCACCGGCTCGTACATGACGATCGGGATCACGGGTGAGAAACAGAGTCGAATGACGGAAGTGATCGTCTCGGCGATCCGACCGCAAGCGTGGATCGACGGCAAGATCGCCGCTTACACCCTGATCGGCCTGCTCCAGGCCCTGTTATGGATGGCATCGGGCGTGATCATCGCGCTGCTATTCGCGCGCTCGCTGCCACCCAGCATGAACGCCGGGATGATCGCGGTGTTCGCGTTGTTCATGGTGCTCGGGCTCACGTTCTACACCGCGCTCTATGCGCTGGTCACGGCCACCATCAAAGACCTGCAGTCGACGCAGAAGTTCCAGGCCTACCTGTTCTTCCTGCCGATGATTCCGATGTTCTTCCTCCAAGGCGCGGTCGAGAGCCCGGACGCGCCGTGGGTGATGGCGATCTCGATACTGCCGCCGTTCGCGCCGATGTTGATGCCGATGCGACTCGCGGTGTCGGGTGCCGCGCCCTGGGAGGCGGTCGTCGCGATCGCAGGCTTGCTGGTCGCCTCGTACCTGATGCGGGTCGCAGCCGGCCACGCGTTCCGCATCGGCATGCTGCTCTACGGCAAGGAAGTCAGCCTGCCCGAGCTGGTGCGCTGGTCGCGCCGCCAATGAGGGTCCGTTTCGTCCCGCTTCCTGACTATCGCGAGTACCCGCTCGCTGAAATGAAGCGTCGGGCCGCTGAGTTCCGGGTCGAGCTGCAACGCCGCCGAACGGTTTGTCATTTCTCCGATCGCCCGGTTCCGCGCGAGGTCGTCGAAGATTGCCTTCTGGCCGCGGGCACTGCACCGAATGGCCCAATCTCCAGCCCTGGCATTTCGTTGTTGTCACCGACGCCGAAATCAAGCGTCGCATTCGAGAAGCCGCGGAAACGGAGGAGCACGCGTTCTATCACGGGCGTGCGCCGCAAGAGTGGCTGGATGCGCTCGCTCCTCTCGGCACGGACGAGCACAAGGAGTACCTCGAAACGGCGCCCTGTTTGATCGCTGTGTTCACGCAGACCATCGGTCTCAAACCCGAGGGCACTCGCTTCAAGCACTACTACGCGCACGAGTCGGTAGGGATCGCGACCGGCATGCTCGTCACTGCGCTTCATTACGCCGGGCTGGTGGCACTCACCCACACGCCAAGTCCGATGGGCTTTCTAAACAAGGCTTTGGGTCGGCCGGCGCACGAAAGGCCGTTCGTTCTCGTCGTGACCGGGTTTCCCGCGCGCGACGCTCAGGTTCCCGTGATCTCGAAGAAGCCGCTCACAGAGATCGCCACGTTCCTGTAGCGGGCGGTTACGGCACCAGCACCACCTTACCGAACTGCTGGCGCCCTTCGATGCGCTCGTGCGCCTTGGGCGCCTCCGCCAGCGGCAGCACCGAATCCACGACCGGAATCAGCTTGCCGGCGCGCACGTGACGCAGCACTTCGATCAACTCGGAGCGGCGTCCCATCCACGAGCCGAGCAGGCTCAGATGGCGACCGAAGAGCAGATTGACGTCGAGCGCGACGGCGTGACCGATGGTGGCGCCGCAGGTCACGAGCCGGCCGTTGCGGGCGAGTGCGGCGACGCCGGCCTCGAAGATGCGGCCGCCGACGTGTTCGACCACGACGTCCACACCCCTGTTCCCCGTCAGCCGGCGCGCTTCGGTCGCCACGTCCTGCGTGGCGTGGTTCACGACCTCGTCGGCGCCGAGCGTCTTGGCGCGCTCGAGCTTCGCGTCGCTGCCCGCGGTCGCGATCACCCGCGCCCCGAGCAGCTTCGCCACCTGCATGGCCACGCTGCCGACCCCGCTACCGGCGCCGATCACGAGGCAATCCTCGCCCGGTTGCAGGTTCGCGCGACCGACCAGCATGTGCCAGGCGGTCATGAACGTGACCGGGATCGTCGCCGCATCCTCCCAGCGCAGGTTCTCGGGATAGGGTAGGCAGTTGACGCCGGGGACGGCGACTCTCTCGGCGTAGCCACCGTTGCGACGGCGTCCGATGAGATCGTAGTAGCGGCACAGATTGTCGTCGCCGGCGAGGCATTGCGGGCACTTCCCGCACGAGAGTGTGGGGAGCACGAGGATCTTGTCCCCGACTCGCACGTCGTTCACCGCGCTGCCAACTTGGGCGGCGACGCCGACGATGTCACTCCCGAGGATGTGTGGCATCTCGGGCTCGAGTCCCGGCAGTCCCGCCCGCACCCATAGATCGAGGTGATTGATGCCGACCGCTTTGACCTCGAGCAGCACCTCGTCGGGCTGGATCGCGGGCTCGGGGACTTCCCGCGCCTCCAGCACCTCGGGGCCGCCGAAGCGGTCGAAAACGACGGCCCTCATGCGCGGGTGAGCCGCCCGCCGCTTGCCGTGGTGGGCACGACGTCTAGACCGTGCGTTTCCGCCGCATCATCTGATCCAGGCTCCAGGGGCCGGCGCCGTTTCCGAACAGGAAGAAGAAGATGAAGCAGAACAGCGCCGCCGCCTCGCCGCGATTCTGGATCGGCCAGATCCCTCCGTTCGGGACGTGGGTCATGAAGTAGGCGACCGCCATCTCGCCGGAGAGCAGGAAGGCGATCGGCCGGGTGAAGAGTCCGAGCAGGATGGCGAGTCCGCCGAACAGCTCGAGAATCCCGGCGATCATCATCATCGGTGGCAAGTCCCCGGCCGGAGCATCTTCGGCCCGGAACCAACCCAGCAACTTCTGGCCGCCGTGAAGCAGGAAGAACAAACCCGCGGCGATGCGCAGAAGTGCGTGGGTCACGCCTGCCAATCCGCTTCCGTTCATCTCGACCTCCCCTGAATGAGTGATGCGCCTCGTCACTCGTCGAACAACACCGTCGGCTCTTCGTAGAACCGCACCTGGCGCTGGTGAAACCGCTCTTCCAGCCACTGCTGGAGCCACCGGTTCTTCTCGTCGAGGGCTGGATTCGCCTGCGCGAGCTTCTCGAGCGGCACGTTGACGCGCAGGGCCCGCCACCGGATCAGATGCCGCGTGATCCCGGCGGGCAGCTTCTCGCCGCTGGTCGCGAGCTCCAGCACTTCGGCGGGAGCGAAGTGGGGGAACACGACCAGGGCCGTGACATCGGGGTGCCGCTCGCATGCGACCTCGAGCGACTCGGTGGACATGCGGTAGAAGCGGCGGCGGTCGCGATAGGTGTCCACGATCGCGTTCAACAGATGGTTGCGCTCCTCCAGTGATCGGCCGCCGCGGAACGAAAGCACGCCGCCCCCGGGATGAACGGCATATGCCAGCGCCTCCCGCCGCGCCAGCTCGGCGCGCGCGTGGAGAAGGGGCTCGCGCCGGCACTCGAGACCTGGGATCGTCCGGCAGGTCGTCTCGAGCGCCATCCCGGACATTGCGCTCAGGGCATGGTGCCAGGTCGAGAGCTGAACCCACGGCTCCTCGTAGCGCACGATCTGCACGACGATGTGCGGAAAGCCGGCTGCGCGGGCGGCGGTTGAGCGGTTGGCCCCGTCCAGCACCATGTAGCGGGCGTCAGCCGAGTCGCCGTTCGCGAGCGGCGTGACGATCGGCGGATTCTTGAGCACTTCCTGCTCGCGGAATCGCTCGACCAGCGGGCCCATGCGCTGGACGTCATGGCGCTCGTGGGGAACGAGCGAGTCGACCGGCACGAAGCGCAAGTCCGGGAGCCGGAAATCGTCGACGCGTGCCGGTCGCATGGCCGGGGAATCTACCACCACAAAGGCGGGCGCGCGCCTGCCAGGAGGATTCTGTTGCGCGTCCAGGCCAGGCTGCACCGAAAGTGCGTCCTTATCGGTCGCGGCACTCGTCGAGCACTAGGAAGGAGGGCGACATGAGCCCGGAATCGCGCAGGCTGGCAGGGATTCTGCTGGTGGTGATGCCGACGGTCGTGATCGGAGGCGTCAGCGTCCTGACGCTGCTGATCCGCGATCCTCGCTACATGCAGAACCCGCTGCGTCAGGATCTGTGGCGAGCGGGCCACGCGCACGCCGGCGTCCTGCTCGTGCTGTCTCTGATTGCGCTCCGCTACGTGGACGAAGCCGATCTGTCGCCGCGACTCAAGCAATGGGTTCGCAGCTCGTTTCCGAGCGCGGCCATCCTCCTGCCGGTCGCGTTTTTCTTCTCCGTGCTGACTCCCGACGCGACCGAGCCGAACGGCGTCATCAACCTCGCCTACGCCGGTGCGCTGGTGCTGATCTCAGGCATGGCGGCGCTCGGGTTCGGTCTCCTCAAGCGCCGTTAAAGGCGCCGGGATCGGTCTCACCTCGGGTGAGCGCACCCAGGCCGCGACGGCGCGCGCGCCGTACTCCATGCAGCCTGCGAGCTCGCGGACGGTTCGTCGCCAGGACTGATCTCCCACGCTGCCGAGCCAATAGCCGAGACACACGCGGCGAAGCAGAGGGTTCGCGAGGCACTTGGCGTAGTAGGCGCCGCGGCCGCGATCGTAGCGCTTCAGGATCGGGACGGCCTCTTTGCTGCTCTTGCGCCGGTGATGGTGGTAGACACGCAGGCGGGGATCGAACGCCCCACGCCATCCCTGCGCGGACATGCGGGCGACGACATCGATGTCCTCGGACGGGAAGCTCCATCTGACGCCCAGTCGCTCGTCGAAGCCACCCACCGACTCCAGAGCCGCGCGGCGGCATGCGAGGTTCGCTCCCTGAATCGTGCCTGTGGGAATGAACTGCCCGCGCGAGATGTCCTCCCGGTGCTCGCCCCGCTGTAGCGTTACCGGGTAGTCGGTCGGGTCGTGAAGCAGGATGCGTCCGCCGACGAATCCCAATCTCGGATCTTCCTCGAAGCAGCGCCCGATGTTGGCGAGCAGATCTTCCGCCGGGTAGCAGTCGTCGTCCGAAAACGCGATGACGTCACCGCCGGCGCACAACCAACCCCGATTGCGCGCAATCGCGAGACCCGGATCGGGCTCGAAGATGGCGATCAGGTCGTGGGGGAAGCGCGACCGAAACCGCTCGATCACTCCGGCCGTGTCGTCGGTCGAGCCGTTATCGACGATGACCAGCTCCCAGTCCTTCGGCTCGTCGAGCTTCAGCAGGCTCTGGAGCGCGTCGTTGAGTTGCGGCGCTCGGTTGCGCGTGCAGATCACGAGCGAGAGCTTCATTGGCATTCTCCCGGCCAGTTGCCTCATCCATTGATGCATTCC
>DASQFU010000237.1:0-11911 GCA_035632955.1 Candidatus Limnocylindria bacterium
CGCGTTCCATTGCTCTTCGGGCGGCCCGAAGCTTCCGTCGCTCATCATGCCTGGCTCTCCTGGCGGGCTCCGCGGCCCTCTCCCCGGATCGAACGTCGGGAGGGAGCGTGCACGATCGGGCTTGAGCACCGCTTGAGTGGCGGGCCGGAGCAAAATCGCAAATTGGCTGTCGGCCGATCGATAGCATTGCCCCCTGGCGCCTGGAGCGTGGGCGACGGCATGCGGAGCTAAGGCTTGCGCAAGAGATAGAGCGCGAAGCCGAGCGTGTCTCGTCCCCAGCGAAAGTAGGCGTCGCGCCAGTTCCGGATGCGCTCGAGCATCCGATCGCGATCCGGATCCTCGGGATGTGCGGCGGCGTAGCGCTCGATCGCTCGCGCGTACAAACCCTCGTAGTGATCCCAATCCTGATCGCTGCTGACGCAGACGTAGAGCGGGATCAGCCCCTCGGCTTCCGCCGCCGCGACGTTCCCGTGCAAGTCCTCACTCTCGTCGCGCGTGCCTCCGAGCACGGCCAGGTAGTCGGGGTCTGGCTCGCGTTTCCAATGCCCTTCGCCGATCACCAAGAGGCCGCCCGGCCGCACGAGCTTCCCGAGCGCGCGCAGCGTCTCCCGGTATCCGCCGAAGGCGGCGCCGGCTCCGGACGCGATCGCGAGCGCGAAGTGGCCGGTGGGGAGCGGAACGTCGTCGAAGCGCGCTGGGTGGAGCACGAGCCGATCGGCGACGCCGCGCGCTTCGGCCTCGATTCTCGCCTCACCGAGGAACGTGGTGTTGAGGTCGACGCCGACGGCCCGGACTCCGAATCGTTCGATCAGGCGGATCAGCATCTCGGCCTTGCCGCAGCCGACGTCCAGCGCCAGGTCATTCGGGCCGAGCTCGAGCAAGGCGAACAGCCGATCCAGCCGGCCAGGATCGATCGGGCTCAGCAAACGGTGTTCGGTGTGGGCGATGGTCGAGAACTTCGTGCGGTCCAAGGGCGCGGCTGGCGCCGGACGGATGGCATCGTTCATGGGAGGGCGAAATCTATCACGAGGCTCGACAATGGGCTCGACGGCAAGCGGTTGCCCTGATTCCTCGGCCTTCGTCCGAGGCCGGATGCCGGGCCAGGCGGAAGAATGCGGAACCGAACGCTCCGCCGCTCATCTCAAGTTCACTGGTAGTCCCGGTGGGAGAGGGCGAGAATAGGGACGCTGATCGAACCCGAGACGAAGTCGAACTTCTTCGAGGTGACCCCTCATGCGAGTACGAGTCCTGCCGTGGATGTTCGTGTCGATCGCCGTTTGCGCTGCTCCCGCGTTCGCCTCCTTCAGCGGCGGATCGCGTTCCGATCCGCCTCCGCCCACCAGCCCGCCGGCGAGCGGCGCTAACGCGCAGGCTCAGACTCCGCGGCAGGAAGCGGAGCAGATCTACGCGCTCGCTTATGAAGAGGTCGCCAAGGCGAAGCAGGATCTCGCGGCCGGCAAGACGAAGAACGCCGAGAAGAAGCTCAAGCGAGCGCTCGAGCGTGGCGAGCGCGCCGTGGCGCTGGATGCGAAGTATCACGAGGCGTGGAACCTGGTCGGATATTCGGCGCGCAAGCTCGGCAACTACGAGAAGGCGTTCGCGGCCTACGAGAAATGTCTCGAGCTGAAGCCGGACTACGCGCCCGCGCGCGAATACCTCGGGGAGGCTTGGTTGGACCGGGGCGATCCCGTCAAGGCGCGCCAGCAGCTCGTGCTGCTGGAGAAGTACAACGCCGCCGACGAAGCGAAGGATCTCAAGGCCCAGATCGACGCCTACGAAGCCGCTCATCCTCCGGCCGCGGCCGATTCGAGCTCGGCGGCAAGCGGCGGACGCTAGCGCCGCAGTTCCGCGCGAAAACCTCGCGGCCCCCGATCGTAAACGGGGGCCGCACGTGCATCGTGCTCCACGGAATTCGTGTCCGGGCGCGACGCGCCGGGAGTGGAACGCGGCTACTTCTTGTCCTTGGTCGCCGGGGTCGCTGCGCCCTTGGACGGGGTCCCGGCCGCTGCAGGCTTCGCGGTCTCGGGCGTTTCCTTGACCGCCTCGACCTGGATCTGAATCGTTACCTCGTCGCCGAGCAGCGTCCCGCCCTGATCCAGTGACTTGTTCCAGACGATGCCGAAGTCCTTCCGATTGATGGTCGTCGAGACATCGTACCCGGCGCGCCCGCCGATCGCGTTGCCTTCCACCATCACGGTGCCCGAGCCGAGATTGACGACGTCCAGCGTGACCGGCTTCGTCACACCGCGGATCGTCAGGTCACCGTCGACCTTGAAGGCCTTGTCCGGTCCCGGCGTCACCTTGGTGCTCTTGAAGGTGAGCGACGGATGCTTCTCGACATCGAAGAAGTCGGCGCTGCGCAGGTGGCCATCGCGCTTGTCGTGATTCGTCGAGATGCTGGCCGCGTTGATGGTCGCTTGCACCGAGGAAGTCGCCAGGTTCTTCTCGTCCAGATGAATCGCGCCGCTGAACTCGTTGAAGCGGCCGGGGACCTTGCTGAAGATGTGGCGGATCGAGAAACCGACCTGCGTGTGGGCGGGGTCCAGCCGGTAGGTATCGGCGGCCCACGCCGCAGGAACGATCGCAACCAGGGCGAGCGCCGCGACGCTCATCGTCCAATGGGAGTGCTTCATGAGGCTCCTTTCGTTCCGCCGGCCCGGCATCCTCGCCGCGCATCGGGGAATGAGAATGGGGAATGGTCGCGGAGCTTAGCAGCCTCCGCGACCTCCGAGAATGACGACTTCGCGCTTGGATGCGCTTGCGGGCGCGGCCAGCGGGGTCGGTGGAGCCATTTGACGTGGGCTTTACGGGCGCGGGCCGGGATCAGCCCGAACGGCGGCGGCTCGGGTTGTCACTCCCGGCGGTGGACGGTAGCATCGCCGCCCGTGTCCGATTTCGAGAAGACCCCGCCCGACGTCAAAGAGTTGCTGGGCAAGCGCATCAGCCAGCTCGGTCTACGGCTCGAGGGGTCGGCGGTCGAACGGTTCGTGCACCAGCTCTATCGCGAGCTCGATCGCAAGCGGCTGCGCCGATTCCATCCGGTCTGCTATCTCACGGACGAATGGGGTTGCCCCGACGGCCAGCCCGTGATCGGCATTCCTTTCTATCTCGCCGATCCCATGCTTCAGCGTCTCGAGCGGCAGATGAACGATCTCGAGGACGAGCGCGAGATCATGATGTATCTCCGCCACGAGGCGGGGCACGCATTCAACTATGCGTACCGGCTGTTCGCGACGCCCGAATGGCGCAAGCTGTTCGGTCCCTACAACCGGCGCTATCGAGACCACTATCGACCGGTGCCGTTCAGCCGCAAGTACGTGCGCCACATCGCCGGCTGGTACGCGCAGAAACATCCCGACGAAGATTTCGCGGAAACGTTCGCCGTGTGGCTGACGCCGGGCTCGAACTGGCGGCGCAAATACAAAGCATGGCCAGCGATCCGGAAACTGCGCTATGTTGACCGGGTCGCACGCCGGGTCCGCGATCAGGATCCGGTGGTCTCGACCGGAGACTTCGACATCACGGTCGAGGACATGAAGGTGACCGTGGAGCAATTCTATCGGCGACTGATCCAAAGGAATGGCGCCGCGGTCAATGTGGCGCTCGAGACCGACCTGGCAGACATGTTCGTGCCGCGTGGCCGCCGCCGGAAAGGGATCCGACCGGCCTGGGAGCTGGTGGAAGAAAACCGGCTGGCGCTGACCGACAAGATCACTTACTGGACGGGGGTCAAGCGCCCGGTCGTGCGTGCGCTCGTCGAGCGGATCGCGCGCACGTGCCGGGAGCTGGGCTTGCACGCCGAAACCGGCCGCGAGCCCGCCTACCTCGTTGAGCTCACGGCCTATGGTACGACGATGGCCATGAATTACCTGGCACGAGGGAAGTTCGTGCAGAGCTGATGCCGGTCCCAAGGATCCGGGTCGCACCAACGAACGGCGAGGATCGCCATGGCAAAGCTTCGCATTGGCGTGCTCTACGATTTCTGGTGGGATGAAGACGAGGAGCAAACCGAAGGGGCTCGACCCAGGAAGAAGCCCCCGGACGACGACATCCAGGAAATCTACGAGACGCTGAAGAAGGCCGGCCACAACCCCGTCTATCTGCGACTCGACGGCACGCCCGAGAGCCTGATCGAGCTGGCCGGCACCGAATCCGATCTGATCTTCAACCTGGTCGAGTCGTTCGGCGGCGACGATCGGAAGGACACGAACGTCGCTGCGGTCCTCGAGCTGCTCGGCCGCAAGTTCACCGGCGCGGGTTCGAGCGGGCTGTTCCTCGCCCAGGACAAGGCGCTGGCGAAGAAGATCTTCACCTTCCACGGCATCCACACGCCGTACTTCACGACCGTCTACCGCGGGCGCATCGAGCACTCGCACGACATCGAGTTCCCGGTGATCGTGAAGCCGGCGCGCGAGGACGGTTCGATCGGCATCCATTTCGGAGCGGTATGCGGTTCGATCAAGGAGCTGATGGAGCGGATCGACTACATCCACGCCCAGTTCGACAGTCCGGCGTTGATCGAAGAGTTCATCGAGGGCCGGGAGCTCTACGTCGGGGTGCTCGGGAACGGCGATCCCGAAGCGCTGCCGGTCGTCGAGCTGGATCTATCGCAGCTTCCCGAGGGAACGCCGAAGATCGCGGGTGCGGAGGTGAAGTGGGAAGAGGACACCGAGGCATACCAGCGCACGAAGCCGTTCATTCCCGACGACCTCGACGAGGCGACGGTGACGAAGCTGCAGGAGACGGCCGTTCAGGCATTCCAGGCGCTCCAGCTCCGTGACTACGGCCGCATCGACTTCCGCCTCGCCGCCGATGGCACGGTGCACGTCCTCGAGGTCAACCCGAATCCCCATCTTCTGCCGACCGCCGAGTTCGTGATGGCCGCCAAGGAATCCGGACGCTCGCACGTCGAGCTGATCGGCGAGCTGGTGGATCTGGCGATGGCCCGCTACGGGAGCTCATCGTAGGGTTGCCGGGTTCGACGGCCGGCGCGAGGTTCAGTGACAGTGAACACGGCCGGGGACTCGGTAGGCGCATCCCGTTGACAGCCCTGCGGAGAGAGGCGCACACTCGGGTCGCTTCAGAAGCGGCGATCCGCCGCGGCCGCCCGAGACACCCGACCGCTCCTAGGGTCGGGCATGCGAGTCCAAGAGGAGGAACCCCATGCGCATGCGTTACGCAATCACCTTCGTCTTGGCTGCTCTGATCGCGGCTGGCCCCGTGACCAGCAACGCGGCCATCATTACCTTCCACTCGCACGCCGATCAGGGCGAAGAGGTTCCGCCAACCGGCTCGACGGCGACGGGAGTGGGCGAGGTGACGCTTGATACCGACACCAACGTGCTGTCCTGGAGCATCACTCACAACGTTCAGAACGAAACCGCCGCCCATTTCCACAATGCACCTGTCGGCGTCAACGGACCTGTGGTCGTTGGTCTCGGCGTCGGATTCATCAAGGTTGGATCGCAGGCCGTCAGCGACGCGATCGAAACCGCGTTCCTCGGCGGCAACATCTATCTCAACATCCATAGCACGGCGTTCCCCGGCGGTGAGATCCGTGGTCAGGCCAACCAGGTGCCGACCGCGACGCTTGCCCAGACCTGGGGTCGCATCAAAGCGCTGTACCGTTAAAGCGGTCTTCGCTCGCGATCGGGGCTCGGCGCTCGCCGGGCCCCGATTATTTGTGCCTCCGACGTCAGCGGCGGGATCGCGACTGGACGCGCTCGAGCGCTTCGCGCGCAGCCGGAATCCAAGGCTCTCTCGCGATTGCCGCGCGGTAGTGCGCCGCGGCAACGTCGATCTCCCCGCGGCGCTCGTGCAGCAAACCGGCGTGGAAATGGACGCTCGAGTCCTTGGGCCGAAGTTGCAGCGCGCGCCGGTAGGCGTCCACCGCTTCGTCGTCGCGGCGAAGCGCCGCCAGCGCATTCGCGAGATTGTGGTGCGCCTCGGCGTAACGCGGGTCTAGTCGCACGGCCTCGGCGAACTGGGCGCGCGCGCTCTCGAGGTCGCCGCGTTGCGCGAGCGCCGATCCGAGATTGTTGTGGGCTTCCGATCGTTCGGGCTCGAATCGCAGGGCGGTGCGATAGTGCGGCACCGCCTGATCGATGCGGCCGAGCCCGTGCAGCAGATAGGCGGCCGCGAGATGGGTATGCGCGTCGGTCGAGTCGAGCGTCAGGGCGCCGGCGAGCCAATGCCAGGCTTCGTCGGGCCGGCCAGCCTCGCGCAGCGCTTCGCCGAGCCGGCGGCGGGCGGCGACGTGCCCCGGCGCCCGCGCCACGGCTTGCTCGAGGCTCGCGAGCGCCCGCGCGCCCTGACCCACGTCCTGCAGCGCGCGCGCGTTGCGTAACAGGACCTCGGCCTCCATGGCGCGCAGGTTGGCGCGTGCGACGGCCGCGATCGAATCGCGCTCCGCCGGCGCCGGCGGGATCGGCAGGATCTCGCCGATCGGCGTGAGCGTGTTCTCGATCTCGCGCACGATCGCGGTCTCGTCCAGCGCTTCGCGGCCAGCGAGCGCATATTCCAGCTCGGGCTTCTCGTCGCGCGCGAGTTCCCCGCCGCCGGCCACCCGCGCCAAGTCGGCCGGCCCGAGCAGAAACCCGCCGAGCAGATTCTCCAGCACGTGGAGCGCGTAGCGCGGTCCGCCCCAATGCGAGTACGCGAGGTCGCTGCGGATCGATGGCTGGTTCGTGATCCGCGCGAGGCCGGCCGGGACGATCCGAATCGGCCCTTCCCGCCGGCCCACGAGCAACAGCTCGGAGGTGTTGTACCAGAGCACGCTGCTCGGGAACACATCGAGGAAACTGCGGACGATGGTATGAAACTCGGCCGCGCGCAGCGGCGCGATCGGCACGAACTGGCTCAGCAGCCCGCCCGGAGCGAGTCGTTCCCGAGCTTGCCGGTAGAAGTCGACGGTGTAGAACGACGCCAATCCGGGCCGCACGATCTGGCCGACCTCGACCGAGATCAGATCGTAGCGAGCGTCGGCATGTGCGAGATAGTTGCGCCCGTCCTCGATCCAGCAGCGCGTGCGCGAATCCCGGAGCCACGCGGAGTCGAAATGCCGCGGCACCAGATCGAGCAGCGCTCCCTCGACGTCGACGCAGTCGAGTCGCTCGAGATCGTACATCAGGAAACGCGACGCGGTGAGGCCGGTGCCGATCCCGACGACGAGCACGCGGCGCGGTCGTTCGTGCATCAGCATCGGCACGTGCGCGGCCAGGATCTGGTGGGTCTTGCGATTCTCGCCCTGCCACCAGCGATCGATCTCGAGCGCCAGCGCGTCGTCCTTGCGCACGACCGCAACGTGTGACGCGCGCCCCTCGCGATAGTCCACGAGGGTTTCGGCGGGCGCGAGCAGGTCGGCCGGGAGTCGCGTGCGGCTTGCGAACGGAATCACGAGCCATGCCACGACGCTCACGATCGCGAGCGCCGCGCGCATCCTGCGCGCTCCCGGCTCCAGGCCGATCGCCGCGATCCCCGCGAGGAGGCCGAGACCCGTGATCAACACGAATGCCCACTGGATCCCGAGCGCGGGCAAAACGGCGAAGCCGATCAGCAGACTGCCGGCGATGCCGCCCAAGGTGTTGAGCGCCGCCAGCGCGCCGGCGGCGCCACCCACCTGTCCCGGGCGATCGGCGACCATGCGCACCGCAATCGGCAGCAACGCGCCCGAAAGGGTGGCCGGAATCAGCAGCAGGAGCGCGAGCACGCCGAGCGATTCCGGCCCGCCGGAGGTCGGGGCCAGCGCGCGCCACGCGCGGGCCGGCATCAGCGCGAGCCCGAGCACCACGAGCGCGCCGAGGATCTGGGCGCCGCCGAACAGGGCGGCGCGCCGGCGGATGCGATCTGCGACCGTCGCGGCGAGCACGCTGCCGAGCACGATGCCGGTGAGAATCAAGCCGAGCGTCAGCGTGTAGGTATGGACCGTGTTGTGGAAGAGCAGCGAGAGGAACCGCGTCCACAGCACTTCGTTGCCGAGCGCGACGAATCCGGTGGCAAAGAACAACGTGCCGACCACGATCGCCCCGCGGGAAAGTGGTTCGCGATCTCGGGACGATGGAAGGGGATCCGGAATCGAGGCCGGAGCCGGAATCGTTTCGCTTGGGCCTGCGCTTACCAGGAAGACCACCGCCGCCAGGATGAGATTCAGAATCCCGCCGAGCCGCAGGGTGTGATCGAGACCGACGGCCGGAATCAGGACGAAGCCGCACAGCACGCATCCCACGGCGGCGCCGAATGTGTTCCAACCGTAGAGCATGCCGACGGTCCATCCGATCGACTCGCTCCGGCGCGCGAACCGCTGACAGAACAGCGGCAGTGTGCCGCCCATTAGAAAGGCGGGCGGAAGGACGATCAGCGCGACCACGACGAAGCGCACGAGCGTGAGGAGCGCAGGCCGCTCGAGCAGCGTGGGGTAGAACGAGCCGTAGACGCGTTCGGCGAGCGTGAACGCGAAGGGGCTCGCGAGGGCCAGGACGCCGACACCGGCTTCGAGCCACGCATACGCCCGCAGCGGTCGATGGATTCGCGCGGACCAGCGCCCGAACGCCGCACTGCCGAGGGCGAGGCCCAGGAAGAACGCCGCCACCACCGTGCTCACGGCTAGGGTCGTGGCCCCGAACACCAGGCTCGCCTTCCGGATCCAGATGATCTCGTCGACCAGCCCGAGCGCTCCGGAAACCCCGAACGCCGCCAGCGCCACGCGCGCTCCCGCCCCCAGGGCGCTCCGCGGTGCGTCTCCCGCGAGACCTGTATTGGCTGTGTTCCGTGGCGTGGGGTCGGATCGGCGGTGCTCGGAGCGTTCGGGGGCCGGGTGGCGCATCGCCGCCGAGTATGCGGGCGGGAAAGACGACCGTCCAACCGCGGCCGGTCGAGTTTGATGTCGCTGTACACTTCGGCAGTGGAGCGTCATCAAACAGCGCGAGGCCGCGTTGCGCGACCTGAGATGTGGAAACGCTCCGCGCCGCGCTCTAGACTCTATGGGCTCGCGGCCGCGCGCAAACACGGTGAAACATCCAGATCTCGGAGGTAGCGTGATGGGCTCCCGTTTCGGACGCCGCGGAAGTCTCGTGCTGGCGGCCGCGGTCGCGGTCGCGTCGTTGCTCGCTGTGACCGCCAACCGGCTGACCGTGGAGCCGGCGCGCGCCGAGCGCACGGGCAGCGGTCCGCACGCAGGCCACGATCACCCAATGACCGACGAGCAGATGCGGCAGCAAGTCATCGACTGGATGGCCACGCATCCGCGCCGCGGCTCTCCGGTTCGGCCGGAGGGAACGCCCGCCGCCACGTTCACGGCGAGTGGGTTCACATTCGACGCCGATGGGTCGGGCGCGACCCCGGTGGACACGGTCGTGATCGATGCTGGCGAGAGCGTTCTTTGGACGTGGGTCGACGGCTTCCACACCGTCACGAACGGCACGGGCTCGGTCGATCCCAACGCCGGCCAGCTGTTCAACGCCGACCTGTCCGACTTGAGTCCCAGCTTCGAGTTCGTCTTCACGAACGCCGGAACGTTTCCGTTCTTCTGCGGTCCGCACGAGGGCTTCAACATGAAGGGCGCGGTGGTCGTGCAGAGCACGACCGGCGTGACGCCGCTCCCGAGCGCGGTCGCACAGATCGGCTTCACGGCCCATCCGGCGCCGAACCCGACGGCGGCCGGCGTGCGCTTCCGCTTCGCGCTCGGCGAATCGGGACGGACGCGCCTCGTGGTGTTCGATGCGCGCGGCCGCAGGGTCGCCACGATCGTCGACGACCATCTCGCGGCGGGTTCCTATGCCGGACGGTGGGACGGTCGAGGCACGGGTGGACCGGTGGGGTCGGGGATCTACTTCCTGCGCTTGAGCGGTCCCGGCATCCGCGAGAGCCAGCGAGTCACCGTGGCCCGTTGATCAGGCGTCGGGCTCGCCTCGCGCCACGACGACCGCGGCCGCCAGATCGCCGGTGACGTTGAGCGTCGTCCGGCACATGTCGAGGAAGCGGTCCACGCCGAGGATCATCCCGATGCCCTCGGCCGGGATCCCGACCATGCCGAGGATCATGACGACGACCGGGATCGATCCGGCCGGCACTCCGGCGGTGCCGACGCCGCCGAGAATACAGATCGTCACGACCATGAGCTGCTGGCTCAAGCTCAGGTCGATGCCGTAGAACTGGGCCAGGAACAGGACGGTCACGCCTTCGAACAACGCGGTGCCGTTCTGATTGGCGGTCGAGCCGAGCGTGAGGACGAAGCGGCTGACGTGCGGAGGCAGGGCGAGCTGGCGCTCGGCGACCATCAGCGACGTCGGCAAGGTGGCGTTGCTCGACGCGGTGGAGAACGCGGTCAGCATCGCCGTGCGGATGCCGCGGAAGAAACGCACAGGACTCATGCCCCCGAGCCAGCCGACCACGATCGAGTAGACGACGAACTGGTGGATCGCGAGACCCAGGAGCACGACTAGAACGTAGGCGCCGAGCTGTGCCAGAACGCCGACGCCGAGCCGTGCAGTCAGGCTGAAGAGCAGACACGCGACGCCGATCGGCGCTGCTTCGAGCACCAGCCCCAGCAAGCGCATGACGACGTCGTACAAGCCTTGGAGTGCTTCTTCGAGCCGGCGAGCCGCCTCGGAGCGGGTGATCGCGAGCCCGATGCCGAGAAACAACGCGAACACCATGACCGCCAGCATGTCGCCGTCGGCCATGGCTCGGATCGGGTTGTTGGGGATCAGCCCGACCAGGAAGTCGACGCCGGTCGTGCCGGCCGCCGGCGCTGCGGGAATCGGCACGCCCCTCGGCAGGCGCTGCGCGAGGTCGGGATCGAGCCCCTGGCCGGGCTTGAACAGGTTGACGAGCCCAATGCCGATCAGCACGGCGATGCTGGAGACGACAATGGTATAGAGGAGGGTCTTCAGCCCGATCCGGCCCAGCCGTCGAAGATCGCCGAGACCCGAGACGCCGAGTGCCAGCGCCGAAACGATCAGCGGCACGACCAGCATGAACAGCAGGCGCAGGAAGATCTTCCCCGCCGGCTCCGTGACGTTTCGCACGACGCGCTCGAGCGCAGGAGCGTCGCCCCACAAGTGGTGCGCGGCCACTCCGGCGACCAGACCGGCGATCAGGCCGAGCAACATGCGGGTCGCGAGCGCCGGGCGCATGGCGCGGCAGTATGGGGACCGGCCCGAGGTCACGCAACGCGACGGGAATCAGGATTCGTGGTTGACGGCGCGCATGCCTCCGCTCACAGTTCCGGCCGACCTGAAACCTGAGGAGGCTTGGCATGCCGCCGAATGACGTTCGCCGAGTGCTCGTGCTAGTCGAGCACGGCTACGAGGACCTGGAGCTCTGGTATCCGAAGATCCGGCTCGAGGAGGAAGGCATGCAGGTGATCGTCGCCGGACCCGAGCGCATTCGCTATGCGGGCAAGCACGGCTACCCCTGCACTCCAGACCGCGAGCTGAGTGAGGTGCGGGCCGCGGACTTCCACGGCCTCGTCATTCCGGGCGGATGGGCGCCCGACAAGCTCCGGCGCCTCCCCGTGGTTCTGGATCTGGTGAAGGAGTTCGACCGCGCAGCGAAACCGATCGGAATGATCTGTCACGCCGGCTGGGTGCCGATCAGCGCCAGAATCCTGCGTGGCCGCAGGGTTACCGGGGTCTCGGCGATTCGTGACGACCTGGAGAACGCAGGGGCGACGTTCGTGGACCAGAGCGTGGTCGTGGACGGAAATCTGGTCTCGAGCCGAACGCCGGCTGACCTGCCCGATTTCTGCCGAGCGCTGATCGCGGTCTTCTCCGCACGCGTCCCCGCGTGACGGAGGACGCTCGGCGACGCGGGCGCCCGTGCGGCATGACCCCGCGAACACGTCGTGCAGAAACCCCGGGTCCTGCGCTAGACTTTCGCCGCCCGAGCCGCGAGGGAACGACCCGCTCGTGCC
>DASQFU010000238.1:0-18102 GCA_035632955.1 Candidatus Limnocylindria bacterium
CGAGGCCGGTGAGCGAAGGGTCCCGCGCCCCCATCACCAGCACTAGGTCGCCGGGTCGCGCTTCGCCAGCGATGCGTTCCACCAATCCCGAACGATCTGGCGCGAATTCCGCACGAGTTCCGCGGGCCGCGATCTCGGCGATGATGTCGGCGGCCGAGAAGTCCCGCTGTGCGGTGCCGCCCGCGTAGAAAATCTCCAGCAGCCACAACCGGTCTTCGGGTCGCAGGGCCTCTGCGAAGGTCTCGACGAAATCGGCTCGCAGAAAGCGCGTGGGGCCATAGCCGTGCGGCTGATAGACCGCGAGCACGCGGCGCGCGCGACGCTGCGCGGTGGTGATCGCGGCGCGCAGTTTGGCGGGATTGTGAGCGAAGTCGTCCACCACCTCGACGTCGCGCGCCTTCCCGATCACCTGGAAGCGCCGGCTCACGCCCTGAATGCGCGCGAGCGGCTCGACCATCGCGGCGAGCGGCACGTCGATTGCCCTGCAGGCCGCGATTGCCCCGAGCGCGTTCTCGACGTTGTGAATCCCGGGCACCGGCAGCCTGAAGTCGACGCCATCGACCCGGAACCGGCAGCCGTCCGGATCGAGCTCGACCTCGGTCGCGCGGATCTCGGCCTCGGGTCCGAACCCGAACACGAGCGCGCCATCGGCCAGCGATCTCAGGTTGTCGGCCTCCCCAACCACGAGGCGTTCCTGCGTGCGGGAGCGGAAGATCGCGAACATCTCGGCGACCTCGTGCATCTCGCGGTGATCGCGCTGGAGATTGAGGACGACGCCGACCGCCGGCCGGTACTTGACCAGCGAGCCGTCGCTCTCGTCGGCCTCGACCACGAGCAGTTCGGACGTTCCGGCCCAGGCGTTGCCCCACAACCCCTGTTGCTGCAAAGCGACCAGATCGCCGCCGGTGATCACGGATGGCTCGCGCCCGGCTCCCCGCAGGATCTCGAACGCCATCGCGACCGTCGTTGACTTGCCGCTGGTGCCCGCGATCGCGATCGTCCGGTGCTCGTCGACGAACCGAGCCAGCAGATCGGAGCGATGGACGATCGGCACGCCGCGCGCCCGCGCGCCCGCGACGTCCGGCACCTCCGCCTCGACCGCCGTCGAGGCGACGAGTGCCGCGCAGTCGCCCTCCACGCCGCTGCCGTCCTGAGGCCGAACGGTGATACCGAGCCGCTCGAGCTGCGTCCGCGCCTCGGCCCGCTCGCCGCGATCGAAGGCGCGGTCGCTGCCGCTCGCGCGGCCGCCGGTCATGACCTGGAACTGGGCGAGCGCACTCATGCCGCTACCGGCGAGCCCCGCATAGTGGAAGCGCCCGGGACCGTGCGGATCCGGAACCACGTCCACCCGCTCGTCGCTGACGATCGCGACCGGGTCTCCGGCCGCGACCTGCTCGAACAGCTCGGCCATGTGAGCGTTGGAAACCCGCACGCACCCATGCGAGGCGGGATGGCCGAGCGAGCGCTCGTGATTGGTGCCGTGGATATAGATGTAGCGCGCCAACGAGTCGACGCCCTCACCCTGATTGACGCCGGGCTCGAGCCCCTCGAGCGTCAACACACGCGTGAGAATCAGATCCTCTTCCCACGGCTCTCCGTGCCACACCGTTCCCGTCGGCTCGCGACTCTGGAACACCGCGCCGAGCGGTTGTCCGGCGCCGATGCGCTCGTGGATCCGGTGCCACCCCGGCGGCGTGCGCAGCGATCCGTGCGTGCCACCGATACCGGCGGCTGCCGTGGACACCGGGTAGTCGGCGACGACCTGATCTCCGCGCAGCAGGAACAGGCGTTGTCCTTCGACGTCCACGAGCACCAGGCGAGCCGGCAGCTCAGAAAACGGCGAGAGCGGCCGGGCGAGCGCCCGGGTCGCGAGCTCCAGCGCGCGCCGCGCGGCACGGGAGCGGACGGCGGCGTCCAGCCACACCGAGTCATCCATCGCGGCGGCTCTCGAGGCCGAGACGGCGCTTCATTACAGCTCCACGTCGCGATGGACGTCCTTGTAGTAGAGGTAGCGAGAAGGCGTCGAGCTGGTTGCGAAGAACGACTGCGGCACGTAGGGGCCCATCCAGATGAAGTCGCCGGCCGAGACCTCCGCCCAGCGCCGGCCCAGGTAATAGAGGCCCTGCCCTTGGAGAAAGTACAGCCCGTGCTCCATGACGTGCGTCTCGATCACCGGCAACGAGTAGCCGGGCGGGAAGGTGAAAACGTTCATCGCCATGTCGAATGCGGGTTCGGCCGGAAGCAACGTCTTCAGCATCAGGCCCTCGATTCCCATGTAGGTTTCGCCTTGGAGACGCGACTCGTTGCCGAACACCTCGTAAGGCTCGGCGTCTCCGAAGGGCTGATAAGCCTTCTTGAGCCACAGGACACGCGACGCTTCGGCCGCCTGCGCCGTGAAGCGCGAGCCCGGACGCAGGTAGGCGAACCCGCCCGGCTCCAGCGCCTGCCCGACGCCGTTGACGTCCAGCTCCAGACGCCCTTCGAGCAGATAGAAGAATGCTTCGATGCCCTTCTTCAGCGTCTGTCGGCATCCGCCCCATCGTCCAAGCTCGAGCAGATACTCGGCGAAGCGCGCCCCCATCGCCGGCGCCGCGAGCACCTTGGCGATCGTGTCCTGCCACTCGGGCAACACGCTCGGCGCGACCCCTTCGGGCGGCAGGATCGCGTAGTTCCGAGTGACCACCGCCCGACTCGATACCAGACCCGGCTGCGTCATGCGACCATCGCCTCCCGGAGTGAATGACTCATCATCCTGTCATCGGCAACAGGAGTTCGATGCGCGAGCAACGTCATTCCACTAGATTGGACCGACCGACCCGCGAGGATGCGCACATGACGACGACGTTCGACGATCGGAACCTTCGCGACTTGATCGCACGGCTCTCGCAAGCGAATCGGACGTTCGCCGAAGCCTACCCCGGCGAACGTCCGGACCGCCAGCCGGTTCACACCGTGTATGGCGGCGCGCATCTGTTCAGCGCCGACCTGATGGGAAAGCTCGGCGCGAGCGCGCTGCGCGCGCTCGAAGAGTACGCGCCGGATCCCGCCACGTTCGCGACCGCGCTCGGAGCACCGGCGGGGCTCGCGGGCGAGGTGTATGGGCGCGTGCTCGAGAAGCTGCGCCGCGAGCCGGTCGAGGACTTCCGTTTGGATTTCGAGGACGGCTACGGCAACCGCCCGTGGGACGAAGAAGACGGGCACGCCGAGAACGCTGCGAGTGAAGTGGCGGCAGGCCTCACGCGCGGCGCGCTCCCGCCGTTCATCGGCATCCGCATCAAGCCACTGAACGAAGAGCTGCGCGAGCGCAGCTTCCGCACCCTCGATCGCTTCGTCACCAGCCTGGTGCGGGCAACCGGCGGCCGGCTGCCCGACCACTTCGTCGTGACGCTGCCCAAGGTCACCCACCCCGAACAGGTCGAAGCGCTGGTCGACGCGCTGGAGATTCTCGAGCGCGCCCTCGACTTGGCTTTGGGCTCGCTGCGTCTCGAGTTGATGGTCGAGACCGCTCAGTCCATCCTCGACCGGCGCGGCGGAATTGCGCTGCCGTCGCTCGTGGCCGCCGCGCGCGGCCGGTGCCGGGGCGCCCACTTCGGCACCTACGACTACACGGCGGGATTGAACATCACGGCCGCGCATCAAGTGCACACGCACCCGGCCTGCGACTTCGCCCGACACGTCATGCAAGTCAGTCTCGCCGGCACCGGCGTAACGCTCTCGGACGGCGCGACCACGCTGATGCCGGTCGGCCCTCACCGCCCGAGGGACGGCGAGCCGCTCACGCGAGAGCAGCGCGACGAGAATCGCCGCACCGTTCATCACGCCTGGCGCCGGCACTACGAGGACGTTCGCAGCTCGCTGATTCGAGCGTTCTATCAGGGCTGGGATCTGAATCCGGCGCAACTGCCGTCCCGCTATGCGGCGGTGTTCTCGTTCTTCCTCGAGGGGCGGAACGAAGCGGCGGTGAGGCTGCGCGCGTTCATCGACCGCGCGGCCCAGGCGACGCTGGTCGGCAACGTGTTCGACGACGCGGCGACCGGCCAGGGCCTGCTCAACTTCTTCCTGCGGGGTCTCAACTGCGGCGCGCTCACCGAATCGGAGGCGCTCGAGGCCGGGCTCGGCCTGGAAGAGCTTCGTGGGCGTTCGTTCGTGAAGATCCTCGATCGCCGCCGGGCGGCGGCCGATCAGCTCCCGCGATAGGTCGAATAGCCGAACGGGCTCAGCAGCAAGGGCACGTGATAGTGCTCGTTCGGATCGCGGACCTCGAACACGACCGTCACTTCCGGAAAGAACGCACCGCGGACGCCGAGGTACGCGCCGGTGTCGAAGATTAGCCGGTAGCGCCCCGCATCCAGCTTGCCACCCTCGGCCAGCAGGTCGCGCAGGCGACCATCCGGCCCAGTGACTCCATGCGCCAGCGGCATCCAGCCGCGCTCGCCCGCGTGCAGCTCGAGCCGCACCGGCACGCCGGTTGCCGGCCGCCCCGCCGCGGTGTCCAGCACGTGCGTCGTGATCGCGCTCATGGGTCCTCGCTCAGCAGCTTCTCCAGGCGGAGACGGGTGATGCCCGCATGCTCTTCGCTCGCCACCGACCACTCGCGCTCGGGATCGTTCCCGAGCCGCGTCTCGAGCAGCGCGAGCATATCTTCGGCGCTCCTGCCGGCCGCGCGGACGATGAAAATATAGCCGAACTTCTCCTCGTAGCTCCGGTTGCCCTCCGCCAGGCGATCGAGGAGCGCGGGCGAGGCTTCCGCCGCCCCCCGTTGCTCGCCCGCGGCCCAGTCGCTCGCGCCCGCAAACCTCCGGCGCATCGCCTCGTGGTCACCGATCCGAGGATGGTGCGCGAACGCCCCGAGCTGTGCCGAGCGCCGTAGGCCATGCCAGGTTTCGCCGGCGCACTGCAGCAGGTGCGCGCGGTCCCGGTACGGACGCGACGCCAGCATGCCCTCGATCCATGCCTCGGCGCCGCAACAGCGGTCGAGCGCCGCGGCGGCGGCCTTCTCTGGAAGCGCGTTCAACTCCGCCACGGTCACGTAGCGCTCCGCGCCGAGAGGCGCCGGCACAACTCGAGCCCGACCCGATGGCCGGCGAACAACTGCTCGGCGTCGGTGTACTCGTCGGGCGAATGGCTGATGCCGCCCTGGCTCGGCACGAACAGCAGCAGGCTCGGCACTCCGGAGCGCGCGAACACCATCGTGTCGTGCGCGGCGCCGCTCACCATGCGGCAGCTGGTCACGCCCAGCTCGGCGGCGACGTCCCGAGCCGCATCGCCGAGCGTCGCATCGAGTGCCGACGGCTCCTGGGTTGAGACGCGTTCGAACGTGAGGGCCAGGCCTCGCCGCTCGGCCACTCCCGCCGCGCGGCGGCCGAGCTCGGTCTCGAGCACATCGAGCGCGCGGCTTTCCGAGTGCCGCAGCTCGAGCCAAACCTCGCACCGGCCGGGGACGACGTTGAACAGCCCCGGCTCCGCCTCGATGCGGCCGGCGGTGCCGACAGCGGGTTCGCCGCGCTCCCGCGCGAGCGATTCCACCGCCAAGACCAGCTCGGCCGCGGCCGCGAGCGCGTCCTTCCGATGGCCCATTGGAGTGGTGCCGGAGTGGCGCGCTTCGCCGTCGAACCGGGCCCGCCACCGCCGATATCCCGCGACCCGCGTGACGATCCCGAGTGCCAGCCCTTCGGCCTCGAGGGTCGGTCCCTGCTCGACGTGCAGCTCGAGCGAGCGGGCGAGCGGGATTCGCGGCGCGCGCGGCGGCAGGCCCGAGGGCATCGGCGCGGCGCAACCCTCCGCGCACGCAACCGCGAGCGCTTCCGCCCAGCTCACGCCGTCGGCGTCGCGGACGGCGTCGAGCTCGTCCGGGCTCACCAGCCCGAGCAGGCTGCGTGCGCCCATCATGCCACCGTGAAAGCGGCTGTCTTCCTCCTCGGCGGTAGCGAAGCCGACGATGGGAACTCCCGGCTGACCCTGCAGCGAGGCCGCCGTCAACAGGCCGGAGACGACGCCGAAAGCGCCGTCGAAGCGGCCGCCACCGACGACGGAATCGAGATGGGAGCCGACCAGCAGGACCGGCTCCGACGTGTCGGGATCGATATCCGGCGAGTGAAAGAACAGATTCCCCGCCCAGTCGGATGTGGCGTCCAGCCCGAGCCGATCCGCCTCGTCGCGCAGCCAACGATGCGCCTCGAGCCACGCCGGATCGTAGGCGAGCCGCGTGACGCCCGCGCCCGCCGATCCGAAGTCGCTCAGCGCGGCGAGGCGATTCGCCAGGTCGTGGACGGAGAACTCGCGGGAAGCGGCAGGCATATCGAACCGGAAGCTAGACGGTCGCGGGCGTTCGGTCCAACGCGTTCCCTGCGTCCACGACCTCCAGCCGGCCGTCGTGAAACACGCGCCGGCCACGGAGGTAGGTCGAGCGCACCGTGCCTTCGAGCGTGCGCCCGAGGTAGGGCGTTTGCGGGTGGCGCTGGAACAATCCTTCCGCCTCGACGTCGTGACGGCCGGCGTTGTCCCAGACCATGAAGTCCGCGTCGTGGCCGACCACGATGCTGCCCTTGCGCGAGCCGAGCCCCGCCAGCCGGGCGGGACGTTCCGCCATCCAACGCACCAGCTCGACCGGAGCAAAGCCGCGCGCCAGCGCCTGGGTCCACAGCACCGGCCAGACGAGCTGAAGCGAGGCGATGCCGCCCCAGGCGCGCATGAAGTCGCCGGCCGCGAGTTGCTTCATCTCGGGCGGACACGGTGAATGGTCCGACGCGACCAGGTCGATGACTCCCTCCCGCAACGCGTCCCAGAGCCGCTCGCGGTTCGCGCGCCCGCGAATCGGCGGAGCGCACTTGAACATCGTCGCGCCGTCCGGAATCACCTCGGCGGCGAAGGTCAGATAGTGGGGACAGGTCTCGACGGTGACCGGCAGCCCGCGCTCGCGCGCGCGCCTCAGATCCCCGACGGCCGAGGACGCCGACAGGTGAACCACGTGCACGGCGCAGCCGGTCTCCTCGCACAAGCGGAGCAACAGGCCAATCGCCTCGCTCTCGGCGACCTCGGGGCGGGAGGCGAGAAACGTGTCGTATCGCCTCGGATCCTGGCCGGCGAGCGCCGCTTCGGCGGCGGCGATCGGCTGCGGCAGCTCGGCATGAGCGAGCAGCGGCAGACCGAGCCGGGCGAGGATCGGCATCGCCGTGCGCAGCTCGGCCTCGCCGACCGGCGGAAACTCGTCCACTCCGGAGGGAACGAGAAAGCACTTGAAGCCGGCGACGCCGGCAGCGGCCAGACCCTCGAGCTCTCCGGCATTGCCGGGCACGACGCCGCCCCAGAACGCGACGTCCACGGCACACTGGCCGCTCGCCGCCTCGCGCTTGCGCGTCAGCGCGGCGACGGAGGTGGTCGGCGGAATGCTGTTGAGCGGCATATCGACGATCGTGGTCACGCCGCCTGCGGCCGCCGCCTGCGTCGCGGTTGCGAAGCCCTCCCATTCCGTGCGCCCCGGTTCGTTGACGTGAACGTGCGTGTCCACGACGCCGGGCAGCAGGTAAGCCTCGCCGAGATCGTGGGTGGGAGGCGCCGCGGGCGCATGAACCAGGGGAACGATCGCCGCGATCCGGCCGTCGCGCACCTCGACCGCGGCGGCCACGACGCCGTGCGGCGTGACGACGCGCCGGCTCACGAGCCGCAGCTCGGGCGGCGCCACCGCTGCCAGCATCGGGGCGGGACTCGCTCGGAGAAGCTAAGGGGTGGCGTTGTCGGTGGCGGGCTGCTCGTTCAGGACTTCCCGCACCTTGCGCAACAACGCTTCCGGAGTGAAGGGTTTCTGGAGGAACGGCGTCCTGGGGTCGAGCTGCCCTTGATGGACGATGCCGCGGTCCGTGTAGCCCGAAATGAACAGCACCTTGAGATTGGGAAAGCGCGTGGTCAGAGTCGCCGCGAGATCGCTGCCGCTGATTCCCGGCATCACGACGTCGGTGATCATCAGCTCGACCGGTGCCAGGAGCTCGCCGAGCGCGAGCGCCTCCTGGCCATCCCGCGCTTCCAGCACCTGGTAGCCGCGCCGGCCGAGGACGTCACGGACCAGAGCCCGAACTGTTTCCTCGTCTTCGACCAGCAGGACGGTCTCGGTCCCGCGCGGGCTCTCGGCCGGAGCCGCGGACACGGCGCGCCTCTCGATCGATTCCTCGACCCGCGGCAGATAGACCTTGAACGTCGATCCGTGGGCGGGCTCGCTGTAGACCCAGATGGTGCCGCCGCTCTGCTTGACGATTCCATAGACCGTGCTGAGCCCGAGCCCGGTGCCCTTCGTCACTTCCTTGGTCGTGAAGAAGGGCTCGAACAGATGGCTCATGGTCTCGGCGTCCATGCCGGTCCCGGTGTCGCTGACGGCGAGCATGACGTAGGGACCAGGGATCGAGCCGGTGTGGCGCCGTGCGTAGTTTTCGTCGAGCTCGGTGTTGGACGTCTCGATCATCAGCTGGCCGCCGTTCAGCATGGCATCGCGGGCGTTGACCACGAGGTTCAGGATCACCTGCTCGATCTGACCGGGATCGGCGCGCGTGTTTCCCAGATCGGGCGCCAGGGTCACGGACAGCTCGACGTCCTCGCCAATCAGCCGGCGGATCATCTCGCCCATCCCGGCGACCGTTTCGTTGAGATCCAAAACCCGCGGCGCCAGGACCTGGCGCCGGCTGAAGGCGAGCAGCTGCCCGGTCAGGCCGGCCGCGCGCTCCGACGCCTTGCGGATCTCCTCGACGTCGAGCCGCACGGTGGGCTGGTCCTTCAACTGTTCCAGCAGCAGCTCGCTGTAGCCGAGAATCGCAGTCAGGAGATTGTTGAAGTCGTGGGCCACTCCCCCGGCCAGCCGTCCGACCGCCTCCATCTTCTGCGCGTGCCGGAACTGCTCCTCCAGGGCGCGCCGCTCCGTGACGTCGCGGCCGGTGCTGAGGATCACGGGCTCGCCGCGGAAGCTGCCTTGCAGCGTGGCGGCCACTTCCATCGTGCGCCACGACCCGTTGCGGTGGCGGATGCGAAACTCGGTGGAGGCGAACTCCTCGCCGGTCTCTTGAAGCCGGCGGATCACTTCCGTCGCCGCCGGCACGTCGTCCGGGTGGAGCAGCTCGAAACGGTTCCGGCCGACCAGCTCTTCCGGCTTGTAGCCGAGCACGCGCTCGACCGACGAGCTCTCGTAGAGCACCGTGCCGTCGAGCTTCTCCATCGTGATGATGTCGGTCGTGTTCTCGACCAGCAGGCGATAGCGGGCTTCGCTCTCGCGCAGCGCCTGCTCCGCCTGGCGGCGGGCGCGGCGCCCATCCGATTCCCGCAGCTCGCGCCGGATCGCGGGGACCAGGCGCGACAGCTTGTCCTTCATGATGTAGTCGCTGGCGCCCGCCTGCATGCAGCTCACGGCGATGTCTTCGCCGATGCTCCCCGAGACGATCAGGAGCGGAACGTCGAGACCGGTCTTCTTGAGGACGGAGAGGGCCTGGGGCGCATTGAACTTGAGAAGGCTGTAGTCCGCCAGGATCACGTCCGGCGTCGAGGCCTCGAGCGACGCCTGCATCGCTTCGGGCGTGTCGACCCTCTGCAGATCCGGATCGAAGCCACCCCGCCGCAGGTGGTGGAGCATGAGCGTGGCGTCATCTTCCGAGTCTTCGACCATCAACACTCGAAGCGGCTCGGCCACGCGCAACCTCCAAGGGGGCCCTGCTTTGTCGAGGCCCGGGTCATCGCTCCGACTCGCTTGCGCCAGACGACGAGATAGATATAGCACATCTCTTCCGCCGCTCTGAAGATCCTTCCAACGCTCGCTCCGCGTTGGCGACCACGCTCCTCATCCAGCCCGCGCGACGCCGGGCTCGATCAGCTGTCTCGTCCAGCATCGGCGAATCCATGGGCCAGCATGAGCCAGCCAGCGAGCAGACACAGCCCCCCGAAAGGCGTCACAACACCGAGCCAACGGGCACTGGTGAGTGCCAGGACGTAGAGGCTGCCGGAGAACAGCACGCTTCCGATCACGAACAGCCAGCCCGCGCGCAGTATCGACGGGTGCTGGCTGCGGTCCGCCGCCCAAGCGACGGCGAACAGCGCGAGCGCGTGCGCGAGCTGATAACGAACGGCGACCTCGAACGTCTGGAGAAGATCCGGCGCCAGCCGCGCTCTCAGCGCGTGGGCGCCGAACGCTCCCGCCAGCACGGCGAGAAACGCGAGCACCGATCCAATCCACGCGAAGCGTCTGGCCCGCGGGCCCAAGGCTCCCGGCTGCAGTGGATCCTCCTGGTTCGAATCCGCGCTGCGCCGGGACGCCTCCCGGCGACATCACTGGAGCATGATCATGCGGCGCGTCTCGCTTCCGGCGCGCGTCGTCAGCCGATAGAAGTAGACACCCGGCGCCATCGTCTGGCCATTGTGATCGGTTCCGTCCCAACTCGCGTCATGGCGCCCTTCCGCCATCGTACCCGAAGCCAGCGTCCTCATGACCCGGCCGGCGATGTCGAGCACGACCAGTGAAGCGTCGTCTCGTCTCGGTCAGCTCGAAGCTCAACTGCGTGCTCGGACCGAACGGATTCGGCCGATTCTGGGCGAGTTGGGCGCGCGGACCGGAGAACGCCGGCGGTTCGACGCCGACCACGATCGACTGATACACGTCCGGCCGGTAGTGCTGCATCGTGCACCGCATCCGCCGTGCCTGCTCGTGCGTGAAGTTCGTCATACACGCGTCGTTCGTGTATTCCATGTAGTTCTGAACTCCGGCTTGAGTACCAGCGAGACGCGCCCGAAGCCGAAGTCTCAAACCCACAACGCCAACGCTTTGAGCTTGGCGCCAACGGGCCGGCATGGAATGGCCACGAACACCGCGACCGCCTATGCTGCGGGGCCGCAAAACCGCGCTTCGATCCCGACCGGGAGATCGGCATGCAGCGACTCGATCAGCTCGACGTGGACCAGGACATTCGCAAGGCGTGGACGCTGCCCTCGTGGGTGTACTCGGATCCTCACGTGCTCGAACGCGTCCGGGAACGCGTGTTCGCGTCGAGCTGGCAGCTCGGTCCGGATCTCGATCGCGTCAAGGTTCCCGGCCAGGTGTGCCCCTTCACGTTGCTCGAAGGCCTGCTCGACGAGCCGCTGGCGCTGACCCGTGACCGCGCCGACACGTTGCATTGCCTCTCCAACGTGTGCACACATCGCGGCAACGTCGTGATCGAGAACGAGAGCGTCGAGCAGGGGCTTCGCTGCCGCTATCACGGGCGACGGTTCGGCCTCGATGGGCGCTTCCAGTCCATGCCGGAGTTCGAGGGCGCGGAGAGCTTCCCGTCGCCGGCCGACGATCTGCCGCGCATCGTCTTCGAGGCATGGGAGAAGTTCGTGTTCGTCTCGCTCGCGCCCGCCGGACCGCTCGCGGACTGGATCGGGCCGATGCGCGAGCGCTGCCAAGGCATGCCACTCGCGCACTGCACGCTCGACGGCTCGCGCTCGCGTGACTATCTGGTGATGGCGAACTGGGCCCTGTACGTCGACAATTACCTCGAGGGCTTCCACATTCCGTTCGTCCACGGCGGATTGAGTAGCGCGCTCGACTACGGCAGTTACCGCACGGAGCTGTTCGGCCTCTCGAGCGTCCAGGTCGGCGTCGCGAGCGGCGCCGAGGACGTTTTCGATCTGCCCCGCTCGTCACCCGACTACGGCCAGCGGATCGCGGCGTACTACTTCTGGCTGTTTCCCAACACAATGTTCAACGTCTATCCCTGGGGCGTGTCCGTGAACGTCGTGAGGCCGCTGGCGGTCGACCGCACGAAGGTGTCGTTCATGACTTACGTGTGGGATCCGTCGCGGCTGGACCGCGGAGCAGGCGCCGCGCTCGACCGGGTCGAGCGGGAGGACGAGGTGATCGTGGAGACCGTACAGCGTGGCGTGCGCTCCCGGCTCTACCGGCGTGGCCGCTACTCCCCCAGCCGCGAGCAAGGCGTGCATCATTTCCACCGGCTGCTGGCCGAGGCGTTGCGATCCTGAGTTCGGCTTCAAGACCTTGCGGCCACCCGTAGGGTGGCCGCAAAGAGAGAATCTGTGCCTTGACTTAGGCGTGCCCGCTACTTCATGAGGATCACGGACCGCGCGGTCGTCAACGAGCCGGCCCGCAACCGTGCGTGGTAAACGCCCGCGCGCACCCGCACGCCGCCATCACCGTTGCCGTCCCACACCGCGACCTGAGACCCCGCTTCGCGGCTCGCATCGACCAGCGTACGAACCAGCCGGCCGGCCGCATCGTAGATTCCCAGCTTCACCGGGCCGGCACTCACCAGCTCGTACGCGATCGTCGTGCTCCGGTTGAACGGGTTCGGGCGGACCCCGACGAGTCGCGGCGTGGCATGTCCCGACGGAGTTTCGACGGCGACGGTCGCGTTCGTCGGGCCAAGCGTGGTCGCTTCCACCTCGGAGCCGGTACCCGGCTTGAACAACCCGAGCGTCGCACTCATCGACGTGGGAGCGACGTCCGCGTCGAAGCGGAAGTTGACCATGTAGCCGAACTCGAGCGCATGCGCATTCGGGTTCTGGGAATAGTCCTCGGTTTCCCACGTGATCATTCCGTGGGAAACCGAAACCTGCCAGTCGTTCGTGGCGTCGGTATCGTTGTCGTGGAATCCCATGTTCGAGATCGTCGGCACGCCGATGACCGGCAGGCTGAAGGAACGGATTTGCCGATCCGAGGTCTTGTTGAGCAGCGCGTACTCGTAGTGGTACGTGCCGCCGCCGAGATCGGTCGTCTGGACCGCGAGCAGAACCTCACCGTCGTCGCCCGCCACGTTGACGGCAGTGCGCAACTCTCCCCAGCGGCCGAGGGCCGGGCCCTGGACCAGCGGGTTGCCTGCGGACGGGGTCGAGAAGCTCCACTGCGTGCCGCTCCAGCTCATCGTGCACGCGCGAGACCCCCAGTTGTTGATCAGGTTCTCGTCCGCGCGGACGAGGTAGTACGACTCGTAGAAGTAGGTGGCCCCGCTGTTGGCGAGGTCCCCATCGGCGACGACGAGCCGATGTTGCACGGCGTCGTGGCCACTGCCGCTGTTGTGCCGCCGCGTACAGTCAGCCACTCCCCCCGAGAAATGAGATCCCGTGCACTCCCACGTGCTGGTGTAGGGATTCACTTCTTCGCGCGGTCCGAGATACGTCCGATCGGAGTTGTTGCTCACGCCATAGGTGTCCGAGCAGCCAACCCCCAGGAAGTCGCCACCCGAAGGGTTCTGGCACGGGGTGCACTGGCTGTTCGACAGCGCGAAGAATCCATGCTTCATCCACGAGATGCCGACCTGCTCGAAACGCCCGTTCATCAGCCGGTAGAGAGCCATGTGAATGAGCGGATGGTCCTCCTGCATCGGCGCGTGCCACTCGACGTCCTCGGTGCCCAAATTGCAACTCGTGGTTGCCATCGACAGGCCCGCGGTGCCGTTCGGGAACGTGCCGATGTGGCCGACCTGCTGAATGCTCGAGAGAATGCCCAGGCTCACGTCACGGATTCCGCCCCCGAAGACCGGTTGATAGGGAGGCCGCGACGAAGGAGTCGACGACAGCATCTGGACGCCGGACCGGATCTCTCCCTTGCCGATCACCCATCCGGCCAGCTCGGGACGGCCGATCGCTTTCGCCCACGACTCGGTGATCTTCGCGTTGAGGTAGTGGATCCACAGCTCCTGATCCTTCTTCAAGAAACGGAACATCGAGTGCTCGAGCTCGCAGAAGACGAGCTGCGTCGCTGCCGAGCGCAATAGCAGGGACGGCGTTCCATTCTGGCCGGCGGGTTTCGCATCCGTGCCGGGCGCGTCGGCAATCTCGAGATCCGTGAGCCGCGTTTCCTTCCCAGTGGCCCGATCTCGCAGGATCAGCGTTCCGGCCAGCCGGATGGCCCCGCCCGTCGTACCGCCGGGCAAAGCGATCCCGTGCTCGGCGCGGAATCCCAGGTCGGTGCCCTTCCGGATCGTGAACGTCCAGTTCGGGTCTTCGAGGGTGACGTCGTCCCGGTGCTTGGCTGCCTGGCCCTCGACCGCGAACTCGACGCCCAGGTCGCGGAGCAGCTCGACGTTGAAATGGAAGGTGGCTTCACCCGAGCGGACCGCCCAGGATTCTTCGGCTGCGGCCGGCGCGAAAATACCGGCCGTTGCGCCCAGGGCGACGATCATGGCGCCCAGCGACAACACCGCGCCTCCGATCCTCGTGGAACGGCGCTGCGGCGGTAATGAAATAAGGGTAGAGGCTCCAAGCATGGCGACGACCTCCGAGTCCAGAAGGGTTTCGACGCGTCGTGCAGAGCGGCGCCGTTCGCAAAATGGGCGCCGAGAAGGCTCTGCCTGCGAGGCGTAACGTCGAGAGAACGCGTTCAGGATACACCCTCCCGCAGCCGATCCAGAAGCCCATCCTCGGCACTGACAGGGTCATGCATGCCGAGATTCGCATCGACGATTCCGTCGTGATGCTCGCAGATCCGGGTCCCGGTTGGCCTGCGGTCGCAGCGTTCGTGCACGTGTACGTGCCCGACGTCGACGCGACCTACCGGCGCGCGCTCGAGGCGGGAGCGACATCGGTGCAAGCCCCCGTGAAGAAGGAAGACGAGGACAAGCGCGGCGGGGTCAAGGATGCCGGCGGAACGACGTGGTGGATCGCCACGAAGGTGGAGTGATCGGCGTCTGACCCGTCCGGGCCCACCACAGAGTCACCCCGATCGCAGCTCGACGTCGCCCCGTGGTCCACGGACGACGGCGATCAGCGCAGGCTGCGATCCCTCGCCGACCGAAAGATCGAGCCCGAGCGTGTGCAGCATGGCTTGAACGCGGTCCCACTTCGGATGCTCGGCGCGCAGCTCGACCAGCGAAGCGCCTGGCGCCGCAACGCCCGCCGGGTGATGCGACTCGCCCCAGTCGATGAAGAACGGGACGATACCATCGGCGACCACGGTCCATGGGTCGGTCAGGCGCCAGGAAAGCTCGATCCCGTCGGGAAGGAGCCGGCTGCCGGATAGCACCGCTCCAAGCCGCACCCCTCCGCGCCCCGCCTCGCGGGCCAGCGCTTCGAGATTCGTGCTCCGTGCAGCCCAGGTGACGAGCGTCGACTCCGCGAGCCGGTCGATCCCAAACGGGCGCGGCTTGCGCGGCGGCGGCTGCTTCGGGTCGGGGGCGATGATCTCGAGATAGTTCGTCGAGCCGAGAGCGATCAGCGCGTTTCGAGTTCCCCAACCAGGATGCGGACCACCCGCTGACGCGCGTACTCCGAGCAACGCTTCGATCTCTTCGACTCCCTGGCTCAGATCCGGGGTCGCGTAGACGAGATGATCGATACGGTTCAAGAGCCTGGCCATCCTCCCCCGGAATGCCGCAGTCTTGAACACGGCCGAGTTGCCGATTTTATCGCGCCAATCAGGTCGATTCTCCAAGGCCCGGCGTGCATCCGAAACGTCAGCCACAGGCGACGCCGTAAGCGATGTTCTGACCCCAGATTCCGGCCTCCGAGCGCCGCTGGAAGCTCCACCGCGGAGCCTGAAGGTGCCCGTCGAGCGGTCCACGAACTTTTCTGGTGCGCGCGGTCCCAAGACGACTCGAGGTGCGACTCGACGAAATCTCCGCTCTCACCGATTATCCTGTGGCACATACCGAATCGCCTGCGCGGATCCCAAGGACGCGGTATCGACATCGGTGGAATGACACGTTAAGGAGGCACCTCATGAAAAAGCGCATGGTGATCATGCTGGCTGCGATAGCCGTCTTCATCGTGGTCTTGGGGCTGGTTAAGTTCCTGCAGATCCGTGCAGCCATCGCGCAGGGGGCATCCTTCCAACCCCCGCCCGAGGCGGTCACGACGATCGTCGCCCGCCCGGAGCAATGGCAGGCGACGTCGAGCACGATCGGGACGGTGACGGCAGTGCAGGGCGTGACCGTGAGCGCCGACCTTCCCGGGATCGTCAAGAACATCGATTTCACCTCAGGCAAGAGAGTGCGGGCTGGCGACGTGCTGGTACGGCTCGACACGAGCCAGGAGCGGGCTCAGCTCGCCGCCGCCGAGTCCCAACGCGACCTCGCGAAGCTCAACCTCGAACGTTCGCGCCAGTTGTTGGAGCGCCAGGTCATCGCGCAGGCGGAATACGACCGGATCGCGGCCGAGGCCAAACAGGCGGAAGCCCGTGCCGGCGAGATTCGCGCCACGATCGAGCGCAAGAGAATCCGGGCCCCGTTCGCGGGCGTTCTCGGCATTCGTCAGATCAGCCTCGGCCAGTACCTGAACAGCGGCGATCCCGTCGTGCCTCTGCAAGCCATGGATCCGGTCTACGTGAGCTTCTCGCTGCCTCAGCGCGACGTCGGCTCGTTGAAAACCGGCGCCGAGGTGACCGTGTCGGCCGACAGCATTGCCGGGTTCAACGCGGTTGGGAAGATCACCGCGATCAACTCGGTGGTCGACGCAGCCACGCGCAACGTCGAGGTCCAGGCCACCTTCAGGAATCCCAGGGCCAGGCTGCGCCCCGGCATGTTCGTCGAAGTCCAGACGAATCTGGGTGCCAGCGACTCGGTGATCGCCCTTCCGGCCTCGGCGATCAACTACGCGCCCTACGGCAACTCGGTGTTCGTCGTCGGCGATCTCAAAGGTCCGGACGGCAAGACCTACCGCGGCGTGCAGCAGCGATTCGTCAGGCTCGGCGGCGGGCGTGGCGATCAGGTCGCAGTTTCCTCCGGCATCAAGCCGGGCGAGGAGGTCGTGACCTCGGGCGTGTTCAAGCTGCGCAACGGCGCGTCCATTCTCGTCAACAACAAGACGCAACCCTCCAACGACCCGACGCCCACGCCGGAGGATAGCTGATGAAATGGACCGACCTATTCATCCGGCGCCCGGTCCTGGCGCTGGTCGTCAATCTGGTCATCCTGATTGCCGGCCTGCAGTCGATCCGCTCGCTCAGCGTGCGTCAGTTCCCGCGCAGCGACATGGCCGTCGTCCGGGTGACGACGGCTTACATCGGCGCGGGCGCCGATCTCGTGCGCGGCTTCATCACGACGCCGCTCGAGCGGGTGATCGCCAGCGCCGACGGCATCGACTACATCGAATCCTCCAGCGCTCAGAGCGTGAGCACGATCACCGTCCACCTGAAACTGAACTACGACACCAACGCCGCGCTGACCCAGATCCAGGCCAAGGTGGCCCAGGTTCGCAACGACCTGCCGCCGGAAGCCGAGGCCCCGATCATCGAGCTCGAGACCGCGGACACCGAGTTCGCCTCGATGTACATCGGCTTCGCCTCGGAGGATCTCGATCCGAACCAGGTCACCGACTACCTCACGCGCATCGTGCAGCCCAAGCTGAGCTCGGTCCAAGGCGTTCAGCGCGCCGAGATTCTCGGGGGCCGCACGTTCGCGATGCGCGTGTGGCTCAAGCCCGATCGCATGGCGGCGATGGGCATTTCGCCGTCCCAAGTGAGCGACGCGCTCGCGGCGAACAACTATCTCTCCGCGCTCGGCAGGACCAAGGGTTCCATGGTTTCGGTGAACCTGGTCGCGAACACCAACCTCGAGACGACCGAAGACTTCCGCAGGCTGGTGGTCAAGGAGGACAAGGGGAACGTCGTCCGACTCGGCGACATCGCCGACGTCTCGCTAGGCGCCGAGACCTACGATCAGGACGTTCGCTTCGACGGCCAGGCCGCCACCTTCATGGGCATCTGGGTGCTTCCCGGCGCCAACTCGCTCGACGTCATCGGCCGGGTGCGCGAGGCAATGACCGACATCAAGACCCAGCTCCCGGTCGGCATGACCTCCGGCATTCCCTACGATGCAACGGAATACATCGATGACGCCATCCACGAGGTCCTCACGACCCTCTCGCACACCCTGCTGATCGTCGTCGCCATCATCTTCCTGTTCCTCGGATCGGTGCGAGCGTTGATCATCCCGGTGGTGGCGATTCCGATCTCGTTGATCGGCGCGGTGTTCCTGATGCAGATGGCGGGCTTCACCATCAACTTGATGACCTTGCTCGCGATCGTGCTCTCGGTGGGGCTGGTCGTCGACGACGCGATCGTGATGGTGGAGAACGTCGAGCGGCACCTTCATAACGGCAAGTCCGCCTCCCGCGCGGCCATGGACGCTGCGCGCGAGCTCG
>DASQFU010000239.1:0-17756 GCA_035632955.1 Candidatus Limnocylindria bacterium
GAGATCGACCACCACGTAGAGAGCGAACAGCACCGCGGCCGCCGCGACGAACCAGAGGAGCTTCTCCTTGAGCACGTGGATCAGCGCCTCGGGGTCTTCGAGGAGACGCGGCTGGTCGGCGAGGACCCTCGCACCGAACCACGCCAGCACGGTGGACCACACGAACGATCCGAGGAGAGTCATGGTGGTGAAGGTCCGGAACGGCATGCGGGCGGCACCGGCGGGCAGCGAGACGAGATGCCGCACGACCGGGAGCAGACGGGCGAAGAAGATCCCGGCCGCCGAATAGCGGTTGATCCAGCGTTCGGCCAGCAGCCACTTCTTCTCGGACAGGAAGACGTAGCGCCCGTAACGGAGGATCATGGGTCGGCCGAGCTTGGCCGCCACCGCGTAGGAGATCGCGGAGCCGACCCATGACCCCAGCGTCGAGGCAAGCACGACCCCCCAGAAGCTCATGCGGCCCTGCTGCGCCCAGTAGGCCGCGGGGGGCACGACGATCTCGCTCGGCAGCGGGAAGACCGTCGACTCGATCGCCATGAGAACGGCGACGCCCACATAGCCCCAGTCGTGGACGAGTTGGAACCAGAGTTTGAAGAGGGAGTGGAACATCGGCGGGTGATTCTAGCCGACCGCGCCGCGCGTCTCCAAAGGCCAGGGGCCGAGCGCGAACCGGAAGTGGGCCAGCGTCCCGCTCAGCGGCGGGCCGGCACCCCGCTCAGCGGCCGGCCGGCTCCCGCTCAGCGGCCGGCCGGCGCCGCGGCCGCGCTGGCAGGCACGGTCTCGGCCCAGGCGAAGTCGTCGCCCGCGGCTGCGGGGCGCCCGAGCGCGATCGTGGGATCGTGCTCGAGACAGATCCAGGCGCCCTCGTTCGCCGCGCGCTCGAGCAGCGCGCGTTTCTCCGTCATGGTCTCGATCGCGGCCACGTCGTAGCCCATGACAAACGGAACGCGGACGTGACTGTGCGTCGGAATCAGGTCGGCAACGAAATAGAGCACGCCTTCGTTTCCAGCGACCCGCACGAGCTGCTGGCCGCGCGTGTGGCCTTCGGCGGGGAACACCTCGAGCCCCGGCCACGGCGCCTGCGGGCCGTCCCAAAGTCGCAGCACGCCGGCCGACATCAACGGCTCGAAGTTCTCCGGAAGGTAGGACGCGCGCTCGCGCGGGTTGGGGCGCTGCGCGTTCTCCCAGTTGCGCCGCTGCACGTAGTAACGCGCGCGCGGCAGGCGGGGGACCAGCGTGCCGCCCTGGTTTCGCGTCGAGCCGCCGGCGTGATCGAAGTGCAGGTGGGTCAGAAGCACGTCCGTCACGTCCTCGACCCCGAGGCTGAGCGCCGCCAGCGAGCGTTCGAGCGAATGCGCTTCATGGCTGACGCCATAGATGTCCGCCCACTTCGGCGCCAGTTTGTCACCGATGCCATCGTCGACCAGGATGCGCCGCCCCTCTCCCTCCACCAGCAGGCATCGCATCGCGAGCGCGATGCGGTTCCGCTCGTCGGGCGGGTGGGCTCTGCTCCAGATCGTCCTGGGGATGGAGCCGAACATCGCCCCGCCATCGAGTCGGAGGGCGCCGGTTTCGAGCGTGTGAAGGGTCCAGGGACCGAGCGTCAACGAGGGCATGCGAGCGAGGATGCCGCACGCCTTCCGGCACCGTCAAATCACAAGGCCGCCGCGGCGCTCGGTGAATCGAGCGCGACGCGGCGGTCTGCACGTAGAAGTCGGATTAGCGGTAACGCGCTTTCAGACTGCCGAAGGTGACCATCTCGACCGGGGTCGCGCCGAACGCCGTGACTTCGAACACGAGATCGTTGAAATCGTTGTCGGTGCCCGAGCAGCATGCGCTGGGAACCGCGCCACTGTCGAGATCTTCGAAGCACACGAGCCAGGTGTTGGGTTGCGTCCAGGCCGAGATGTCGAAGATCAGCGCCTGCACGTCGCCGTTGGTCGGGGCGTGGAGGGCTCCGCTGCCATCGGGCCCGATGTCGTTGTAGAGCCGATTGGTGAAGAACAGCTCCGGATCGGGCGCGTTCTCGACCGAGTTGGGGCCGTTGGGATTGAGATAGAACCCGAACTTCCGATTAGGATGATCGAAGCTGATGACGGTCATCGCGCCCTGGCCGGCAGGGCCATCGAACACGACGCCGTCGTCGACGCCGTCGATCACCGGCGGCAGGTCCCCTTCGATGTACCAGCCGAGCACGTTGTGGTTCGCGTTCCCGGCCACCTCGCGAATCATCAGCGCCGAGAACTGCTGATCGACCCAGAACCAGGGATCCGGCTCACCGATATTGGCCCCCAGGTAGTCGTTCGTGATCGTGATCCGGCCGGCGCCGTACCTATTGTCGACGATCGTCTGGAGCGTCTGAGGCCCGTCCCAGGAGGTGCCGAACGAAACCGGCACCTGGGCGGCGGCTGGGGTACTGAGCGTCGCAGCGGCCAGAGCCGCCACCAACCAACCCAAGGTGTAACGATGTGCCTTCATGGTGATCTCCGAGGTGCACGCCAAGAGCAATCGAGCTGGGAGACGGTGGACGAGGGACCTTGACCGGTCCCGCCGCATCCGGCAATGGAGGCGCAGAACATCCAATGCGTACTAACGTTAGCATGCTGACCTAAAGTGACGCTATAACAATCTGCTGGTTCGATTCCTCCTTTCGGACGTCCACCCAAAGGGCGGCGTTCTCTAACCAAGGCCCGCTAGGCCCAAGTCCATGTAAATCCTCGCCTCATGCTTGAAAAACGGAGCCTTGATCCCCCTGCCAAAGGAGGGATTTGCCTCGACTGCGTTTTCCTGAAGAACAGCACCGCCCACTCCTGTCGCATCGCGGCCGCGCGCTTCTGGAACGTTCCTAGTTTGTGTCGCTTCGCGGCTTTGGCCGTCACTGGCCCGCGAATAAAGGCGGCATTTCCCGGACTTAGCTTGGAATCATCTCTCCTGCCGGGCGCACGGGCGGAAACCACCGTCCGCGCGACCGCCTAGCTTTCGCAAGAGACGCTCCAAGACTGGAGTGCCGGTGCCAATGAAACGGCCCCCTCGAGTCTGCGAGGGGGCCGTCCGTCGCCCGATCGTTGCCGAGCCAGAGGTACGTGCTTTCAGACGCGGCCGCTCGCAAGCCGGGCGACGGTGTGACGTAGCCGTGCGGCTGCCGCTTTCGTCGTCGCGAGATCGTGAACCTCGGCAGCCGCCAGGACGGCCCTCAACTCGGCCTCCACGGAAGCGGCTTCGGACGAAGTGAGTCGATCACGAGTCCACTTGATGGCCACGACATCGCCCATGACCGCGTCCGAATCATCGGCGGCCTCGTCGACCAGGAGCTGACGGACCCAGAGCTCGATCAGGGCGATGTCGACTTCGGCCCGTGGGCGGTGACGAAGCTGGAGGTCGAGCGTCGCACGAGCGACATCGATGCTCGCCTGACGCGCACCCGCCACCTGCCTGGCGGCGACGGCGCCAACGAGCCTGCTTTGTGCTTCGTTCATCTGGTCGCGCAGCATCGGCGGCACCTGACCCGCCTGGAAGGAGTTCCAAGCCGCAGTGATCTCGTCGGTGGTGGCCGAGGCCGAGTTCCATGCTCCGGACTCGGCCGCATCGAAGATACTCGCCGCGCCGCTCCAGAGGGTCCCGAGCTCGGCTGGCATCGGTCCAGGGAGCGCATCGGTCGGTACCGCCAGGGCCACGGCCTCGAGGTCGGTCCCGGAACCGGTCGAGAACTCGCCGTAGCCCGGGGCGAACGTCTTGCTTTCCTGCAATCCGTCCAGATGGAGCTCCAACGTCACGACGGCGCCGCTGACCGGCCCTCGCGGGCCGTTCACCGTCACGCCGATGGACTGAACGGTGACCTGTTCGAACACGGACTCGCAGATGTTCTCGGGCCGCCAGACATCGCCGACCTGCGGGCTGCCCGCCATGATCATCCCGGCCGGCCCGTCCACGCCCGCGAGCCACGTGCCGTCAGTGTCGGCGATTCGCCCGTCTTCGTAGTTGAATACATCTTCGCCGAAATACCAGACCGCCCCGTCATCCCCTTGCGCGTACCAGTCCAGCGCGACCTCGTGGATCCGTCCACCGATGAACGCAACGTACTGAGAGACCAGGGTCTCGACAGCCTGTCCGTTCCAGTTGATGACTCGAGTTTCGGACATGAGCGTGACTTCCACGCGGAGCGGAACTCCGTCCACGTTGCCCAACAGGAGGACTCGGTGTTGCGTGAGGACCGGAAACAGCGGATTGGTCACGTTCGTGGGATTCGAGAACGGCGGCGGGACGAGGTCCACGCGCTGGCTGTCGGGGGCCAGGTTCAGGTTGGCGCAGGAGAGATCGGGCTCGTCGGGCTGAGTCGCGCTCTTGCCGCCACAGCTCACGAGGGCGATCGCCAGCAGCGTCGCGACGACGATCGAAATGATGATGATCCGGGTCTTCACGTGAATCCTCCGTTGTCCGATGCGGGGCGCGCCTATGGCGCCACGTTCGGGAATGGAACAGGCGAGTCGGAGGATCTGTGACAGCTCACGAAATGCTGGTGGCGAATCTCCTTCGCACGAAATACGTCGACCACCCCCAGATTGGAGGTGGTCGACGCGAACCAGAGGGTCACTCCATATCAGCGATAGATCAGCTTCAGCCGCCCCCAAGTGTCGCTCGTAGCGGGCGTCGCCGTGTCACAGAAGGCGCAGCCGGCGAGCTGGATCGTGTAGTTGTTGAAGCTCGAGACGACGCCGGCATTGCTCCAGCCGCTGACCGGTCCCGGAGCTCCCGCCCCATCTGGCGATCTCTGCGTTCCAACGCTGGGCGGATTCCAGATCGGCGCGGCGCCGTTCAAGGCATCGTCACCGCTCGGGCTCACCGCGAGATAGTAAGTGCCGGCCAACGTCACTCCCGGTCCGACGTTCGTCTGGCCCCCGGTGCATCCATCGTTGCCCCGCACACCGTTGGCAGCGACGTCGAACAACCACAGGTCGTTATTGTCGAACGCGACGCAGTTGAGGGACGCGACGAAGGCTTGCGGGTCGGAAACCCGAATGCAATACATGTCCTGATCGTTGTTGGCGGCCAGCGTTCCCTGGATCACCGTCAACGCCCCGGCGCCGATCGTGGTTTGAGCGGACGCGGGGAGATTACCGGCATCGCCGATTTCGAACCACGGGGCGGCCGGCGCCGAAGACGCGCACAAGAGCAGGGCGACACTGAACACCGAGGTACGAAGCATCATGGGGCGACCTCCGAAGTCCAAGCAGGATGGAGAAACGCGGTCAGCCGAACGACGGCCTGAATGGTAGCAGCTCGCCGGGGCACACCGAAATCAGGCGTGGATCGCGCGGCCTGCGACCGCGAGCGCCGCTTCCTTCACGGCCTCCGGGAGCGTCGGGTGCGCATGGACGGAGCGGGCGACGTCCTCGGCGCTCGCGCCCAGCTCCATCGCCACCGCCAGCTCGGCGATCAGGTCGCTCGCGCGCGGGCCGAGAATGTGGGCGCCGAGAATCCGATCCGTGCGGCGGTCGGCGACGATCTTGACCTGGCCGTCCCGCTCGCCCATCGCCTTGGCGCGCCCATTGGCGAGGAACGGGAAGGTGCCAACGGCGACGTCCTGACCGCGCTCCCGCGCCTCCTCTTCGGAGAGTCCGACGCTCGCCAGCTCGGGCCACGTGTAGACGACGTTGGGAACGCATTCGTAGGCAACGTGGCCGGGCTGGCCGGCCATGAGTTCGACGGCGGCGATTCCCTCCTCCTCCGCCTTGTGCGCGAGCATCGGCCCGGCGATCACGTCGCCAATCGCGTGGATCCCCGGAACCTGCGTCCGGTAGTGCTCGTCCACGATCACGCGACCTCTCTCGTCCAAGCCTACCCCCGCCTCGCGCGCGCCGAGCCCCTCGGTGTAGGGACGCCGCCCGACCGCCACCAGCAGCACGTCGCAGCGCTCTTCGCGCTCGCCGTCCTTGCCCGCGACCGTCACCCGCACCTCGTCGCCATCGACCTCCGCTGCGCGCGCGGAAGTCTCGAACTGGAACCTCATGCCTTGCTTCTCCAGAACGCGCTGCAGCAATCCGGCGCTCTGACGGTCCATGCCCGGCAGCGCGCAGTCCAGGTATTCGAGAACCCGAACTTCGGTGCCGAGCCGCATCCACACCGAGCCAAGCTCGAGGCCGATCGCTCCCGCGCCGACGACGATCATGCGGCGCGGCACCGCCGCGAGCGTCAACGCGTCGGTCGAATGCACGATACGGCGGCCGTCGTAGGCCACGCCCTTGAGCGCGATTGGCTTGCTCCCGGTCGCGATCAGGATGCGTTCGGTGCGCAGCGTCCGGCTCCCCGAGTCTCCGGACACCTCGATCTGGTTCGGCCCGACGATCCGCCCTGTGCCCTGGACGCGCTCGATCTGGTTCTTGCGGAACAGCCCCTCGACGCCGCGGGTCAGCTCGCGAACCACCTGGTCCTTGCGCTTCTGCATCACCGGAAGATCGAGGTCGACGGTCGCGCGGATGCCGTGAGCCGCGAGCCCGTGACGCGCGTGCGCGAAGTGCTCGCTCGAATCCAGCAGGGCTTTGCTCGGGATGCAGCCCACGTTGAGGCACGTGCCGCCGAGCGTCGGATATCTCTCGACGCAGGCGGTGCGGAACCCGAGCTGGGCGGCGCGGATCGCGGCCACGTAGCCGCCGGGGCCCGAGCCGATCACCACCAGGTCGAACGCAGCGTCGGCCATGGCGGGCGGCGTCACACTTCGAGCAGCAGGCGCTCGGGGTCTTCCAGCCGCTCCTTGACGCTGACCAGGAACGTGACCGCCTGCTCGCCGTCGACGATGCGATGATCGTAGGAGAGCGCCAGATACATCATCGGACGGATCATGAGCTGATCGTCCATCACCACGCCGCGCTTCTGGATCTTGTGCATGCCGAGAATCCCGCTCTGCGGCGGATTGAGGATCGGCGTGCTCAGCAGGCTGCCGTAGACGCCGCCGTTCGAGATCGTGAACGTTCCGCCGCTCAGCTCGTCGAGCGACAGCTTTCCGGCGCGCGCCCGGTCGGCCAGCCGTGCGATCTCCCGCTCGATCTCGGCGAACGATCGCTGACCCGCCCCGTGGACGACCGGCACCACCAGACCGCGGTCGGTCCCGACCGCGATGCCGAGGTGCACGTGCCGGTGATAGATGATGTCCTTGCCGCGGATCTCGGCATTGATTTCCGGGATCTGCTGGAGCGCCACGATGCAGGCGCGTGCGAAGAAGCTCATGTACGAGAGCTTGACGCCATGACGCTGCTCGAAGCCTTCACGGTAGCGGGCGCGCAGCTCCATCACGGCTCCCATGTCGACCTCGTTGAACGTCGTCAGGATCGCTGCGGTCTGCTGCGCCTGCACCAACCGCTCGGCGATCCGCTGGCGGATGCGGCTCATCGGCACCGAACGTTCGGCCTCCCCTTCGGCCCAGTCGGCTGGCAATCGCGGAGCCGTCGCCGCCGTCGGCGCGGCGGCCGGGACCGGGACCCGCGAGGGCGGAGCAGCAGCGGGAGGCGGAGCGACTGGAGCGCTCGCAGGTGGAGCAGGGCTCGATCGGCTCGAGCCACGGCCGGACGCGGCATCCTTCGGCGCGACCGGAGCAGACGCTGCACCCGCGGGTGCGCCTTCCAGGTAGCGCTGGACGTCTTCCTTCAACAGGCGACCCCCGCGCCCACTCGCCGGAATCGCGTCGGGATCGAGGCCGTGCTCCGCGATCATCCGCCGCACCGCGGGACCGTAAGGGGCCTCGCCGTCGGACTCGCTCTCGCTCTCGGCGGGCTCCGGGCGGCGTGACTCGGGCGCAGCGGGGCGCGCCGTCGCGGCGGGCGCCGACGGCTGCGACGCAGCCGGCTTGGGCTCGGGCGGCTCAGCCGGCTTCTGCGTAGGTTGGTCTCCGGCCGCGCTCCCCGCGCCGTCATCGATGCGCGCCAGCACGTCGCCGACGACGACCGTGTCGCCGACCTTGCGCGCGTGACGTAGAACTCCGGCCCGATCGGCGGGGATCTCGACCGCGGCCTTGTCGGTCTCGAGCGTGGCGATCGGCTCGTCGGCGCGCACGCTCTCGCCATCCTGCTTGAGCCAGGCGACCAGCACCGCCTCGGAGATCGATTCGGCCAGGCGTGGGACCTTGACCTCGCTCGCCAAGGATCAGCCTCCGCGCCGGCGCTGGCCGGAACGCTCGCCGCCGGCCGTGCGCGCGGGCCGCACGCCGACTTCGGCCAGCGCCCGATCGAGCAGCGTCCGTTCCTGCTCGACGTGCTTCACGTAGTACCCGGTCGCCGGCGTCGGCGCGGCCTTGCGCGCGACCAAACTCAGGGTTCCGCCCTCGGGCAGGATCGCCTCGAAGCGATGGCGCAGGTGGCGCCACGGTCCCATGTTGGCCGGCTCTTCCTGCACCCAGCGGAGGTCGCGGGCGTTCGGGTAGCGGGCGAAGACTTCTCCCAGCTCGATCCGCGGGAACGGATAGAGCTGCTCCACGCGCACCAGCGCCGTGTCCTCCAACCCGCGCTCCTCGCGCGCGTCCAGCAACGTGTAGTAGAACTTGCCCGAGACCATGAGCACGCGCCGCACGGCGCGCGGGTCCGGGGCAGCGGTGTCGTCGATCACGTTGCGGAACCCGCCTTCGGTGAACTCCGCGAGCGTCGAAACCGCGCGCTTGTGTCGCAACAGACTCTTGGGACTCATGATCACGAGCGGCTTGCGGAACTTGCGATGGAGCTGGCGCCTCAGCGCGTGGAACAACTGCGCCGGCGTCGTAAAGTTGCAGACCTGCATGTTGCCGTTCGCGCACAGCTCGAGGAAACGCTCCAGACGCGCGCTCGAATGTTCGGGTCCCTGGCCTTCGTAGCCGTGCGGAAGCAGCAGCACGAGCCCCGACATCCGCTGCCACTTCGCTTCGGCGCTCGCCAGGAACTGGTCGATGTAGACCTGGGCGACGTTGGCGAAGTCTCCGAACTGAGCCTCCCAGATCACGAGCGTGTTCGGATCCGACGTCGTGTATCCGTACTCGAAGCCGAGACACGCCGCCTCGTTGAGCGGCGTATCGATGACCTCGAACCGACCCTGGTCTTCGGCCAGGTGCTGGAGCGGGATGTAACGATGCCCGTCCTCGTGATCGCGCAGCACCGCGTGACGATGCGTGAACGTGCCGCGGCCGGTGTCCTGGCCGCTCAGCCGCACGTGGCGGCCTTCGAGCAGCAGGCTGCCGAGCGCCATCGCCTCGCCCAGCCCCCAATCGATGCGGTCGCGCTGTACCATCTCGCGACGATCGGCGTGGAGCTTCGCGATCTTCGGGTGCGGCCGGAAGTCGGCGGGCGCCGTCGTGATCGCCGCGACGATCGCCTCGAGCCGATCACGCGGCATCGCGGTCTCCGCGCTCCAGTCCTCGCCCGCCCACTCCAGCCCCTTCCACACGCCCCCGAGCGCTGCCGGCCCGTTGCCCGGAGGCATGGAGCGCGCCCGCTGGTGCGCGGCCGTGAGCCGGGCGCCGATCTCGCGCTCGATTGCCTCCAGGCCTTCGGCGTCCAGAACTCCTTCGCGCACGAGCTGCTCCGCATACTGCCGGGACGCCGGAACGTGAGCGGCGATCTTCTGGTACATCGCCGGCTGAGTGAACGTCGGGTCGTCCATTTCGTTGTGCCCGTGTTTGCGATAGCACACGAGATCGATGAACACGTCGCTCTTGAAGGTCGCGCGATAAGCGACCGCGAGCGCCACCGCGTGCACCGCGGCCTCGGCATCGTCACCGTTGACGTGAAGCACCGGGGCTTCGATGATCCGCGCGATCTCGGTGCAGTAGCGCGTGACGCGCGCATGCCAGGGCGAGGTCGTGAAGCCAACCTGGTTGTTGACGACGATGTGGATAGTCCCGCCGGTCTGATACGACGGCAACTGGGCCAGCGCCAGCGTCTCGGGAACGATGCCCTCCCCCGAGAAGCCCGCGTCGCCGTGCAGCAGCACCGGGATGCCGCGGTCGCGCCCGCGATCCTCCATGTACTCCTGGCGCGCCCGCACGGAGCCGAGCACGACCGGGTTCACGAACTCGAGGTGGCTCGGATTGAAGTTGAGGTCGAGGTGGATGTCGCGCCCGCTGCGCGCCCGGCGGCGGCTCGAATAACCCAGATGATATTTCACGTCCCCGTGTCCGCTGACCTCGTCCGGCGCGAACGTCGACTCGAACTCACCGAAGATCGTCTCCAGTGGCTTGGCGAGGACGTTCGCCAGCACGTTGAGCCGACCTCGGTGCGGCATCCCGAGCACGATCTGCTCGACGCCGATCTCGGCGGCGGTCTCGACCAGCGTCTCGAGCATCGGGATCAGCGACGCTCCGCCCTCGAGCGAGAAGCGCTTCTGACCCACGTACTTGACGTGCAGGAACTGCTCGAACGCATCGGCCGTGAGCAGGCCGCGGAGCACGTCGATCCGCGCTTCGCGATCGAGCCCCGGACGATTGTGTGTCGGCTCCATGCGCTGCTGCAGCCACGCGCGCCGCTCGGCGTCGGGGATGTCCATGTACTCGACGCCGAGATTGCCACTATAGGTCTCGCGCAACGCGGCGATGAGATCGCGCAGCGTGCCGCGATGCTCGCCCAGGAACGGACGTCCATCGACCTCGCGATCGAGGTCGGCTTCGCCGAGCCCGAACAGCGAGAGGTCGAGCAGGGGATGGTGGTCGGGATTGTTTCCGAGCGGATCGAGGTGGGCGACCAGATGCCCGAACTCGCGGTACGCTTGGACCAGCCCGAACACGCCGCCTTGGCGATCCCCCGCGGGGCGACGGTCGGGATCTTCCGCCAGGTCGAAGCCGGCGAAGAACAGCGCCCACTCCTCCGGGACCGAATCGGGGTCACGGCGGTAGCGGGCGTACTGTTCCTCGATGTACGCGGCGTTGGCGCGCTGAACGAAATCGAGACGTTGAGCCATCGGGTCCTCGCGACGGAACCGCCCCGGCTCGAATCCGATGCCGAGGTGAACCGATAACACGCGATACCCTGGCAGGTTACCACGAACGCTGCGGGTCGCGGACCCTGGGGATGAACTAGCGCCGCCGGGCCGAAGAGCCACACCCCTCGTTCCGCCCTCCGGGACCGGCGGCGCGGTGAGTTGCGCGCTGCGAACACGAATGAGGGCTTGTGCTCTTCGCTCTTGGCAGCGGCAGCATTCTACGTGCCGCGATTTCGCAAACCGGGCCGGGCGCGGCAATGAAACGCGTCATGACACGCCGCGCCAGTATTGACGGCGTCGGAACGACGCGGGCGAGAATCGTGTCGAGCTTTCCGCGGCGTCGTGCTCGGGACGCTTCGCCGCTCGACACTTGCGAAACGAATGGTCCGGCGCTGCAGAACGCGACGACCGGCGCGGCGGCGGATCGGCGGCTCAGTGCGCGGCGCGTCCCGCGGACGTTGCCCGTTCGCAGGCGTCCGTTTACGGTGTGCGGCCCATGACGATCGCTGCGCTCCCCGAGAAACGCACCTCGATTGCCCTGTCCTGCCGCGGACTTTTCAAGCGCTACCCACCCGACGTCGTCGCCGTCAACGGCCTCGATCTCGAAGTGCGATCGGGCGAGTGCTTCGGCCTGCTCGGCCCGAACGGGGCCGGCAAGACGACGACGATCGAGATCTTCGAAGGCCTGAACCAGGCCGACCGCGGCGAGGTCACGATCCTCGGCCAGCGTTGGGGCGCCGGCCAGGATCTGGCGCTGCGCGAGCGGCTCGGCATCCAGCTCCAGGAGACGCGGCTGCACGACAAGCTCTCGGTCGAGGAGACCGTCCGCCTGTTCCGCAGTTTCTACCAGCGTGGGCCCACGACCGAGCAAGTGCTCCGCATGGTCGCGCTCGAGGAGAAGCGGCGCGCCTGGGTCTCCAAGCTTTCGGGCGGGCAGAAGCAACGCCTCTCGGTCGCGTGCGCCCTGGTCAACGATCCCGAGCTGCTGTTCCTCGACGAGCCGACGACCGGGCTCGACCCGCAATCCCGGCGCCAGCTCTGGGAGCTGATCGACGACTTTCGCCGGCGCGGCGGGACGATCCTGATGACCACGCATTACATGGACGAAGCCGAGCGCCTGTGCGACCGGGTTGCGATCGTCGATCACGGGCGCGTGATCGCGCTCGGCACGCCCGCCGAGCTGATCGCCTTGCTGGGCGCCGAGCACGTCGTCGAGTTCTCGACCGAGGGCCAGCTCGAGCTCGACGCGGTGCTGCGGTTGCCCGGCGTGACCCAGGGCCGGCGCGAGGCCGGCGGCTATGCGCTCACGGTGCGCGAAGTGCACGTGACCGTGCCGGCGTTGCTCGAAGAGCTTCACCGCCAGCAGATCGGGCTCGCCCGGCTCACGACTCATCACGCGACGCTCGAGGACGTGTTCGTGAGCCTCACCGGCCGGACCTTGCGCGATGAGTGACGTGGACGTGGCGGCTGCGCCGGCGGCTCCCAAAACGACCGAGGCTCGGAACGAGCCGCCACATGCCGCGCTCGGACGACTCGACCGCTCGCCGCTCTGGCAGCTCACCTGGACACGCACGCTCGCGTTCCTGCGCGAGCCGGAGGCGGTGTTCTGGGTGTTCGCGTTCCCGGTGCTGTTGTCGCTGGCGCTTGGGATCGCGTTCCGCAATCAGGGGCCGCAGAAGCTGCCGGTGGCGGTTCAGGCGGGGCCGCGCGACGTCGAGCTGCAGCGCGCGCTGAGCAGCGCTCCCGAGCTCGAGGTGACGCGGCTCGACGCCGACGAAGCGCAGGTCGCGCTACGGCGCGGCAAGATCGCGGTGCTGGTGCGCGGCGAATCTTCGGGTCCGCCGACGCTGGTCTTCGATCCGTCGCGACCCGAGACCCGGCTCGCGCAGCAGCTCGCGCTCGACGCGCTCGAGCGCGCCGCGGGCCGCGTCGACCGCGTGCGCCCGACACTCGACACGCAGCCCCGTCCCGGCGGCCGCTACATCGACTTCCTGATCCCGGGACTGATCGGGCTCAATCTCCTCGGGACCGGCATGTGGGGGATTGGCTTTCCGATCGCCAACGCGCGCCAGCAGAAGCTGCTCAAGCGCCTGATCGCGACGCCGATGCGCCGTAGCCACTACCTGCTCTCGCTCATGCTCGCGCGCATGACCTGGCTCTTGCTCGAGGTGGTGGCGATTCTCGGCTTCGGTCAGCTCGTCTTCGACGTCCAGGTCCGCGGCTCGTGGACCGCGTTCATGGCGGTCACGCTGCTCGGCGCGTTCGCCTTCTCGACCATCGGTTTGCTGGTCGCGTGCCGCGCACGCACGATCGAGGCGGTCTCGGGGCTGATGAACGTGGCGATGCTGCCGATGTGGTTGCTCTCCGGCAGCTTCTTCTCCGCCGACCGCTTCCCGCAGGTCATGCAACCCTTCATCCGCGCGCTGCCGCTGACGGCGACCAACGACGCCTTGCGGCTGATCATGAACGAGGGCGCGAGCCTCAGCGTTGTGACCCCCCAGCTCGTCGTGCTCACCGCTTGGACGATCGTCAGCTTCTTCGTGGCGCTGTGGCTGTTCCGCTGGGAGTGAGCGCGCGCGGGCCGTTGCTCCACACGCGGCCGACCATGCCCCAGCCGTCCTCGATCAGGGTGTAGAGCACCGGGACCAGCAGCAGCGTCAGCACGGTCGAGGCGGCGAGGCCGCCGATCACACAGCGCGCGAGCGGGTAGTAGAGCACGTCGGCGACCCGATTCTGGCCGAAGGCGAGCGGCAACAGCCCGAGGATCGTCGTCAGCGTCGTCATCAGGATCGGCCGCAGCCGGTCGCGCGCCGCATCGAGGATGGCGGTGGTGCGCTCGACGCCGCGCTCGCGCAGCTGATGGATGTGATAGACGAGCACGATCCCGTTGTTGACGACGATCCCGATCAGGATCAGCAGCGCGGGCGGCGTCTCACCTGGGGTTCCTGCATCGCGACCTCCGAGGAGCGGTTGGACCATCGGCGGGCGAGCCGATGCCGCTACTACGCGAAGGCCGAGCGCCGGGTTGCAGGCGAATCGGAGGAGAGACTCGACCGGCGCACAGGGTGGCCGGTCGTGCGGCGCAGATCGGCGCGGGTGCGCCGGGAAGCTAACGGATGCGAACCATCCGGCGCGCCCAGGTGCCGGTCGGGGTCTCGAGCACGGCGAAATAAACCCCCGCACCGAGCGGCTCGCCGCGATCGTCGCGCCCGTCCCACGTCAGGTCGTGGCGGCCCGCGGTGCGCGGGCCCTCGGCGAGCGTGCGCACGCGGCGGCCGAGCGCGTCGAGCACTTGGAGCCGGGCCGGGCCCGGCGCCGACAATCGGAACGAGATGCGAGTCTCGAGCGCGAAGGGATTGGGCTCGGACGACAGCAGGCTGAGGGCGCTTTCGCTCCCCCGCGGCTCGACGGCGACCGGCGCGCCCTTGATGATCGTGAAGCTGTCCCGCACTTGCCCGGTCGAGCTCAGGAAGCGGGCGTCCATGCGGGATCCGTTCACGTCCAGGACCATCGAGCCCAGCTCGTTCAGCGAGATCACGTTCACGGGATGATTGAGCGTGCCGCCGCCGACCTGCGCCGAGCTGCCCGCGACCGCATAGATCGCGCCTTCGTTCGGGCCGGTCCCGAGCGTCGCTTTGGCGTAGGCGCCGTCACCGGCCGGGCGCCCGTCCCCACCGTCGCGGATCATCGCGCTCGTCAACGTCGACGAAACCCCGTAGTGACCGTTGACCAGGAACGACCGCTCGTAGGAATGGCTGTGACCGGTGAGCACCAGATCGACACCCGCCGAGTCCAGGATCGGCAGGAAGTTCATCCGCATATCCTTCAAGCGGCCGCCGCTGTCGAGCGAGTCGTCGGAGTCGTGGGATCCCCTGCTGTACGGCGGATGATGCCAGTAGGCGATCACCCAATCGCGCGGCGTCGCCGCCAGATCGTTCCGCAGCCATTGGGCCATCGCCCCACCGACGGTGCGGCTCGTGCCCTCCGAGTCGAGACAGATGAAATGGATGTTGCCGTAGTCGAACGAATAGTAGGCCTCCGACCCCGACGCCAACCCGCCCGCCTGTCCGGCCGTCGGCAGGGTGAACAGGTCGTAGTAGTCGTTGTCCGGACCGGCATGGATTTGATCGTGGTTGCCGCGCGTCGGCCACAGCACGGACTGGCGCAGTATCACGGGGTACATGTCGAACACCCCGGTTTGATACTGCGCGTCGGTCCCGGTTTGATAGGCGTTGTCGCCGAGCATGAGCCACAGATCGGTCGAGCGCACGCCGGTGTAGGCTGAATAGGCGTCGCGGACCGCGGCGGCAGCGCCGGAGCCGGTGCCCGAGTCGCCGATCACCCAGATCCTCGTCGGCTTATGTGTCGCCGGCGCCGGTGCAGTGACGAACCGGTAGGTCACATCGCCGGCGAGCGTCTGCGCGATCGTGCCGATGGAGTAGTAATACGTCGTGTTGGGTGCGAGGCCGGTCAGCGCGAGCTCGTGCTCGATCGTCGCCGTCGCGTTGCTGGCGGTCAGGTTGAGGTTGCCGGCCGTGAGCCCGTAGCGGACGCGGCCGTCGGTCGCGACGTTGGTCCGCCATCTCACCTTCACTTGGTTGTGGGACCCGGTCTGAAGATACGGACCGCGCGTGATCCCGGGCGTGGTCGTGTAGCTGAGCTCGAGGTCCATCGCCAGATCGGGGCTCGTCGGATTGGTCTGATGGACCTCGATCGCGAGCTGATTCGTGCCCTGCACCAGCAGTCCGATCGCGGCAGCGAGATCGATGGCTTCGTAACTCCCGCCCTCATGGGTGGTGGCGAAGGTGGAGTAGTCGATCGGGCCGGCGGGCAGCGAGCGCCGCGCGACTTCCTGGCCGTTCAGATAAAGCACGAAGCCATCGTCGTAGTTCGCGCCCAGGGTCAGGCCCTGAATCGAGGCCGGGCTCACGCCGAGGACGAAGCTCAGGCGGAAATAGGTCGTGCGGTATTTGTTGTTGGCGTCAGGTCCCCAGGGAACGGTGGTGACGATGAACCCATCGCCGTAGCCGAGCACGCCGGGCCCCGAAGGCCAGCTCGAGTCGTTGTAACCCGACTGAATCCAGGTCGACGGCAGCGCGACCGGCGTGTCGCGGTACTTCCACGCCGAGTAGCGCGGCACCAGTGTCGCGCCATCGGCGGCGACGGCGAACCCGAAGCTCGCCAAAACGACCAGTGCGATGCTCGCCCACGCCCGGCGGCAGAGCTTCATCGTCCCCCCTCTTCCGGCGCCGCCGGCTTGTCGAGCACGCGACGGATCGACTCTTCGACGCCGAGCACGGCGAGGCTCGACCGTGCGGGCTCCGGCAACGATTCGATCTCGGCGAGCGCCGCGGCATAGACCGCTCGCGCCTCGTCGTGCCGCCCGGCGGCGGTTAGAATCTCCGCGCGCCGCTGGAGGATCACCTCGCGCCGGGAGTACTGATGCGCCACCCGCTCCACGCGCGCGAGCGCCGCGTCGAAGCGGCCGGCCGCGACTTCGAGCTGCGCGGCGGCCAGCTCCAGCGTGACGGCGGAGCCGAGCCGCGCGATGCCATCGTCGATCACGCCCAGCACGTCGTCGAGCGAAGCGCCTGCGGCACGGCGGGCCAGGGACAGCTCCAGGAACAGCTCGGGCGTGACGCGGCGCGTGTGCGCCAGCGCTCGCTCCAAATCGATCGCCGCGGCGGCCGGCCGGCCGAGCGCGCGCCACGCACCGGCTCTCAGGCGCAGCGCCCGGGAATCGTCGGGATGGCGGACGAGAAAGCGACCGAGGTGTTCGATGGCGATGGCGGGGAAGCCGCGGTCGATCGCGAGCGCGCCCGCACACAAGCTCACCTCGAGGCGGTTCGGGTCCGCGACTCGCACGGCCGCGAGATCCTTTTCGGCGCCCGCCCAGTCGCCGCCCAGGCGTCTCAGCTCGGCGCGGCGGAGCCGTGCGGCGAAGTCGCTCGGCTGCTCGACCAGGGTTCGGGAGGCGCGCTCGATCTCGTCGTGAACACCCTCATGAGCCGACGCCTGCGGGGAAAACGGCAGGGCGGCCGCGGAGATGCACGCGAGAGTCGCGAGAGCGAGTCGAAGCGAGCGGAGCATACGCAACGAGTCTAAGGGGGTCCGCAAGCATTTGGCCAGCGGCAAGACAGCGCTGCAAGCCGGCTCATGCCAGGCGCGGCGGCCGATTCGCACTCGGAGCCCCGGACGGAACCGAAGGCCACTCGCCTAGTCTGAAGCGATCGAATGACTTGTGCCGACGTTCGGGTAGACAATGTGAATCGGCTGCTCTGTTATATCAGCCGGCTACCTTCCACGGGTCGGAAATGCGAATACGATTCCAACGTCGGGCGCCCAATCCGTGGCCTTGGACGTCAGGCCGAAGCCGGAGTTGAACCGCAGATAGAGACGATCGGACAGATGCCACTGGGCCTCGCCGATCAGCTCGACCTCGTCCTGATTGCCCTCGATCCCGGCATAGACCCGCCAGCGCGGCGACAAGCGCTTCAGGTACTCGAGGGCGTACTCACCCGTGTCGAAAGTGTCCCCCGAGTACTCCGCGGCCGCTCGTGCCGTTACGGTTCCCCAGCTCATGCCGCGGATGATGCCCGCACCGGCCTTGTACTCGAAATCGCTGGTGCCGATCAGAGGCTTGTCCTTGTTCGAGGGCAAGACCACCTCGAGGAAGCTGAACAGCTCGGGCCGGGACGCGGATTCCGGCAGCATGGTCCAATCCAGTTGCACCTGCCAATCACCCTGTCCCGATTCCTTGAGCTTCTGCGGCATGGGCGAGGGGTCTTCGGGCGACTTGGTCAGCTCGGCCGTGATCACCGCGGCTT
>DASQFU010000240.1:0-18442 GCA_035632955.1 Candidatus Limnocylindria bacterium
CATGTCCACGACGTCGGTCTCGTCGACGTCGGCGCGCACCAGCATCCGCGACAGGTCCGAGACCACGAGGATCTGCGTGCCGGGGTTGTTCATGGTCCCCATGATCACCACCTCGCCCGCCTCGACGTTGAGCGCGCTGACCACGCCGTCGATCGGTGCCACGAACCGCGTCTTGGACAGGTTGTCGGTGGCGGCCGCGAGCGCCGCCTGCGAACGCTCGACCTCTTCGGACGCGCTCGTCACGGTCGTGCGCGCGGACTCATGAGTGGCCGTCGCTTGATCCCACTCCGCCTGCGACAGCAGCTTCTGCTGGAACAGCGCGCGCTGGCGCGTGTAGTTCGAGTCGGTGACCTTGAACGTGGCCTGCGCGTCGGACAATCGGGCGCGCGCCGAGGCCAGGGCCGCCCGGGCCTGCTGATGGGTGGCGCGATATTGCGCGTCGTCGAGCTGCAGCAGCAGTTGGCCGCGCTTGACCCGTTCGCCTTCCTTGACGGCCAGCCGCACGATCTTCCCCATGATGTCGGCGCTGATCTTGACCTGGGTGCGTGGCTCGATCTTGCCCGGTGCGCGGACACGCGCAACGACGTCTTCGACGCGGACGCGCGCGAGCTGCACGCTCTCTTCCTTGCCGCGCGATTGGCGAGCCACATTGAGCCCGACCAGAACGGCGACCACGACCACGGCGAGTCCGATCCACAGCCATCTCTTGCGTTTCATGCCCCCTCGTTTCCTTCCGGTTTCACCGCCGAGCGTCCGGGACGAGCTACAGGCCGCGCCCGCGCACGCGATCGATCTGGGCCTCGGCGACACGAATCGCCGCCAGCGCGGACACCTGATCGCTCAGCACGCGTTGCCGCTGCACCTGCGCATCGACCAGTTCCAGGATGGTCGCGGAGCCCACGTTGTATTTCTCCTGGACGAGCTTGACGTTCTCGGTCGCGGCATCCACGGCACGCTGTGCCACCTTCGCGCGCTCGACCGCCTCGCCGTAAGCCAGCAGCGCCTGGTCCACCTCGGCCGCCAGGTTGCGATGCAGCGCGTCGCGGGCTTCCTGAGCGCGCAGCGTGCGCGCGCGCGCTGCTGCGATCCGCGATTCGGTCTCGAAGCCGGTGAACAGGTCGAGGTTGAGCGCGATCGAGGCGCGATACTCGAGATCGCTCTCGTTGCGGCCGTCGACCACGCTTGGCTCCGGCAAGGCGACGCCGTTGGTGTCGAGGGTCGTGACCTTGAACGTAGACTTGGGCTTGTAATCGACTCCCCCCGCGACCGTCACGTAGGGCAGCCGGGCGAACTGCGCGGAGCGCAGGCCGGCTTTCGCGGCCGAGACGGCGGCATCGGTCGCCACCAGGTCGGGTCGCGCCTTCGCGGCCTCGGAGAGCAGGGTTTCGCGGTCGTAGGTGCCAACTCCGAGCGTGAGCACCGTGTCCACCGCACCCATTTCCGTCGCGCGCACACCGAGCTGGCGAGCGAGGAGGATGCGTTGGTTGGTGACGGCCTGGTGCGCGGTGAGCGAGTCGAGCTCGCCCTGCGCCGTGCGCACCTGGGCGGTGAGGACGTCGCTCTTGGAGACCGAGCCGACTTCGAACAGGGCTTGCACGCGGCGCTCGTCGTCGCGCGCGAGGCGGAGCGCACCAGTGGTCACGTCGGCGAGTCGCACCGCCCGCACCACCTCGTAGAACTGGCGTCGGGTGGCGAACACCACGTCGTGGCGCGCCGCCGTCTGCTGGTAGCGTGCGGCCTTGAGCGAGTTGCGCGCCGAAGACAGGCCGGCAAGCGAAGACAGGTTGAGGATCGACCATGACCCGGAGACGCCGGGCACGGTCGAATACTGCTCGAGGTCGCTGCGGTCGGTCGGAATCACGAAGCCGCCGAACACCTGCGTGCCGATGCGCTCTTCCTGCCAGAAGCCGCTGCGGCTCGCCGACGCCGTCACGCGCGGTAGCACGCCGGAGTAGGCCCCATAGAGGCCGCCGCGCGCATCGAGCACGTCGGCTTCCGCGTTGATCACCTGCGTGCTGCGTTCCAGAGCGATCCGGACCGCTTCATCGGCGGTCAGAACCTGGGCCCCGGCCGGCGCGACCAGCAGGCCGAGAAACGCCGGCGCCACCATCAGCATCCGCACTCCGTTCCTCCTCCTCATTCGGGTCTCTCCGCACGACGCCCGGGCGGACCATCCCCCGGGCGTATACGGAGTTACGACTCGCGCCTGCGAAAGTTGCATTCCCATCACGCCATCGGTGTGAACATCGCCGCCAGCGCCGCCGCGAACACCAGAACGGCGATGTAGAGTCCACCCACCACCCAGGCCACGGACTTGCGCGGCGCGCCGGACAGCGCCGCCGCGCCGAGAATCGCGACGACCACCGGCCACAGCGACAGCGGGCCCAATCCGTCGAGCAAGATGCCGAGGGCGCCCTGAAGCTTGCCGGGCGAGTCGCTCTCGGGAAGCAGGATCCCGAACCCCACATGCACGCCTTGCAACGTCTCCCGGGACCACGCTAGCACCGTGGTCAAAATTTGGGACGGGATCAACGCCAGGGAGGACCAGCACACGACTTCGAACGCGTGACGGTAGCGGACGCGCGTGCCCAACACGAAACCGATCCCGAACCACAGGAGCAGGGCGAGCAGCAGCATGATGATCGGCCAGACGATGACCTGCTGCACCGTCGTGACCACGACCCCCGCGGGGCTGCGCATGAACGACTCCATCTGCTCCATCTGCGCCGCCGTCATCTTGCCGGCGTCGATCTGCGTTTCCCACTGATCGACGACCATCGGCACGATCGCCCGATCGTGCAAAGCCGCGGTGATCACCGCGCCCACGACCATCATCACGAGCAGCGGGAACCACCATTGGGCGCGCGTCTCGAGGCCGCCCCAGGCGTGCGCCGGGCGGGCGAAGATCGCCGCCGTTCGTTCCCAAACGGAAAGTGACGGAGCATGCGTGGGGGACGCCCCGGTGACGGGGACGGCGTGCGTGGTCTCCACGAAAACCTCCTGGACACTGGGGAATACAGGAGTCACAGCGCGGGGGATAAGAGGCGGAAGATAGCGAGGGGCGGCGTTCCGGGTCAACGCGGCCCCTACCGGCGCGGGATAAAGCCGGGTCGGGCGCGGACGGCGCCGACGTCGCCTATTCGTGCAACCTGAAGCGGAACGGGATGATGACGTAGACCTGCATGGGCTCGCCATCAACCAGCGCCGGCGTGAACACCCAGCGGCGCGCGGCCTCCAGCGCGGCCGCATCGAGCGGCGGAACGCTGCGCAGGATTTCGGCCTTCGTCACCCTGCCTTCCAGCCCGACGACGACGCGAACGACCACCAGGCCCTCGCTGGCGACCTCTTTGGCGAACAGCGGGTATTCCGGACGCGGCGCGACGACCGCCTCGGGCATCACGTCCGCGTGATAGGACTCGATGACGGGCTGGATGCCGCCGATGTCACGACGCGGTTGCTTGCCCCTCCCCTCGGACTCGGCCGTGATGGTCTGACCGGGAGGTGTCTCCCCGACAGGGCCCACTGGCGCGGGCGGTTGCCACACCGAATCGGGCGCGTCGGCCAAGGGCTCGAATCTCCCGTCCTCAGGCGGCGGAGGGGACGGCGGGACCGGCACGGGTGGCGGCGGCGAGTCCGGGATCGGATCGAACTGTGGCGGCGGATCGTTGATGCGCGGCGGAGGGATCGGAACCTTGAACACCTGCCGATCGGGAACGAACGCGCCGGTGCCGAACGCCATGCCGAACACCGCGCACCACAGCGCGCAGCCGAGCGCCAGCGCCCGCGCGAGATCCGGCCGCGAGCCTTGCAGCAGCTCCGGCGCGCCATAGGGCATGAAGTCGAACAACGTAATCTTTCGAGTCATCGGGTTCTCCCCCGCCGCCCGGTCGCGGCGGCACGAGTGTGATCCCGGTCGTGAACGATGAGGATCGAGACAGATTCTTGCTGGACTCGAAGCGCCGCGCCGGACACGTGCGCGCGACAGCGGGTCTCGGTGGGGATAGATCGCGTTCAGGAATCCGGAGTAGCCGGATCCGTGCGGCCGGGACGGCCGCGAACGCCTGGTCTCGAAGTCCCGGTCGGGGACTATGCTGCGCCCGGGCGTGACCGGCCGGGCGGAACTGCTAGTGCAACGTGAAGCGCACCGGCACCGCCACCCACACGGCGACCGGCTTGTTGTTCGACAGCGCCGGCTTGAACACCCACGCCTTGACCGCGGTGAGCGCGGCCGAGTCGAGCATCGGGATCGACTTCACCACCCGCGTGTCCTTGACCTTCCCGTCCTTGCCGACCAGCGCCTGGACCTGGACCGTGCCGTCCACGCCCGCCTCGCGTGCGAGATCCGGGTAGATCGGTGCCACCTTGGTGATGGCCTCGGGCAGCTCCTCGACGTACACGTATTCGCCGAACGTAGGCAGGCGATCTTCCTCGGGCGGCGCGACCACCATCTGATCGTCGCCGGTGGCGACGCCCGGGGTGGCCTGAGCGATCTCTTCCTGGGACGCGATGGTCTGCTCGGGCGGCGCTTCCGCATCCGGCACCGGAACCGCGACACCCACGGTCGGCGGCGCAACCGGAATCTGGATCTGCACCTGGGGCGGTGGCGCTGCGTCCGTCAGCGGCGGCGGAGCCTCGAGCTCGCGATAGGGCACGACGATCACGCTGGTTTCGTGCGGCCGGCTCTTGAGGAACGCGTTGGTGCCGAAAGACAGCAGGAACAGCACGATCCAGGCGGCGCTCCCGACCAGGACGCCGCGGAACATGTATTTCCGGGCGACTTCCTTGAGCTCGGGCGCCCCATAGGGCATGAACTCATAGAGCGCTTCGGCCGGGGATCTCATAACGACGACACCTCCTGCTTGTCCTCGTCAGAAAGTTTATCCAAAGAAAACCGTGTCAGTCGAGACATATCTAGCCCGTCGATCACGTTCACCATGTTCGCGAATTTCGCTTCGCGATCGATCTTGATTGTCACCACCAGGGCCGTGTCGTTGCGGAAGCTCTTGAAGACGTTCTCCAGACCCGCCACCGAGGTGCGGGCCCAGGGGATCTCCTTGGAGCCCTTCTTCCAGTAGGCGCGCTCTTCGTCGAGCACCCGGAGCTGCAGGACGTTGGATTCCTTGACCTGGATCTCGACCTTCTCGTCCGGGGGCAAGTTGATCTCGAGCGCCTGAGGCGTCCGGAACACCGTCGTCACCATGAAGAAGATCAAGAGCAGGAACGCGACGTCCACCATCGGCGTCATGTCGATGCGGATGCCGACGCGCCGCTTGGGACGCGAGAACCCGGGGCCCTTCTTCTTACCTGCGCGTGGTTGCGGGGTATCGACTGCACCCATGGATCCTCACCTCCTTTACGGGGTCGGAGCCGTGCGCGCGAGCGCGCCCGCTCCGCCTTCGAGATCCGTCATGACGTTGAAGCGCGGCGCCTTGGCTTCCTGGAGCGCGAGCATCATGTCCGCCATGATGCCGTACGGGGCGTCCTTGTCCATCTTGACGATTATGCGCGCGGCCGGATTCGCCGACCGTGCCGTCTTCAACACGTCGGGGAGCCCGAGGGCCACCTCGTCCGGCGACAGCTCCTGGGCGACCTCGCTGCCGCTCCTCCGGTACACCACACGTACGCGCGCCTGATTCCCGTATTCCGGCTTCGGGCTCGTGACGTTGAGCGTAATGATGTTGGATTCGGGCGCCTTGGCCTCGGAGTTCGACTCCGGCAGTGTGATCTTGTCCTTCTCGGGTGGGTCGAACTGGGTCGTGGTCATGAAGAAGATGAGGAGTAGGAAGGCCACGTCGACCATCGGCGTCATGTCGATCGCAATGCCGATGCGCCGCATCTTTTTCAGCATGGCGACGCTCCTCTACCGCTCGGTGGCCGAGGCGGACAGCAGCTGGACGGCCTCGTAGCTGGCTTCGTCCATCATGTAGTTGAAGCTGTCCACGCGCGTCACGAACACGTTGTAGGCGACGATCCCCGCGATCGCGACGAACAGACCGCCGGCCGTATTGATGAGCGCCTCGGAGATGCCGACGGCGAGCTTGCTCGCGTCGACGGCGCCGGTGTGGCCGAGCGCCGAGAACGAACGGATCATCCCGATCACCGTTCCGAGCAGCCCGACCATGGTGGCGATCGAGGCGATCGTCGACAGCGCGATCAGGTTGCGCTCGAGCAATGGCACCTCGAGGCCGTTGGCTTCCTGGATCGCCGCCTGGGTCTCGGCGACGATCTTCTCCTTCGGCGCGCCCTCGGCGCGCAGTTGCTGGTAGCGCTCGAGACCGGCGCGAATCACGTTGGCGGCGGAGCCGCGCTGCTGCGCGCACAACTGGATCGCGCGATCGACGTCGCCGGCGTGCAGAGCCTTGCGAACGTTGTTGAGGAAGTCCGGCAGCGAGCCGCGCCCCTGTGCCTTCTTCAGGCTCCAGATGCGCTCGATGATGAAGGCGGTCTGCAGGATGGTGAGCATGATCAGGCCGGCGACCAGCGGGCCGCCCTGCTTCATCTGGTTGCCGATCTCGCCGAGCGCGGGCAGGAACCACCAGATGGCGATGGAGATGATCGCGGCGAGCGTGAAGCCCAAGGGAACGATGAACCGATTCATTGCGCTGGGTTCCTCCGTGGTCCGGGCCAAAGCCCGGGCGCACCGTTCTGCGCTGCACTGTCGAGGGCCGGCCGGTTCGCCGTCCCGCTCCGAGCGCGGTTGTCAGCCGCGCCGAGGTGGCTCCATCGTGCGTCTCGCCCGGTCAGCGGGACGTTTGCTCCTCCACCGCGAACGCCGCGACCGCCTGCTCCTCGGTGTCGTGATGGTCGAAGACCATGATCAGCTTCGTCATCGTGAACAGATCGCGGATCCGCTTGCCGAGGCCGCACAGCTTGATCTCTCCGCCGCGGCCCCGATAGTTGCTGAAGCCCCGCATCAAGACGCCGATCGCGATCGAGTTGAGCGACTGGCATTCCGACATGTTCAAGACCATGCGCGTGTTGCCGGTCGCGGCTTCGTCCATGATCGCCTTCTGAAGATCGTCCGTCTCCTGGTCCCCGAAAAAGCTGCCTCGTGGATACAGGATCACGATGCTGCGGACCTCTTTGCGGCGAACGGACACGACGTTCCCCCTCTCAGACGGACTTTGGCTCGGCGAAGCTCGCGATAGCCTGTTCCTCGTTCGGATACACGTCGAAGACCAGCGACAGCTTCGTGATCACGAAGATGTTCTCGATCCGTTTGTCCACCGAGCACAGCTTCATCTGACCGGCGCGGCGCACGTAGCTCGAGTGCGCGGAGATCAGCACGCCCAGGGCGGTGGAGTTCAGGTGCTGAGTCTCGCTCAGGTTCACGATCAAGTGCTTGTTCCCCGAATCGGCGAGTTGCTTGATGGTGCGCTCGAGCTCATCCGTCTCATCGCCGCCCGTCAGGTAGCCCTTGGGGGTGAGGATGGAGATGGTCTCCACCTGCCGCTGCTTCATTGGGACGCTCCCCTGCTCTGGGCGGCGCCCGACAGGACCTGGACGCCCTTCTGGGCATCCGCCTGATTCGGGTCCAGCTCCAGGGCCTTGCGATAGGCTTCCATGGCCTTGTTGCGATTGCCGGCGTTCTGGTAGCCCTGTCCGAGCCACACCCACGCCTGCACGTCTCGCGAGTCCAGCTGAACGGCCCGCTCCAGCAGGCGGACCGCCCCCGTCCAGTCCTTGCTCAGCAACCGGTAGAAGCCGAGCTGCCGGTACGCCTTGCCCGCCAGGTTGCTGGTCGAGTCGAACTGCACCGAGCGTTCGAAAGCCTGCCGCGCCTCGTCCGGCTGCTTCTGGACGTCGTACACGACGCCCAGCCAGAAGAAGCGATCCCCCTTGGTCGAGTCCAGCTCGGCCGCCCGTTGGAGCGCGGTCAAAGCCTCGAGGTTCTGCTTCATCTCCTTGCGCGACAAACCGATGTAGTAGTAAGCCTCGCCGCTGTTGGGGTCAAGCTGGATTCGCCTCTCGAACAAGGCGATCGCTTCCGGATAGTCCTTCTTGCGGAAGCGGAGCTTGCCCATTTCGACGAGCGCGAAGCGGGCTTCGCCCGCGGTCGAATCCTTCGCCACGATCGCTCGATAGACCGAGTCCGCCTTGCCCATATAGATCGAGTCCGCCGTCTGCGGATTGAACTGGAACACCATCACCTGAGCGATGACGAGCTGATCGCGGGCGCTCGGCTCGCCTTTGGCGAACGCGTCCAGCGCCTTTCCCCACTCCTTCTTGTCGGCATAGTAGCGGCCGAGGATCGTGTACATCTCCTTGTTGGCGCCGCCGAGCTGCTCCGCCTTCTGCATCGCGGCGAACGCCTCTTCCGGCATCTTCAGATAGTAGAGATTTCGGCCAAGGACGCTCCAGCCCTTGCCGTCGGTAGGCTCCATCTCGGTGTAGCGCTTGAGCGGCGTCATCGCTTCCTGGTGGCGGTCCACGGTCTTGCCCTGGTTGCCCGCCCGGTAGAGCAGCGTGCCGAGCCCGAGCTGGGCCGGGGCGAAATCGGGGTCCTTCGCCGCCACCCGTTGATACTCCTCGAGCGCGTCGCTGGGACGGTCGGCGAAGTCCAGGGACTGGGCGAGCGCGAAGCGCAGCTCGACGTCGTTGGTGTCGATCGCGACCGCAGCCTGGTTCTCGATCACGGCGAGTGCCCAGGTGCCACGGCGGAAATAGAAATCACCGAGCGCCTTGCGGACCTCCGGGTCGTTGGGTGCTTCCTCGCGGGCGCGCGTGAAGTAGATGCCCGCGGCGCGCAACGAGTCACGCTCCGTCTCGGCGGCGCCGAGCGCCACCAGGAAGCGCGGGCGCTGTTTCGGACCCCACTTGAGGCCCTCGCTGAACGCCGCTACCGCCTTGTCGAACTGCTTGAGCGTCAGATAGCAATCGCCGAGTCCGAGCTGGGCATCGGGGAACTTGCGGTCCAGCTCGGTCGCCTTCGTGAACAGCGGGACCGCCTGGTCGCACTTCTCCTGGCGGCGAAACACTTCACCTTGGCCGGAGTACGCCTGCGCCAGCTGCGGATCCATCCGTTGCGCGATCTGAAAGGCTTCCATGGCCTTGTCGAGCTGCCGCCGCCGCAGCCATACCTGGCCCACGCCCGCTCGTCCCGCCGCAGATCCCTGAGCGGCCGCCTTCTCGAACGAACGGACGGCGTCATCCAGCCGGCCGGCTTGCAGCGCCGTCCGGCCGTCCTTCAGGTCGTCACCGAGAGCCACGGGCGGCCCGAACACAAGAACGGCGGCAAGCGTGACTCCCAGCAGAGCGACCGATCGGGTGAGGCTTGGCTTAGGAAGGCTCATGGCAGACAGCGTGGTCTCCTTTGATTTCATTCAGTGCGAACTTCGTAATGGGGAGCGCCGCACGAACCGGACCGGGACCGCGGTCGGCACCCAGCCGGCTTCGTGAACGATCTTCTGACCCTCGCGACTGGTCACGAAAGTGATGAAACCGTGCGCGAGCCGAGCCCCACTTGGGCGCACGTAGAGGTTGAGGAACCGCGTCAGCGGATAGTTCTCCCGGTACACCGTCTCGGCGTCGGGCTTCCAGTACGGCAACCCGGTGAGCGACGAGAGTCGGAGCGCCTTCGCGCCGCGGTCGGCCCAGCCGAGCGAAACGAAGCCGATCGCGTCCGGATCGCGCATCACTGTGGCGACGACGGCCGAGTCCGAATCCCGGTAAACCGCCTTGGTCTCGATCGCCTGCCCCCCCATGACCTGTTGGATGAAGAACGCCATGATATCGAGCACGGGTTGCTGGATGACGGGCACGATCGGGCGGTTCGACCCGCCGAGCTCGTCCCAGCGCGTGACCTTACCTTGATACACCCGCCTGAGATCGTCGAGCGCCAGGTTCTCTACGCGATTGCCAGGATTAACGATTACTACGATGGCGTCGCGCGCGAATCGATAGCCCTCCAGCTCCAGCCGGCCACGCACCGCGGCTCCCCGCTCGTCCGGCTCCAGCTCGCGCATGATCACTGCCAGGTCCGAACGGGCGCCGAACAACGCGGCCACGGCCTCGCGCGAAGGACCGTTGCGCACCTGGATGTCGGTCTCGGGATAGAGTGCCGCAAACGCGGCGTTCAGGCGGTCGATGAGTGGCCGCGCTTCCGGCGCACACACGACCGTGATACGCCCACTCGTGAGCGTGTCTTCCACCGCCGCTGGGTCCGGCGGTGGGGAGCAGCCGCAAGCCCAAGCCGCCGCGATGCATACCAGTCGAAGTGTGCGCATCCAGTCCCGACGACCCGCGCCCGAAGCTCCGAAGCGATGCAAGTCTAGAAACGTCGCGCGGGGCTTGTCAAACAATCGTTCGCCTGCCTTGCGTGCGGCCGGGCCACGCGCCGTTTGCGCGTGCGCCAGGGGAGCGCGGCACACTAAAGAGCCGGTCATGGAGTGTCAAGAATTGGTCCGGTCGAGCCGTGTGACCACCGGTCCGCGCGACACGAGCCGTCGATCGCGTTGTTGGAGGCGCCGGCTCTCGATTCTGGTTGCTCGCCGCCGACGGCCGGGAGTAGCATCCACGTTCGCTCGCGCTTTGTGGCGCGCGCGTTCACCCAAGACCCCCAAGACCTCGGTTTTGGGAGTCCAGTGGTGACTCACGTCATCGATAGACTTTGTGTTCGCACCTCGCACGCACGTGGGCTGCCGTCCGCCTCTCGCTGGGGTAGAGCTGGGCTCCCATTGACTCAGGGCCGCGATGAATCGGTGCCGACTCCTTCCAAGGTTCGGCGCCTGAAGAGAACGATCGCCGAAGCGCCCATATGGGTCTTCGGCGAGCTCGTTGGTGGTGCGCGCACGGCAGGTCACCGCCCATGAATCCGGTTCTCCCTCGCCCGCTCGGGCCGGCTCGCGGTGGCCCTGCGTGCATTCGCCGATCGTCTCGCTCGGCATGACCAGGCGCGCGGCGCCCCGCTCTCGTCCCAACTCACCCCCCGGATCACGCCCCGCCGCGACCACGACGCAGCGGCCGGCGACTGCGCCTCGCCCGCCGCTCTGGCCATCGCTGCGCGAGCTCGCGGACCCCAGCGGCCCCTTCCTGGTTCCGCTGCTGCTGCTGCTCGTCGCGCGCCTCGCGTTCTGGGCGCTCCTTCCCCTGGCCTCCGAAGACGCCTACATCACGTTCCGCTACGCGCGGCATCTGGCGACGGGCGCCGGCTTGATCTACAACCCCGGCGAGCGAGTGATGGGCTTCTCGTCACCACTCTGGACCGTGTGGATGGGTGCCGGCTACGCACTGGTGCGTGATCCGGTGTTATGGTCGCGGATCTGGGCGATCCTGGCCGACGTCACGACGCTGCTCCTGATCGGTGGTCTGCTAAAGCGACACGCCTCGCTGCGATCGGCCTGGTGCTTCACGTTCTTCTTCGCCGCCTGGCCTTATTTCTCCGCGGTGGCGGTCTCGGGCATGGAGAACGGCGTCCTGCTCGCCATGATCGCGCTCGCCGGAGTCCTGGTCGAACGCGGCAGCCGCTGGAGCGGTCCTGCGCTCGCCGCCGTCGCGTTCATGCGTCCCGAAGGCGTGGCGTCGGCGCTCGTGCTCGGGCTCGGCGCCCGGAATCGCGACCGGCTGATCGGGCTGGGTCTCCTCGCCGCCGGAGCCGCGGCACTCGCGTTCTACTTCGGCTCCTTCCTGCCTCAGAGCGTGCTCGCCAAGTCCCAGCTCTACGGCACTCCCGGTCCCTGGGCGGGACGCGGCTGGTGGGAGTGGCTGTTGCCGTTCGCGTTCGGGCGCTGGCCGATCCTGAGCGAGGCCACGCATCTCCTGCCGTTGACGATCGTGTTCGCACCGGCGGTTGTGAGCGGATCGGTCGCGCTGTGGCGCGCGCGCCGCACGGCGCTCGCGCACGTGGTCGGCGCCATGGTGATCGTCTGGATCGGGTACGCGCTACTCGGCGTCGCGTACTTCTACTGGTACCTCGCGGTGCCGCTCGGTGGGCTGGCGGCGCTGGCGGCGGTCGGGCTGCCGCGGCTGGTCCAAGGACGCGGCGTGTTGCTCGCCATCGCACTCTACGTGCTTGGAACCTGGACGGTCGTGACCACTCTTTATCTCGGGCGGGCGCAAAACGAATCCTTCGGTTTCGCCCGGGTCTCCCAGTATCTGCAGGCCCAGGCGCGCCCGGGCGAAAGAGTGATGCTCGAGCCGATCGGATTGATCGGCTACCGCACCCCGCTCGTGATCGTGGACGAGGTCGGGCTGGTCTCGCCGGCGGTCGCGAAGCGGCGGCTCCAGGGTCCCGGGTGGTACGCCGACGTCGCCCGCGAAACCGCGCCGGAATGGCTGGTGGTGCGGCGTGGTCTGGTTCGCCAGGGCGCCGTGTTCGCGGGTGCGGGCGCGCCGTTCCGGAGCGCCGCCGAGCGCGATGCGCTGTTCGCCGGCTACCGGCGCGTCCACGTCGTCGAAGAACAAGCCGGCGACCAGGCGATCGAGATCTACCGCCGCGCGAACTAGGCGCGTACGCGCGTTCTCTGTGCCAGTAGAGTGAGGCTCATTACCTGCGCATGGAGGTTGGGTATGAGATCCCGCGAGACGGTTCGCGTACTTCTCTTCAACTCTCAGAATCAGCTCCTGCTCATGAAAATTAGCGATCCGAAGGTTGCGGATCCGACCAAGCCCTGGCTGAGGTCGCCGTTCTGGGTAACCCTCGGCGGAAAGATCGAGCAGGGAGAAGACCTCATGACGGCAGCGGGGCGCGAGATTGCCGAGGAAACGGGTCTACACGACGTAGTGATCGGTCCTGTCGTTTGGTTTGGCGAACAAGTTTCGCACAGCACAGGCGAGGCCACGCTATTGAAGGAGACCTTCGTCATTGCTCGAACGGGAGACATGCGACTGACTGATGAGCAGTGGACCATCGAGGAGCGCAAGGCAATCGTCGAGATGCGATGGTGGCCGATCGATGAGTTGGAGCTGACCTCGGAAACGATTCTGCCGTCAGTGCTCGTGAAGCTGATCCGTCGCGTTTCCCGAGGTGACCGTGCTGCCGGGCCCCACGTGATCAGCCTGACCGCGCCGCCACATCAACTCTGACGTTGTTCTCTCGAAATCGCAAAACGACCGCCCGCGCGAGGGACGCGGACGGTCGCAGCGTTGCCTTCCGACTTCAGCGCGCGAGCACCAGTGGTCGGACGAGCGTCTTCTCCGGGGTCTGCAGCCGAACGAAGTAGCGCCCTGCAGGCGCCTCTCCGTGCGCGGTCCGGGCGTTCCATGTGACCTGATAACGTCCGGGACGGTACGCGCCCTGGGCCAGGAGCGCCACTTCTCGGCCCTGAAGATCCATGACGGCGAGCCGTATGTGCGCCTCGCGCGGCAGCGAGAACTCCAGCCGGGTCGGCCCGAAGCTCGGGTTCGGCGCCACGGGCGCCAAGGTGAAGTCGTCGATGCGAGCGCCTGCCGTGCCGGCCAGCGGCCCGAACCTCAGCACCTCTCCTTCCCGAGTCGTCGCCGACAGTCGGTAATGGTACGGCCGTCCCGCAATCACTCCGCGATCCAGAGCGATCACGATCCCCGATTCCTCGCGCCGCTCCACGGCGGGTCGTGACCACGGGCCACGCGCGTCATCGGCGCGCTCGAGCTCGACGCTCACGAAGCGAAGGGGATCGCCGAACTGCCAGCGCAGCTCCAGTCCCGCGGGAACCGCCACCGCCTGGAACAGCGACAGTAGCGTGGCGGTCGGTTGGTCTCCCTGAGCCTCGTCGCTGCACTGGCATGGAGACAGCGGCTGGTCGGTCGATCCGTCCGGACACGGCACCGTCTGTTGATTCAAGACCGTCTGAGCGAGAAACGATTCCAGCCCCTGTGTGTCGTTGTAGTAGAGGTCGCCCTGTTCGTTCGGCCACGCTTGGACGGCCTCGACCCGACCGAGGTAGACCCGCATGTAGGGTGGGATTGGCCCGAATCCATCGACGCCGGCGACGACGATGAACCCTGCGAGGACGCCGGCGGGCTCGTGCCCCCAGTTGGGATTGCTGGTCTGGTTCGAGGGCGTGAAGGGTGGCAGAAACGTCATGAGCTGACTGACCTCACTCGACGTCAGTACGCGTTGCGGGTCCGGGAGGCCCGAGGGACCGACGACCTGGACCAGGACCGTTCCTTCTCTCGGGTTGCAAACGGGTGCGGCCGCGAGCGAGCCGACGTTGGGTGGCGTGGCCTTCTTCACGGTCATGAATCCGCACAGGTCGTAACCGTCCCGCTGGGCGACTTCGCGCGGATCCGTGAGCGCCTGTTCCGCGCCGGTGCCGTCCGTGTAGGTGGCTTTGGCATCCGTCCCGCCGCGCTTGTGAGACCAGGACCCATCGCCATTGAGGCGCCACCAATGGTAGTCGGCTCCATCTCCCTTGTCGCCGGCGAGCCCGCCGAGCGCGACGAGATTTTCCCCCGCCGGCGGTGTCGGGATGGGATCACCGACGGTCCACGCAATCGCCTTGAGGCCATCGGCGACTGCTCGATCTCTGGCCTTGGTGCACATGTTCGCGGCCGTGATGGCATTGCCGAGATTGGGCCAAGCCATGCCCTTGCCAGGATGCGCGCGAACCGGATCGCCGGCGGCGTCCGTCGACTGGACGTCGACCCCGTAGTTGTAGCAGTTCCAGATCAGGCGCTTGATCTTCTTCTTGATCCAGGCGTCGCGTCTCGCTTTGAAATCGGCATCCGACTCCCCGACCATGCGGATCGGAGCCGCCTCCTCGTTCCACTTTTCCGTTTCGGGGTTCGGCGGCAGTGCGGCGCACCACTCGGGCGACAACGGCAGCAGGAGCGAGAGCATCACGGCGATCGCGAGGAATCTCCGAAGCATGGGAGCGGCCCTCCTCTCACGAAACAATGAAAGACCCTGCGGCGGTCACGCGGGGGATAGGCCCGTCACGCGGGGCCGGCGGCGAAGGACGGCATCCTACGGCTGAGAGCTGCCGGCTTCAATCGCTTGGTTACGGGCCGGAACGGTCGGTAATCGCGCCGACGCTACTTCTCGACGATGTCGCCCTTCATGGGATCGAGCAAGGCCAGTAGCTCGCCCTTCTCCTTCTCGGGCACGCGGAACTGGTCGAGCGCCTTGACCAGATCCTCGACCAGCGCGTTGAAGTCGGCTTCGCCGACGCCCATGCCGGCGTGCGCGGTCTTCATGTCCCGGCCGGTGTATTTCTGAGGGCCGCCGCTCGCCTGGCCGATCTGGTTCACCAGATGCTTCTTGAGCTCGCCGAGGTCGGTCGCCGCGAAAAACTTGTTGATCCGCTCGTCGGCCGCGACGTTGGCGACGAACTGGTCCACGACCGCGCGGATCGCCGTCTCTCCGCCCAACCGGTGGTAGAGCGACGTCTCCATGCGTGCGCTCGAAGTCGCTTCGCTTCCGGTGGTCGAGTCCGACCCACCTTGGCAGCCAGCCACCATCAGCACCCACACGGCTCCGGTGAGAATCTGTCTTGTGAGCGTCGTCATCGGACGTTCTTCTCGGCGTTCGGGCGAGCGCCGGTTCAAGGGTGGAGGCGATGGAGCATGCGCGGAAACGGGATCGTCTCGCGCACGTGATCGAGCCCGGCGATCCACGCCAGCGTGCGCTCGACGCCGATGCCGAATCCCGAATGCGGCACGGAGCCGTAGCGCCGGAGATCCTTGTACCACTCGAAGGCGGGTTGGGGCAGCCCGTGCTCGTCGATGCGCCGCGTCAGCAGCTCGAGCGACGCCATGCGCTGCCCGCCGCCGACGATCTCCCCGTAACCTTCCGGGGCCAGGCAGTCGCACGACAGGCACAGTCGCGGATCTTCCGGATCGGGCTCCATGTAGAACGCCTTGACCGCCGCCGGGTAGTTGGTCACGAACACCGGCGTCTCGAACTGCTCGGCCAGCACGGTCTCGTCGGTGCCGCCGAAATCGCCGCCCCACTCGAACGCCTGGCCCGCCCGGTGCAGGCGCTCGACCGCTTCGTTGTAGTGGATGCGCGGGAACGGCGCCCGCACGCGCTCCAGCTTGCTCGTGTCTCGTTCGACGGCGCGCAGCTCGGCGGCGCGGCGCTCGAGGATTCGCCCGACGGTGTAGACGAGCAGCCGCTCCTCGAGCGCGATCACGTCGTTCAGCGTCGCGAACGCCCACTCGGGCTCCATCATCCAGAACTCGATCAGGTGCCGTCGCGTCTTGCTCTTCTCGGCGCGGAACGCCGGGCCGAAGCAGTAGACGCGGCCGAACGCCATCGCCGCGGCTTCTGAATAGAGCTGGCCGCTCTGGGTGAGGTAGGCCTTGTGCTCGAAGTATTGGGTCTCGAACAGGGTCGAGGTTCCCTCGCAGGCGTTGGGCGTGAAGATCGGCGCGTCGACGAGCAGGAATCCTTCCTGATCCATGAAGTCGCGGAACGCGGCCACCAGCTCGGCGCGCAAGCGCAGGATAGCCTGCTGGCGAGCGGACCGGAGCCAGAGGTGGCGGTGGTCCATCAGGAAGTCCACGCCGTGCTCTTTCGGAGAGATCGGATAGCTCTCGGCGAGCGCGATCAGCTCGAGCGAATGCAGCCCGAGCTCGACACCGCCCGGCGATCTCGGATCGGCCCGCAGCACGCCGCGCACGATCAGCGAAGACTCCTGCGTCAGACGCTCGCACGTCTCCCATTGCTCGGCGTCGAGATCGCCGCGGCCGGCGACGCATTGGAGGACGCCTGTGCCGTCGCGGACGACCAGGAACTGGATCTTGCCGCTCGAGCGCCGGTGCGTGAGCCAGCCGCGCACTTCCACGCTCCGGCCGACGTGGCTCGGCGCATCCTGGATTCGGATCCAGGGCGATGCCGCGGTGCCGGCGTCGGGTGGGGTGGTCGTGGGCATCCCTGGGCTCTGTGGCGGTGCGCTCCGGAATGCGTTCGATGAGCCGAACCGCGATTCCTACGGCTCGGGCATTGCAGAACGGGTAAAGGCACCATCCTGCATCGCCGATAACGGGTCTGAACCGGGGCAACTTACGGACGCCCCCGAGCGCTGTCAAGGGATTGAACCTCATGGCTTTCAGGCACCGCACGGCGGCGCGCGCCCGCCGGGGATGCGTCGTCGGCCCCAGGCGTTGCGATCGGCGACCCTCGAGCCTCACGGTACGGGGTGCGGTTTGGACTCTCGGTCTGACATTCGTGCTGGCGCTGCTCTGGGCGGCCTCGGACGATGCTCAGGCCGCGGCCGGAACGCGACCCGGGCGAACCGCGACCACCGGCGCATCCGCGCCGGCTGTTCCCGCCGTCACGGCGCCACCGGCGTCCGAGCCACCCTCCGACCATCGCAACCTCGAGGCGTGGCTCGCCTATCAGGGGCAGCTCGGCATCACGCACCTACCGGATCAGGCGCGCCTCTTCTATCGCCGGGGATTGATCGCCTGGCAATCCGGTCAGGACGCCGAGGCGCTGCGTCTGGTGCGCGGCGCCGCGCAACTGGACCCCTCGTTTCTCGAGCCGCAGCTCGCGCTGGCGGCATGGTTCGTAACCCGTGAACCGAGCCAGGCGCTGCTACGCGCCGCCACGGTGCTCGAGCAAGGGCGCGAGCAGTTCCTGCTCCAGATCCAGTGGATCGCCAATGCGTCGTTCGTCACCTTCCATGCGCTGTTCTTCGGCGTGCTGGCGGCCGGCTGGCTGGTCATCCTGCTGCATCAAGGCGAGCTCCGGCACGCTTGTCAGGAGCGCCTGAGCCGGTTCCTCTCGCCGGGCACGTCGCGGTCATGGGCGTGGGTGCTGCTCCTGCTGCCGCTGGTCGCCGGTTTCGGCATCGCACTTCCGGCGATCCTCCTGATGGGTTTGCTATGGCCGGTCCTGCGCGGGCGCGAGCGCGTGCTGTACGTGATGCTGGTGGCGGTCGTCGCGACGGCGCCGCTGGCGGGAGCGTTGATCGGAGGGTTCGCCGTGCCGCTACGGGCCGGCGCCGCGCCGCTGTTCGGCGCTCCGGCGCTCGAGAACGAACCGTACACGCCGGCGTTGCAGGAGCGGCAGACGCAACTCGCCGAGCAGCACGCCGACAACCCGTTCGTTCAGTTCGGACTCGGCTGGACGGCGCGTCGCGGCGGCGATCTGGCGGCGGCCGAAGCCGCCTACCGGCGGACGTTGACCCATTGGCCGAACGACGATCGGCTGCTCAACAACCTCGGCACCGTGCTGGCCGCCCAAGGGCGGCTCGACGAAGCGCTGGTGTTCTGCCACCGAGCGTCGGACGCAAATCCGAACAATGCGGCGGCGTTCTTCAACGCCGCGCAGATTCATACCGGCCGCTTCGACTACCACGCGGCCAACGAAGCGCTGGCGCGAGCGTCGGCGCTGAACTTCGAGCTGGTGAAGAACTACCAGGGACAGTCGGCCCGGGACGGATCGCTGCCGCTCGTCGATCAGTGGATCGCTCCAGCCGTGTCGTGGAAAGCCCTGCTCGATTCCGGCATCGACCTCACCACGCGCCCGGCGTTGCCGCCGACCTGGATCGCGCGCTACGAAGCCTCCGGCCTCGCG
>DASQFU010000241.1:0-1587 GCA_035632955.1 Candidatus Limnocylindria bacterium
GGCTCGTTCGCCCAGATGGCCTGCAGCTCTTTCGCCACGGCGTGCATCGTGCTCGCCGCGTACACGATCGCCTGATAGCCACCGCGCAGGCGATCGCGTCGCTCGTCGGCGAGCCTGTTCGCCCGCTCGTCGGCGTCGCGCTCGCGCTCGTGCTGCCGCTGCTGTTCGTCGCGATCCCGCTGCCGGCGCGCCGAATAGACCGTGATCGAGAACGTGACGGCGCCGGTGATCGCCGAGGCGCCGAACGCGGCGAGGATCGCTGCCTCGGTCGGTGAAAGGCTCACCGGCGCATCATCGCCCGAAACAGGCCTCTGTGCGCGACGCTGAGGCCCGCTGCCGCCGGCGTTGACGGCTCCCCGAAATCCGCGCAGGATTTGCGTCCATGGGCGAGTCGCACGAGGAAATGCTTCGTCACTACGAGCCGGGCGGACTTCTGCCGCGAATCGTGGCGGGGTTGCAAGCTCTCGGCAAGGACCTGGACTCGGTCACGCACGAAGATCTCGCGCCGGCCGACGAGTTTCACTCCGCGGGACGTTCGGCCACGCGCGCATTGGTGGAGCTTGCAAAGATTCCGCCAGGATCGCGAGTGCTCGACGTGGGCAGCGGGTTGGGCGGCCCGGCGCGTTACCTCGCCGCAACTTTGGGTTGCGACGTGACAGGCATCGATCTCTCGCCTGAATTCTGCGGGGTGGCCAACGCCCTTTCTCGGATGACGCGGTTGTCCGATCGCACCCGCTTTCAGGCGGGTGATGCCCTGGAGCTTCCGTTCGCCGCGTCCAGCTTCGACGTGGTGTGGACGATACAAATGCAGATGAACATCCGGGACAAGCGCCGCCTGTATTCCGGAATCGCCCGGGTACTCAGGCCGGGCGGGCTGTTCGTCTGCCAGGAAATCTGCGCGGGGAACGGCGAGCCGATCGAGCTTCCGGTCCCATGGGCGAGCCGCCCCAACCAGAGCCATCTGGCCGATGCGGAATCCCTCCGCGGGTTGATCCGCGGTGCAGGTCTCCTGGAGCGCACCTGGCGCGACATTACCGCCGACATCGTGGCGGCGCGCAAGGCACAGCAGGCGAAGGCGCAAGCGTCGGGTGCGAGCGGCTCCAGCGCCCCTCCTCCGCTTGGAATGCATCTCGTGCTGGGAGAACAGGCAGCCGTCAAGATGAGTAACTCCGGGCGCAACACCGACGCCGGGCGCACGGTGTTCATCCAGGGCGTATTCGACAAGCCTGGCTAGTGGTCCGATCCGCTGATCCCGCTGGAAAACTCGGCCGAAAATCAAAGGCCCCGCGCGACGCTGAAACGGGAGGCAAATCGATCGCTTGTCGTCCGTTGTTCACAGGGAGTGATCTCGGCGATCGCGCGTTCGGACGCAAAGGAGTTGCTCGGCGATCAACGCGGTGATCTTGTGAGAGCGCCAGCAGCACGAGTGCGCCGACGAGCGCCACGGCGAGCCCCAGCCAGATCGCGCCGTCGTTGAGCCGGGCGGGGAACTCGACGCCGGGGAGCTGCTCACCGTTGAACCGTCCGGCGAGCTTGGCGAGCCCGAGACCCAGCAGCAGTCCGAGCGGGAACGCGACCGCCGCGTAG
>DASQFU010000242.1:0-47277 GCA_035632955.1 Candidatus Limnocylindria bacterium
TCCGCGTCTACGACGTGCGGGGCCACCTGGTCACGACGCTGATCGACGGCGAGCTGTCCGCCGGGCCGCAGACTGCGTCCTGGGATGGACGGGATCACGCGCGCAACGCCGTCGCGTCGGGGATTTACTTCTACCAGTTGACGAGCGGCGGTAGCTCCGAGACCAGACGGATGCTCCTGGTGCGGTGACCGCGGAAGCTCGCGAGCTCTGCTAAAACGACGGCCACCTCTCACGAGGTGGCCGTCGTTTCTTGCGCAGCGCTGCAACACGGGATCGAGGCGAGGTTTCGCGGACAGAAAACCCCGTGCATCGTGCTCGCCGGCGCGCGTAGACTGCGCGCCCATGCTCGTCCCCATTCGCTCCCGCTCGGCTGCACGCCGCCGTCGTCGGCTGAGCCCGACCCGCCGTTCATGACGCCCAGACGCTTCCTGTTCGTCTCGCTTGCGGGCCTGATCAGCGACATCGCCTGGCAGGTGCTCAAGGAAGGCCACGAGGTCCGGTACTTCATCGGCGCCGAGAAGGAGCGCGACATCGCGGACGGCTTCGTTCCCAAGAGCCTGGACTGGGAAGCGGACGTCGATTGGGCCGACGTGATCGTGTTCGACGACACGCTCGGGCAAGGCGCCAAGGCCGAGGCGTTGCGAAAGCTCGGCAAGCGGGTGGTCGGCGGCACGTCGTACACCGACCGCCTCGAGGACGATCGCTCGTTCGGCCAGGAGGAGCTGCGCAAGGTCGGGATCAACATCATCCCCTACCGCGAGTTCGAGAGCTTCGACCAGGCCATCGAACACGTACGCAAGAACCCGGATCGTTACGTCATCAAGCCGAGCGGTCTCGCACAAAACGTCCGCGGCCGGCTGTACGTCGGCGAGGAGGACGACGGCGAGGACGTCGTGCGCATGCTCGAGGCCTACCGCAAGGCGTTCGCCAAGGACATCCGCGTGTTCCAGCTCCAGCGGCGGATCACCGGAGTCGAGGTGGCGGTGGGAGCGTTCTTCGACGGCCGCGAGTTCGTCACGCCGATCAACGTGAACTTCGAGCACAAGAAGCTGTTCCCGGGCAACATCGGGCCCCCGACGGGCGAAATGGGCACGGCGATGTTCTGGAGCGCGCCGAACAAGCTCTTCAATCAGACGCTGAAACGAATGGAGCCTCGCCTCGCCCAGGAGCGTTACGTCGGCTACGTCGACCTGAACTGCATCGTCAACGGCAACGGCATCTACCCGCTCGAGTTCACGACGCGCTTCGGTTATCCGACCATCATGATCCAGCAGGAAGGCATGCTCACGCCGATCGGCGAGTTTCTGAACGATCTCGCGGGCAGCGACGGCGCCAAGCTCAGGGTCAAGACCGGGTTTCAGATCGGCGTGCGGATCGTCGTGCCACCGTTCCCTTTCGACGACGACGCCACGTTCGAATCGGTCTCGAAGGACGCGGCGATCCTGTTCAAGAAGGCAACGCCCGAAGAGGTCCACATCGAGGACGTGAAGCAGGTGGACGGCCAGTGGCTGGTCGCGGGGACGTCCGGCGTGGTGCTGGTGGTCGTGGGTCTCGGGCCGACGATGCGTCAGGCTCAGGCTCAGGCCTACGGTCGCGTGCGCAACATCACGATCCCGAACATGTACTACCGGACCGACATCGGCGACCGCTGGTACGACGACCACGACAAGCTGCACACCTGGGGTTACCTGCGCGAGACGTGAGCCTCCCGGCACGGGACGGCGCCGGCGTACGTTCCACGAGGAGCTGCATGAGCGAGCACGACACCGTCGCTGCCGCGGAGCGGCAGGACTTCATTCGCGAGATCGTCAAGTCGGACGTGGCGAGCGGCGCGGTCCAACAGGTGATCACGCGCTTCCCGCCCGAGCCGAACGGCTATCTCCATATCGGCCACGCCAAGTCGATCTGCCTCAATTTCGGCATCGCGAAGCAGTTCGCCGGCCGGTGCAATCTACGCATGGACGACACGAACCCGGCCAAGGAGGAGGTCGAGTACGAAGAGTCCATCGTCGACGACGTGAAGTGGCTGATCGCGGGATGGGCCGATCACTGTCTGGGCCTGAAGCCGGCGGGAGCGACGGCCGTACACGCGCCGCGTGACGGTCGCGAGGATTTTCATGTTCCCGCGGTCCTGCCGGCGGAAGCGCGCGGGGAGCGGCTGGAAGCGTTTCGCGCCTCGGACTACTTCGAGGCGTTGCGTGCCTTCGCCGTCCGCTTGATCGAACGGAACCGCGCTTACATCTGCGATCACACGGCTGAGGAAGTGGACCGCATGCGCGGCGCACCGGGCGCTCCCGGCCAGGAGAGCCGCTATCGCCAGCGCCCGGTCGAGGAGAGTCGCGACCTGTTCCGGCGGATGGCGGCCGGTGAGTTCCCGGACGGCGCCCGCACGTTGCGAGCGCGTATCGACATGACGTCGCCGAACGTGTGGTTGCGCGACCCGGTGCTGTACCGGATCCGTCACGTTCCGCATCATCACACTGGCGATCGCTGGTGCATCTATCCGATGTACGATTTCGCGCACGGACTCTCGGACTACATCGAGGGCGTCACGCACAGTATCTGCACGCTCGAGTTCGTCGCGCATCGGCCGCTCTACGACTGGCTGCTCGAGGCGCTCGATTTGCCGCGGCCGCTCCCGCATCAGTACGAGTTCGCGCGCCTCGACATGACCCACACGGTGATGAGCAAGCGCAAGCTGCTGCGGTTGGTTCAGGAGGGGTTCGTGCGCGGCTGGGACGACCCTCGCCTGCCGACGATCCGCGGCATGCGGCGGCGCGGATACCCCGCCGCGGCGCTGCGCGACTTCACGGAGCGGATCGGCGTCGCGCGGCGCGAGAACCGCGTCGAGCTGGCGCTGCTCGAGCACTGCGTGCGCGAGGACCTCAACCGGCACGCCGTGCGCCGCCTCGCGGTGTTGCGGCCGCTCAAGGTCGTGCTCGAGAACGTCCCGGAAGGCCACGTCGAGCACTTCGAGCTCGGCAACAATCCGGAGGATCCTTCCGCCGGCAAGCGCCAGGTGCCGCTCTCCCGCGAGCTGTGGATCGAGCAGGACGATTTCCGTGAGACTCCGCCGCCCAAGTTCTTCCGCCTGAGCCCGGGTGTGGAGGTGCGCTTGCGCGGCGCGTACCTCGTGCGCTGCACGAGCGTGGTCAAGGATCCAGCCACCGGCGAGATCCTCGAGGTGCGCGCGACGTACGACCCGGAGACGCGCAGCGGCAACGCCCCGGATGGGCGGAAGGTCAAGGCGACGATCCACTGGGTCTCGGTGGCGCACGCGATCGAGGGCGAGGTGCGTCTCTACGGCACGCTGTTCAAGGCCGAGGATCCGGAAGCGGTGCCCGAAGGCGCCGACTTCACGAGCGGCATCGATCCCGCATCGCTCGAGATCCTCACCGGTTGCCGGTTCGAGCCGGCGCTGGCTGCCGCGGAGCCAGGCACGCCGATTCAGTTCGAGCGGATCGGCTACTTCGTCGCCGACCCCTCGGACTCGCGGCCGGGAGCGCTCGTGTTCAACCGCACGGTGACGCTCAAGGACGCCTGGGCGCGGATCGAAAAGCGACAAAACAGCCCGGCTACTTGATCCCGATCACCATCGAGTCGGGACCGACGAGATGCTCGACGGTCGCTTCCCGAAACCCGATTTCCTTCATCCAGCCGATGCAGTCCCTGCCGGTGTAGTCGAACCCTCCGGGCGTCTCGATCAGCATGTTGAGGCTCATGAGCAGGCCGAACGCGTTTTGGCGTCGCTCGTCGTCGATGACGGCGTCGTAGGCGATCAACGCGCCACCGCTCGGAAGCGCGTCGTAGGCGTTACGGATCAAGCGCTTCTTCTGCTCCAGATCCGAGTCGTGCAGGCATCAGCAACGAACCGGGAGTCTATCCTAGGCCGCGATTCGGCGGTAGACTCGCGGGCATTCAGCACGCAGCGCAGCTCGCGCAGGTTACTGACTCACGCGAGGAGATCCCATGTCCACGACGACGGCGGTCGACATCCGGGCCGCGAGCCGGAAGCTCTCGGCCGCGGATTTCGCCGGCACCATTCGTTCGTATTATCCCTACTGGGACGTGCAGTACCGGCCCTATCTGATCATGGCCGTCGAGGCGTTCCCTGCCGACCGTCTCGATTTCAAGCCGCGACCGGAGCTGCTCACCGCACGACAGATGATCCTGCACATCGCCGAATGCGAGCGGGGCTGGATCTACAACGTCGTCGAAGGCGGGCCCTACGAGGACTGGGTGGTCGAGCACGAAGATCCGGCACAGGGATGGGTGATCGTGGGCGATCCGCCGGATCACGCCACGCTCCTGTCCTTGCTCGAGAAATGGCATCGCAACACGCAGCATTGGCTCGGGCAGCCGGTGTCCGAGCTCGCGCGCGTCATCACGTATCAGCCGCCCGAGGGATCGGAGCGGCGCTACACGCTCCATTGGATCCTGGATCACCTGCAGGAGCACGAGATCCATCACCGCGCCCAGCTCAATACCTACATGCGAATGATCGGGATCCAGCCACCCTCGATCTGAGGAGCGGTCACGCCGCCGGCTTCTCGCGGATCGAAGCGAACCAGGCCGAAAACAGCAACAGCGCGCTCACCGTCATCCATCCTGCCGGGGTGAACGACTGCGGCATCACGAGCCCGATCCCGAGTCCGCCGAAGATCAGAATTCCCGCCAGCACGGCGTAGTGCCACAGGCCGTACAGGAACACGAACGGCAGGTAGTGGGCACCGACGACGATCGTGAGCGCCGGATAGAACCAGTTAACGTTGTGCAACGCGGCCGCCCCGACCACCGGCAGGGTCAGCGGAATGATGAACGGATCTGCGGCGCCAGCGATCCCAGCGGGTTCTCCGGCCGCAGCGCAAACGGCCGCCCGGTGAGCCGGAGGACGACCTGCGTGATCGGGAAGATGAACATCCCGCCCAGCACCAGAGCCACCATCGCGTGACGGGTGCTGCCCCAGGTCCCGAGCGCGACCGAAACAAGCCAGATCGCGCCGGAGACGAGTGAGCCGACGCGCCGTTCATGAACACGGTCCGCATTTCGCGTTGAGCCTCGGCCACGGTCACGGCGAACCCACTCTCCTCTCGATCATCAGTTGCCCTCGAGTCGGATGTCGTGCTGAAACGTCCAGGCGCCGTCCTTCCGCGCCAGCGCGACGATGATGGTGTTGGAGTTCCTGGAGCTGCGGCGCCGATCGGTGATCAGTGGATCGCCCTCGAACCAGTAGTCGAGGTGACGGACATGGTGCGCAGGCGCCAGCACGGCCACGTGAACGTGCACCGGTTCGGCGCCCTCGGGATAGGCGCCCGGACGAACGGTCGAGAACTGGAAACGCCCGAGATCGCCGGTCACCGCGACGCCCCGCAATCGCGGCACGCGCGTCTCGGAGCTTCGCGGATTGTAGAGTCCCCTGCGATCCGCGTGATAGGCGACGACCGCCGCTTTGGCGAGGGGACGTCCGCGCATGTCGAGAACGCGCCCGCCGAACTCGAGCCGGTCGCCCGGCTCGTCGGGTCCGCACAGACCGACCACGGCGCCAGGCGTCGTCGAGGCGCCGGCGTGGTCCTGGGTCGCGGTGGAGGCGACCGGACCACAACCGATCTGCACCGCCGCGACGATCGTTGCGGCCATCCGCACGCCCGCGCTTTCCCCCCGGAGTCCTGGCATCGGCGGGGAATGTACATGAAGCGGCAGAAGTGCGCGGGGAGAGACGAGCGCCGGGACGCTCGAGGGCCGCACCGCGAACGACGCAGCGACGGCCGGTCAGGCGGCGGCTCGGGTGTCCCCGTTGCCCGAGTGCGGAGCGGCCGGCGTCGACAAGGCCTCGCTCGATCCGTCCGCCCGGGGCCGTTCGCCGGCGGCCGCGACCGGCAGCTCGATCACAAAGGCGGCGCCGCCGCCCTGGGCGGTCTCGGCCCAGATCCGGCCGCGATGCGCGCGGATGATCTCGCGGCAGATCGCGAGTCCGAGCCCGACCCCACCGGCGCCGGACGTGGTGCGGCTCGACTGGACGAACTTGTCGAAAACGACCTCGAGCTCCGCTTCGGGAATGCCGCGGCCATCGTCGGAGAGCCGCACGCGCACGACCTCCTGGTCCTGCTCGACGGTGATCGTGATCCGGGCCTTCGCGTACTTGTACGCGTTCTCGAACAGATTGCGGAACACCTGCAACATGCGGCCGCTGTCGGCCACGATCTCGACCTGCTCGCGTGCGCCTCGCACTTCGGCATGGATCCCTCGTTCCTGAAGCCGTGGCGCGAACTCTTCCAGCGCCCGGAGCGCGAGATCGTTGAGATCGAGGGACTCGAAATCGTAGGTCGCATGAGCGGTGCCGAGCGTGGCGAGATCCAACAGATCGTTCACCAGGCGCAGGAGTGTGTGACCGCTGTCCTCGATGACTCGGAAGTAATCGTGCAGGTCCGGCTGTGTGCGTTCGGAGGCCTCGCGCATGCCGAAGCGCGTGTAGCTCAGGATCCCGTGCAGTGGCGTCCGGAGCTCGTGGGACATGTTGGCGAGGAATTCCGATTTCGAACGATTCGCGTTCTCGGCCGCTTCCTTCGCGACGACGAGGTCTTCGTTGGTGTGCAGGAGATCGGCGGTACGCCGCTGGACTTCGATTTCCAGCCGCTCGCCACTCTCGCGCAGCTCCTGTTCGCGAATCTGGAGGTTCTCGATGTGGCGCGCGCGGTCCACGGCGACGCCGAGCTGCCCGGCCAGCGCGCATAGATAGGCCAGGTCGTCGGGATCGAATCGCTTCCCGCTCCGTCTCTTGGTGACGTTGATGGTGCCGATCACCTGGAGCGGAGACCGGATCGGAACGCTGAGCACGATCGGCACCGACGCGAATGGGCCCGGCAGATCGATCGACCCGCCGATCGGCGGCGCGCCATCACCGGCGTCCTCCGCGAATACGGGCTGACCGGTTTGAAGCACCCGGCCCGCGACGCCCTCTCCCGGCTTGACCCGCGTCGACAGCACCACGTCTTCAGCAATCCCCTTGGAGGCCGAGATCCTCATGGTGCCGTCCTCGCCCCTCAGCATTACGGAGGTACGTTCGACGTCGAGCTCGTGGGAGACGAGATCGAGAAAGAACGCGAGCAGCTCGTCGAGCGTGTAGACCGCGCTCATCCCAGTGCCCGCGGAGTTCAGCGAACCGAGCCGGCGCACGGCGGCCGTCAGCTCGAGGTTGCGATTCTCCAGATCGACGAGGAGCTGGCGGTTGCGAATCGCGAGCGAGCGCCGCTCGAGCGCCCGCCGCACGCGCTCGCACACTTCGTCGAGCTCGAACGGTTTGTGGAAGTAGTCGTAGGCGCCGCGGCGAATGGCAGCGATCGCGGTCTCGACCGAGGCGTGGCTGGTCATGATCAGCACCTCGGTGTCGGGCGAGTCGTTCTTGATCCGCTCCAGGATGTCGAGCCCGCTCATGTCCGGCAGCACGATGTCCAGCAGTGCCGCGGAGAAACTGCCGCTCGCCACCAGCTCCATCGCCTCGCGCCCCGTCCCCGCACCCGTGACCGAGAAGCCCATGCCGGTCATCAGGTTTGTGAGGACGTAGCGGATCGTGGCCTCGTCCTCGACGACCATGATTCGTTCTGCGGCCACGATCGCTCTTTCTCCCTGGGACGACATGCCGGTGGAGCCCGCCTCGGCGAGGATCGGGCCCGATTCTCGAATTGTCGGCAGCAGCCGACCCGCGCTTTAGACGTCCCGCGACGGAAACCGGTGGTCCCGGGAACTCCGCCGCTGCCCTCCGGTTCGGCCTCAAACCTCGACCGTGCCCAGCCGATAACCTGACAAGTCCACAGCGTCGCGCGGGGCGACCCGCCAGAAATCGGGAAACCATCGTTCATGACCGCAGCCGAGCTTGCCGGCCGCACCGGCTTCGTCACGCCACCGAGAGACAAACGATGAGGCGCACGATCGGTTGGGGGTTCGCGTGCGCGCCGCTGCTCCTCTTCTGCAACGTCGATCCCGCGCGGGCCGCGAATATCTCGGGCACGGTGTTCGAGGACTTGAATTACGGCGGCGGCGCCGGCCGGAGCATGGCCGCCTCCGCGGGAGTGGTGCGCTCCGGCGCTCGCGTCGAGCTCTACGGCTCCGGCGGCGCCTTCTCGTCCTTCGCCACCACCAACGGCTCCGGCGTCTACACGTTCACCGGACTCGGCGCCGGCACGTACTTCGTCCGCGTCGTCAACGGCTCGGTCAGCTCGTCCCGCTCCGGCTACGTCGCCGGTACCCATCTGCCGGTCCAGACCTTCCGCACCAGCGCCAGCTCCGGCGCCGCCGTCGCGGTCACCGACTTCGTCGGCGGGACGGATCCGAGCGTGACGGATCCCGGGGACGGCGCAGCCGGGACGACCATGAACACCGTGACGTTCGTGTTCACGGCCGGCCTCTCGGGCACGGCCCAATCGGTGACTCGCGTGGTGCTGGGCGCGCCCGACATCGGTCAGGTGGACTTTGGCTTCAACTTCAACACCATCGTCAATACGAACCCCACCGGCCAGGGAAGCCTCCGCCAGTTCCTGACCAATGCCGGTGGGCTCTCCAACGCCGGGCTCGCCATCGCCGGGCAGCCCGCGGCGACGGATGTCTCCATCTTCATGATCAGCGACGGTCTGGCCCATCCCGGTCTCCGCGCCGGACTGCCGAATCTGCTCGATGGTTCCGGCGTCGCCGTCATCACGCCCGCGACCGCGCTTCCCGCCGTTGCCGACGCCTCGACCTCGCTCGATGGGACGACGCAGACCGCCAACGTCGGCAACACCAATCCGCTCGTCTTCGGCGCCGGCGCAACCGTCGGTGTCGCAGCGGTCGCTTTGCCTCAGGTGGCGGGGCCCGAGGTGGCGATTCGAGACGTGGGCGCGTTGACGAACGGAATCGAGATCGCGGCCAGCAACGTCACGGTTCGGGGATTCGCGATCCACGGTTTCGGCAACAGCAGCGGCGAGGCGGGGATCCTGGTGGGCGATAACTTCGTGGGCACCCTGATCGAAAACAACCTCCTCGGCACCACCGCCTCGTCCTTCACCGACCCCGGCGCGGGGCTGCGCAACTTAGCCGGACTGTTCTCGAACGGCGGCGACAGCGGGACCATCCGCAACAACCTGATCGGCTTCAGCGGTGTGACCGGGATCTACTTCTCGAGCGGCTCCACGAACTGGTCGGTCTACGGAAACGAGATTCGCGACATCGGAACGACCTCAAGTGACGGTGACGGTGTCACGATCAGCGGCGCGTCCGCGAACGATGTCCGAGAGAACCTGATCGTCGGATCTTCGAGTCAGGCGATCGTCGTCACGGCCGCCGGGGCGAGTGGGAACAGCTTCACCAACAACACGGTGACCGGCAACGGCGTGGGGACGCCCACGACCCTCGTCCAGAGCCCGGGAGCGACGATGCGTTCCGGCGCAGCCTCGACGACGCTCGACCGCAACGTGATCCGCGCCAACTACGGCGCGGGCGTCCAGATCAACAACGGCGCCATCGGCACCCGCTTGACGGGCAACTCGATCGACGACAACGGCACGATCGTGGCAAGAACCGGCGCGGGACCGACCGGGCAGATCGGCATCGATCTCAATGCCGCCGCAGACAACCAGAACCTCGGCACCGCTCCCTTCTTTACGCTGAACGACGCGGGCGACTTGGACGTCGGTGGCAACGATCTCCAGAACTTCCCCACACTGTCATCGGCGAGGCGGAACGCCACCCAGATCACGATCCAGGGCACGCTCAACTCCGCCCCGAGCACCACCTACCGCATCGAGTTCTTCGCCAGTGCCACCGCCGACCCTTCGGGCTACGGAGAGGGCGAGCGCTATCTCGGCTTCACCAACGTGACTACGGACGTCGGCGGCGACGCTACCATCAACACGACGCTGGCGGCCATCGTGGCGGCGGGCGAGGCGGTGACGGCGACCGCGACCGATCCGGCGAATAACACATCCGAGTTCGCGGCCAATGCGACGGCCAGCGACTTGCCGGGGATCACGCTGAGCCGGACCTCAGGACTCGTCACCACCGAGGCCGGCGGCACCGACACGTTCACCGTCGTGCTGACGAGCCCGCCGACGGCGAACGTCACCATTCCCCTCTCCAGCAACGATCTCAGCGAGGGCACGGTGTCTCCGGCGAGCGTGACCTTCACGCCCGCCAACTGGGCGACGCCCCGGATCGTCACCGCCACTGGCGTCAACGACGACATCGACGACGGCAACGTTGTCTTCTCGGTCGTCACGGCATCCGCGAACAGCACCGATGCCGACTACAACAGCATCAACCCGCCCAACGTCAGCGTCACGAACCAGGACGACGACACGGCGGGGATCACCGTCATCCCGACGTCCGGTCTCATCACGACCGAGGTCGGTGGCACGGCGACGTTCACGATCGTCCTGAACAGCGAGCCGACCGCGAACGTGACGATCGGGCTCTCGAGCTCCGATCTCACCGAGGGCACCGTCGCACCGCCGAGCGTCACGTTCACGAACGGCAACTGGTCGACCGCCCAGACGGTAACGATCACCGGCGTCGACGATCTGGTCGCCGACGGCAACATCGTCTACTCGATCGTCACCGCCGCCGCCACCAGCGGCGACGGCGGATACAACGGCAGGAACGCAGCGGACGTCGGCGTCACGAACCAGGACAACGACGTGGTCGGCGTCACCGTCAGTCCGACGGCCGGCCTGGTCACCACCGAGGCGGGCGGGCAGGCGACGTTCACGATCGTCCTCACCAGCGAGCCGACGGCGGACGTGACGATCGGGCTCTCGAGCTCCGACCTCACCGAAGGCACGGTCGCCCCGGCGAGCGTGACGTTCACCAACGGCAACTGGTCGACCGCTCAGACGGTCACGATCACCGGCGTCAACGACGCGGTCGACGACGGTGATATCGCCTACTCGATCCTCACTGCGGCCGCGACCAGCGCGGACGCGGGCTACAACGGCTTCGACCCCGCCGACGCCGGCGTCACGAACCAGGACGACGACGCCGTCGGGATTACCGTCATTCCGACGGCCGGATTGGTGACGACCGAGGCCGGAGGCCAGGCGACGTTCACGATCGTCCTGAACAGCCAGCCGACCGCGAACGTGACGATCGGGCTCTCCAGCTCCGACCTCACCGAAGGCACCGTCGCCCCGGCGAGCGTGACGTTCACCAACGGCGACTGGTCGACCGCCCAGACGGTCACGATCACCGGCGTCAACGACGCGATCGACGACGGCGACATCGCCTATTCGATCCTCACCGCCGCGGCGGCGAGCGCGGATGCCGGGTACAACGGGCTCGACGCCGTCGACGTCGCGGTCACGAATCAGGACAACGACGCGGTCGGGATCACCGTCAATCCCACCGCCGGGCTGGTCACGACCGAGGCCGGCGGCCAGGCGACGTTTACGGTCGTGTTGACGAGTCAGCCCACAGCCGACGTCACCGTCGGACTGTCGTCGACCGACCTCACCGAGGGCACGGTCGCGCCGGCGAGCGTGACGTTCACCAACGGCAACTGGTCGACCGCGCAGACCGTCACCGTCACCGGTGTGGATGATCTGGTCGCCGACGGCGACATCGCCTACTCGATCGTGACCGCCGCCGCGACCAGTGCGGATGCGGGCTACAACGGCATCAATCCCGCCGACGTCGCCGTGACGAACCAGGACAACGACGTGGTCGGAGTCACCGTCAATCCGACCGCGGGCCTGGTGACGACCGAGGCGGGCGGCCAGGCGACGTTCACGGTGGTGTTGACCTCGCAGCCGAGTGCGGACGTGACGATCGGGCTCTCCAGCTCGGACCTCACCGAAGGCACGGTCACGCCTGCGAGCGTCACGTTCAACAATGGGAACTGGTCGATTGCTCAGACCGTCACGATCACCGGCGTCGACGACGCGGTCGCCGACGGCAACATCGTCTACTCGATCGTCACCGCCCCCGCGACCAGCGCAGATGCGGGTTACAACGGCTTCAATCCCCCGGATGCCGGCGTCACGAACCAGGACGACGACAACGCCGGGGTCACGGTCACCCCCGTCGCGGGGCTCACGACCACCGAAGCCTTGGGCCAGGCGACGTTCACGATCGTCCTGAACAGCCAGCCGACAGCCGACGTGACGATCGGGCTCTCCAGCTCCGACCTCACGGAAGGCACGGTCGCTCCGGCGAGCGTGACGTTCAACACCGGGAACTGGTCGGTCGCGCAGACGGTCACGGTCACCGGCGTCGACGATCCGGCCGCCGACGGCAACATCGCCTACTCGATCGTCACCGCCGCCGCCACGAGCGCCGACGCCGGCTACAACGGGCTCGACGCCACCGATGTCGCGGTCACGAATCAGGACAACGACGTCGTCGGGATCGCCGTCAACCCGACCGCTGGGCTGGTGACCACCGAGGCCCTGGGCCAGGCGACGTTCACGGTCGTGCTGGTCACGCAGCCGACCGCGAACGTGACGATCGGGCTCTCCAGCTCCGACCTCACCGAGGGCACCGTCGCCCCCGCGAGCGTCACCTTCACCAACGGCGACTGGTCGACCGCACAGACGGTCACGGTCACCGGCGTCAACGACGACCTCGACGATGGCGACATCCTCTACTCGATCCTCACCGCCGCGGCGACGAGCGCGGATGCCGGGTACAACGGCCTCGACGCCGCCAACGTCGGCGTCACGAACCAGGACGACGACACCGCGGGGATCACCGTCACCCCGACCGCAGGCCTCGTCACCACCGAGGGCTTGGGCCAGGCGACGTTCACCGTCGTCCTGACCAGCGAGCCGACCGCGAACGTCACGATCGGGCTCTCCAGCTCCGACCTCACCGAAGGCACCGTCGCGCCCGCAAGCGTCACGTTCACCAACAGCGACTGGTCCACAGCCCAGACCGTCACCATCACCGGCGTCAACGATGCGCTCGACGACGGTGACATCCTCTACTCGATCATCACCGCCGCCGCGACCAGCACCGACCCGGGCTACAACGGCCGCGCGTCCGCCGACGTCGGCGTCACGAACCAGGACGACGACGCGGTCGGGATCACGGTCGTTCCCACGGCCGGGCTGGTGACGACCGAGGCCCTGGGCCAGGCGACGTTCACGATCGTCCTCAATAGCCAGCCGACGGCGAACGTCACGATCGGGCTCTCCAGCTCCGACCTCACCGAAGGCACCGTGGCGCCGCCGAGCGTCACGTTCACGAGCGGAGACTGGTCGACCGCACAGACGGTCACGGTCACCGGCGTCAACGACGACCTCGACGATGGCAACATCCTCTACTCGATCCTCACCGCCGCGGCGACGAGCGCGGATGCCGGGTACAACGGCCTCGACGCCGCCGACGTCGGCGTCACGAACCAGGACGACGACACCGCGGGGATCACCGTCACCCCGACCGCAGGCCTCGTCACCACCGAGGCGGGCGGCACCGCCGGCTTCACGGTCGTGCTGAGCAGCCAGCCGACGGCGAACGTGACGATCGGGTTCTCCAGCTCCGACCTCACCGAAGGCACGGTGGCGCCGGCCAGTCTCACCTTCACTCTCGGCGACTGGGCCACGCCGCAACCCGTTACCATCACCGGCGTCGACGATCTCGTCGCCGACGGCAGCGTCGCCTACACGATCGTCACCGCGGCTGCCACCAGCCCCGACCCGAGCTACAACGGCTTCGATCCTGCCGACGTCACGGTCTCGAACACCGACGATGACGCGGTCGCGGTCACGGTGACCCCGACGACGGGGCTCGTGACCACCGAAGCCGGCGACACGGCTACGTTCACGGTCGTGCTCGGCTCGCAGCCGACCGCGGACGTGACAATCGGCATCTCGTCCAGCGACGTCGGCGAGGGAACGGCGTCTCCGGCGAGCCTCACGTTCACGACCGGGGACTGGGCGTCGGCCCAGACGGTCACCATCACCGGCGTCAACGACGCGATCGCCGACGGCGCCGTCGCGTACTCGATCGTCACCGCCGCCGCCGCCAGCGCCGATCCCGGCTACAACGGCTTCGATCCGGCCGACGTCGCGGTCTCCAACACCGATGACGACGCGGTCGGGATCACCGTCAATCCGACGGCCGGTCTGGTGACCAGCGAGGCGGGTGACACCGCAACGTTCACGGTCGTCTTGCGCTCGCAGCCGACGGCGGACGTGACGATCGGACTTGCGAGCTCGGATCTCTCCGAGGGCACGATCGCCGTGGCGAGCCTCACGTTCACGACGCTGGACTGGGCCGCACCCCAGACCGTCACCGTCACCGGCGTCGATGACGCGATCGCCGACGGCACCATCACCTACACGATCATCACCGCCGCCGCCGCCAGCGCCGATCCCGGCTACAACGGCCTCGATCCGGCCGACGTCGCCGCGTCCAACACGGACGACGACGTCGTCGCGATCATCGTCAATCCCAGCGCGGGCCTCGTGACCACCGAAGCCGGCGGCCAAGCGACGTTCACCGTCGTGCTCGGCACGCAGCCGGCGGCGGACGTAACGATCGGGCTCTCCTGCACGGACCTCTCCGAGGGCACGATCGCCCGGGCGAGTCTCACGTTCACGTCCGGAGACTGGGCCACTCCGCAGACCGTCACCGTCACCGGCGCCGACGACGGGTTTGTCGACGGCAGCATCGCCTACTCGATCATCACGGCCGCCGCCGCCAGCGCCGACCCCGACTACAACGGGCTCGCCGCCGCCGACGTCGCCGTCTCCAACACCGACGACGACACGGGCTTCGCGCTTCAGCTCGAACTGTCCACCGAGCGCGACCGCGTCGAGATCGGCCAGCCGGTGAGCTACCTGCTCGTGATCCGCAACCTGACGGCGACGAACCTCAGCGGCGTTTCCATCCTCAACCAGCCGCCGTCCGGCTTCGGCTACCTCGAGGGTTCGGCAGCGCGTGACGGGCGCGGCATTCCGGACCCGCTCGCCGCCGCACCGCAGGAGTTCGTGATCGACACGCTCGGCGCGTTCGTCGATCTCGACGGCGACGGGCGCGCCGGACCCGGCGAATCGGGCTACGCGACGCTCCGCTGGCAGCTCGTCCCCGGCGCGGGCGCCGCCCAGGGCGACCACATCGATGCCGCCGTCGCCGTGCAAGGCTGCGCGACTTGCGTGATCTCGAATCGCGCCGAAGCGAAGGTACGAGTCGAGCCGAACGCGCTGTTCGCGAACGGCACGGTGCTCGGCCGGGTGTTCGAGGACGTCGACCGCGATGGGCGCCAGGGCCACGACGAGCGCGGCGTACCGGGTGCGCGTGTCGCGCTCGACGACGGAACCAGCGTGCTCACCGATGCCGAGGGACGGTTCCATCTGCCGAACCTCGAGGCCGGCCCGCGGGCCTTCAAGCTCGACCTTGCGCAGCTCGGCCTGCCGGCGACGCCCACCACCGACGCTGGAACAGTCGTCAACGTGTCCCCCGGGCTGCTCGCGAGCGTGCGCTTCGGCGTCTCGTTCTCGCGCGACACGGTCGACGTCGGACGCCCGCCGGTCGAAGGCCTGGCGATCGTGACCGAGGAGTTCGAGCGCGCGGTCGACGTGACAGGTAACGCCCTGATGACCGCACTGATCGTCAACGGGCGGGCGATCAGCGTCCGCTCCGCCGACGCGCGTCTCGCCGGCGAAGGCGCGACGGAGATCCTGCGCCTGGCCGGGGATCGGCTCGAGACGCCGGCCGCGTTCCAGACCGAAGTCCATGGTGCGGGGATCCCGAAGCGCTGGAGGCTCGAGATCTCGCAAGCGGACAGCGGGGTCGGAAAGGCGTTCGAGGGCTCGGGAGTGCCGCCCTCCCGCCTGGAATGGAACGGCAGCCTGTCGGTGGGGCAGCTCCAGGGCGGCCAGATCTACGGCTACCGGTTGAGCGTCGAGTATGCCGACGGCAGCGTCGTCGAAGGGCCGCGCCGCGTGTTCGGCGTCAACCGCCGCACGTCGATCGCGATGACGATGACCGGCGACGCGTTCGTGTCGGGCCGTTCGGACCTGAGCCCCGCCGCGCACCGGGCGCTCGCGCAGCTCGCGAAGACGCTGCGGCGCTCGCCGGGCGAGCTGGTCGTGGTCGAAGGCCACACGGACTCGGTGGGATCGGCCGCGGACAATCTCAGGCTGTCGCAGGAACGAGCCGAGGCGGCGGTGCGCTTCCTGGTCCAGCACGAGCGCATCCCGAGCAGGCGCCTGGTCGCCCGTGGCTACGGTGAGGACCGCCCGGTGGCGAGCAGCGCGACGACCGAGGGACGCGAGCTCAACCGGCGGATCGAGATCAACGGCCAGCAGAGCGAGATCCGCCGCGCGCGTCTCTACGACGTCTACCGCGGACAGGCCTCGGCGCGGGTCGGGGCGCTCGAAGTGGCCGTCGACTCGTCCGGCCGCTTCGCGTGCCGGGCTCCGGCCGCCAGCGAGACGCTGGACGTGACGCTCACCGATCGCCAGGGTCGCATCTCGGTGGCGCGCGTGCGCCTGCCGGCGCTCGAGATCCTCGCGCCGAAGGGCGAGGTGCGGCTGCCGTTCGGCGAATCGCTGGAAGGCGTGGGCATCGAGCCGCGCGCCGCGTTCGAGTCCTCCGAGCCGCTGGCGAACGTAGGCGGCGAGGTGGTCGAGCAGACCGTGGCGCGCGTACGCCTGCGCGGGCGGACGAATGCCGGCAATCGCGTCGAGGTGGACGGCGCTCCGGTCGCCGTCGAGCCGGACGGCAGCTTCACCGCCGATCTCGCGCTCCACATCGGTGAGAACACCTTCGGCGTCGTCGCCAGGAATCCCACCGGCGTGCTACGGGTCGCGAACGTCGTAGTGCGCGCCCTCGACCGCGATCCGGAAGGACAGCCGTTGGTTGTGGTCGAGAGCGTTCCCGAGATGACCCTGTTTCTGCCGCCCAAGGGTGCGGTGCTCGGGAACACGAGCCTGACGGTCGCGGGCCGGACGCGTCCCGGCCATCGCGTCACCGTCAATGGCGACACGCTCGCGGTCGCCGCCGACGGATCGTTCACCGGCCAGATTCAGATCCCGGAAGGCAAGAGCCGGCTGCTCGCGCGCGTCGAGGATCCGCGCGGCACCTTCGGGATCGTCGAGCGTGAGCTCGACGTGCATTCGAAGCGTTTGTTCCTGGTGGCGCTCGCCGACGGCATGATCGGACGGACGCAGGGCGCGGCGTACCTGCAGGGGCGCGGCGGCGGCGAGACGTGGACCGAGGGCCGGATCGCCTACCACCTCAAGGGCTGGATCGCCGGCCGCTATCTGGTCACGTCCGCCTTCGATACCCAGCGTCGCGATTTCGCCTCGTTGTTCCGCGACCTGGACGACGCGGGCCGCGACCGCTTGCTGGTGAATCTCGACCCCGACAAGCTCTATCCCGTCTACGGCGATTCGAGCGCGATCGCCTACGGGGCGCCCGGCGGCGGCCGCTTCTTCCTTGCGGTCGAAGGCGAAGCGCTGCGGGCCGCGGTCGGCGACTTCCCGATCGCGTTCGACGAGGTCGAGCTCGCCTCGTTCCATCGCACGCTCTACGGAGCCCAGCTCCGCCTCGGCCGGACGGCGCACGGGGAGACGCCGGGCGGGACATCGATCGCGGCGTTCGCCGCCGAAGCGCGTCACGTCCGCGTCCGCGACGAGATCCAGGCCACGGGCGGAACGCTCTACTACCTGAGCCATACCGAGCTGATCGAGGGCAGCGTGCAGGTTTCGCTGGTGGTGCGCGATCGCGACACCGGGCTCCCGCTCGCCCGCATTCCCCAGCAGCGCGGCATCGATTACACGGTCAAGGAGTTCGAAGGCCGCGTAATGTTTTCGCGGCCGATTCCGAGCGTCTGGGACGACGGCTCCCTGGTGGACGGCGCGGCGCTGCGCGGCCACCCGGTGACGCTGGAAGCCGACTACGAGACGCGGGGCAGTTTCGGCGAAAAGGCCGCCGCCGGCGGCCGGATCAGCCAGGCGCTCGGCCCGGTGACAGTCGGCGGCACGGTCGTCGACGACGCATCGGGCTCGGCGGCTTATCGCTTGTTCGCGGGCGACGCCAAGGTGCGGCTGGGAGCCAGCTCGTGGCTCGGCGTGGAAGCGGCGGAGAGCGAAGGCCGGTCGGGCCAGACCTTTCTCAGCGCCGACGGCGGCTTGCGCTTCGCGGCGAGCGACACCGCCGCCGCGAAGGATGGCCAGGCCTGGAAGGCCGCGGGGCACCTCGACGTCGGTTCCTGGCTCGGCCGAAGCGGCGCCGCGACGCTCGGGGGTTACTTCAAGCGCGTCGAATCGGGATTTGTTTCGGACGCGGAGCGCGGTGGCCGGGCCAGCAACCGGTTCGGCTTGCGCAGCGAGTTGGATGGCCGCAACTGGGGACGCCTGAGCGCGCGCTTCGACCGCGAGTCGCGGCCGGATCTCGGGCCAACCGACAGCGCAGCGGTCCGCGCCACCGACCTGCTCGGCGTGCAATGGCGGCGCGATGGCGTGCGAGCCGGGACCTCGGCCGAGTTCGAGCAGCGCCTCTCGGAACGCAACTCCGCCGAAGATCAGTCGGCCCAGACCGGGGCGTTGCGGCTCTGGTGGCGACCGTTCACGCCGCTGCGCGCGACGCTCGAGCGCCAGCAGTCCTTCGGTGGCGCCGGCGTCGACCAGACGGCTCTCGGCCTCGACTGGCGCGTGCTGCCGGTGTTGACGCTGGAAGGACGCGGGGTCGAAGGCGACGCCGGCCGCGCCGTGCGCGGCGGGGCGACGCTCTCGCTCTCCGGCCGCCAGCTCTACCTCAGGGAAGAGCACCAGCGCGTCCACGGCGGCTGGGACCGAGGCACGATCGTCGGCCTGCAGGCGCCGCTCGGAGCCATGAGCCGGGCGTACAGCGAGTACCGCTGGCAGCAGGGACCCGAGCGCGAGAGCGCGGTCTCGGTCCTCGGCCTCGAGCAGGGTTGGCGCGCCGCGACTGGCTTCGTCCTGCGCGTCGCGGGCGAGCACGGCTCGCAAAGCGGCGCCGGGAGCGCGAGCGAGCACTCGACCCTGTCCTCGGACGTCTCCTATCGAGGCCGCCTGCCGCTCTCGGGCTCGACCCGCGGCGAGTACCGCGCGTTCGGGACCGACGGGCACGACCGCCAGCTGCTGACCGCGACCCGCCTCTCGTTCGCGCTTCGCGAAGGACTGTCGCTGCAAGGGGACTACCGATTGAGCCTGACCGACCGCCGCGATTTCGGCACGACGCCGGCTCGCTTCGAAGAGAGCAGCATCGGCCTCTCCTACCGGCCGCCGCGCCCCGGTCTCGTCGAGGGTCTGGCGCGCTGGACCCGGCTCGCGGACCGCCGCGACGGCGGCGCCGGCGACACGCTCACGACCGAGAGTCTGCTCGGCGTCGCGGCGCTCGAGGCGACCGTGCGACCGCTCGCCTGGATGGAATGGACCGGGAAGGGTGCCGCGCGCGTCATGCGTGACGCCCGCGGCACGAGCCCTTCGGTCGCCGCGCACAGCGCGCTGTGGGCGAGCCGCGTCGACCTGATGATGCGTTCGCACCTGCGCCTCGGCCTCGAGTACCGGCTGCTCTCGCAACGCGAGGTCGGGGATCGGCTCGGCGGCTGGCTGCAGGAGCTGTCGTGGGACCCGGCCACGCATCTCAGGCTCGGGGTCGGCTACAACTTCTCCCGCTTGACGGGCAACCCTCTCGATCGTGACGCCGAGGATGCGCATGGCTGGTTCCTCCGTGCCCAGAGCCGTTACTAACGCCGGCGTGAGGGCGCCGACGGCTCCGGCGCGCCGCCTCGCGGCGGTCGCGCTCGAGCTGCTGCTGGCCGTCGCCCTGGCGCTCGGCTGCTTCTCCTGCTTCCTCGTGCTGCTCGACGTGGCGTTTCCGAAGGGACAGACGCTGCATGCCCTGCTCGCCGATCGCGTCGAGACGTGGCCGCGGCAGCCCGACCGTGTCGAGGTCGCGCCCGTCGTGAAGAGCGTCGCCTCGCTCTCGGTCCTGCGCCGCTCGGTTCGCAGCCGCCCCGCCGGGGCGATCACGTGGAGCTCCGCCGCGAGTGGGCTCGCGCTGCACGACGGAGACGGAGTCCAGACCGGGACCGAAGGCCGTGCACAGCTCTCGTTCGGGGAGGCGCTGCGGATCGAGCTCGAGCGCAACTCGCTGGTCGTCGTCAGCGATCCGCAGGAAGGCGCGACCGCCACCGGGACGTCCGCCCAGCGGTCGCGCGGCGTCATCATGGCCGAGGGCGAGCTGTGGGCCCGGCTGCGCTCGGGGACTCAGGAGCCGCTCGCGATCACGCTGCCGAGCGCGACCGCGGCGCTCGGCGGCGGCGCCGGGAGATCGGCGACCGAGATGCAGGTGACGGTGCGCCGCGACGGCCGCTCGACGCTCGCCGTGCACGAGGGGCAAATCGCCCTTCAGGGGAGCGGCCCGGCGCTGGATTTCGGGCCAGGTCAATACGTCCGCGTCGCCAGTGACGGGACGGTGTCGGCGCCGATGCCGCTGCCGAGCGCGCCCGCCGTCGACGATCCCGGCCCCGGCGCCGCGTTCGGTTACCTCGACCTGCCGCCGCGCATTCCGTTCCGGTGGCGGACCATCGAGGGGGCCGCGCAGTACCGGCTGCGCGCCGCGCGCGACCCGGAGTTCCAAGACGTCGTGCTCGACGAGACCGTCGCGCAGCCCTCGCTCACGTGGGGCCGCATGGAGCCGGGCACCTACTACTGGCGGGTCACGGCGATCGTCGACAACATCGACGGCATGCCGTCACCGGCCCGCTCGCTGGTCGTCTCGCGCGATCACGGCCAGCTGCAACTCAAGGTCGCGACGCCCAAGGTCGCGAACCTACGTTGTGTCGTCCGTGGCCGCGCCACGAAGCGGGCGAACATTTTCGTCGTCGGTCGCCGCGTGGACATGCAGCGCGACGGCACGTTCGAAACCGAAGTCGAGCTCGAGCCGGGCGCCAACGTGCTGCTCGTGGAAGCGGTCGATGCCGCGGGCCACAGCACGTACTGGAGCCAGGTCGTTCACGGGAAACCCTGACCGTCGGAGTCCACGCCATGCGCCGGCGACTGCACATTTCGTTCCGATTCAAGATTCTGATCACCTTCCTGTTGCTGGTGACCGTGGCCGTGAGCGTCATCACGTTCACGATGGCCAAGATGTTCCACGCCGACAAGACCGCGTACGTTTCGGATCTGGTCTCGGTCGTTGCCGTGCACGCCGCCGAGCAGGCCGATGCCGCGCTCGAGGCGTCGCGGGAGCGGCTGCTGGTGCTCGGACGCCTGATCGACGACCCGAACGTTCCGGCCGAGCGCCGGACCGTGATGATGGAGGAGATGTTCGCCGGCATGCGCGGGTTCGTCGCGGTGCAGGTGATCGAAGGCGGACAGGAAACCGCGCTGCTGCTGGAGCGCGAAACGCTCGCGCGCGCCCAGCTCGACCCCGAGATCTTCCGCGCGACGCTCGCGCGCGGCGCGGGAACGCTGGCTACGCGCGTCAGCGACGCCGGGAGCGTGATCAACTCGACCCAATCGCCCGAGCTACCGACGGTGACGGTGGCGGTCAACTGCCCGCGATCCGCCGGCAGTCCGTCGCTCGTCGTCGCCGGTGTCCTGGACGTCGGACAGGTGCTCGCGCTGGGCCGGAGCTCGCGCGCGTTCGAAGTGTTCCTGACCGACGCCAGCGGCCGGCTGGTGGTGCACCCGGACGCCCGCCGCGTCGTCGCCGGCGAGCGGTTGAGCAGCGTTCCCAAGCTCCCTCCCGGCAGCCAGGCCGAGGTCCGCGAGTACACGAGCGGCGGGACCGAGATGATCGGCGGCTTCGCCCGGGTTCGGATCGGCGACTTGCGCGCCGGCGCGCAGATCCCGAAGTCGGCGGCGTATTTCGCGTCACGCCGGCTGTTGACGAATCTCGTGTTGGTCGCGCTCGGCCTGCTGTTGATTGCCGCGGTCGCGAGCATTCTCTGGTCGGCCCGCGTGACGCGGTCGCTCGCGCATCTGGACGACGCCGCACGCGCGATCGGGCGCGGTCTGTTCAACGTGCACGTAGCGGTGCGCAGCCGCGACGAGATGGGCCAGCTCGCCGAATCGTTCAACCAGATGGCGAACGAGCTCAACGCACGCGATCAGGCGCTCAAGCAGGCCCAAGGCCAGCTCATCCATTCCGAGAAGATGGCGGCGTTCGGACAGCTCGGCGCGGGGATCGCGCACGAGATCAAGAACCCGCTGGCCGGCATTCAGGGGATCGTCCAGCTCACGGCGCGATCACTACCCGCCGACGACGCTCTGCTCGTGCCGCTGCGCACGATCGAGAAGGAAACCAAGCGCTGCCGGGGAATCGTCGACAGCTTGCTCAAGTTCGCGCGCCAGGAGAAGCTGCAGCTCGAGCCCACGGCGCTGGCCGACGTGGTCCGGGACACGGATATCATCATGCGCCACGAGATGAACCTCCGTGGCGTCACTCTGAACACCTCCGTGCCAGCGGACCTGCCGCAGGTCCAGGGAAGCGCGAATCAGCTCCAGCAGGTGTTGATGAACCTGTTGCTCAACGCCGAGCAGGCGATGGAGGCGCGCGGGGAGGGCAAGGTCGAGGTCACGGCGATTGCGTCCCCTGACGGCTTCGTCGAGCTGCGCGTCGCCGACGACGGACCCGGCATGCCGCAACACGTTCAGGCCCGCATCTTCGAGCCGTTCTTCACCACCAAGCCAACCGGCAAGGGCACGGGACTCGGTCTCTCGGTCACGTTCGGGATCGTGCGGGACCACGGCGGCACGATTCGCGTCGAGAGCACGGAAGGTCGCGGCACGACGTTCTTCCTGCGCCTGCCGGTCGCGAAACAAACCTCAGCCCCGGCGTCATCCTCGGGGCCGGCGGCAGCACCGGAAGCGCGCGCGGCTTGAGCGCGAGAGTCGTGTTCGAACGATAAGGTCTGGAGATCCAGAGCGTCACCGGCGGAGCCGGCGTCCGCTCAGGCGGCTGCGCTTTGGGGCTCGGTGGTGGGCAGCTCGATCCGGAAGGTGGCTCCCGGCCCGAGGTTGGAATCGAGAGAGAGCGCGCCCCCGTGGAGGTCCACGATCGAGCGGGCGGCGGCCAGGCTCAGGCCGCTCCCCTTGCTGTGGTGATTGATGTCGGCGACCACGAAATCGCCGAAGATCTTCGGCAGCACGTCGGCGGCGACGCCCGGCCCCCGGTCCGAGATCGACACGCTGGCGCGGCCATCGGCGTTCGCGGTCCTCACCGTGACGGTCTCACCGGCCGGGCTGAAGCGGATCGCGTTGTCGAGCAGCGCATCGAGCGCCCAACCCAAGTGCGCCTCGTCTGCTTCCACCGGCGGAGGATGGCCGCTTTCGCGCTCGAGCCGCACGCCGGCCTTTTCGGCGCGCGATCGCATTCGCTCCAACGCACTCCCCGCGAGTCGGTCGAGATCGAGTGCGGCGAGCGAAATCTCGACCGATCCGGATCGCAGTTGCGCCAGGTACAGACCCTTCTCGATCAATGCGAGCAGGCGGCTACCGCCCCGTTCCACGATCATCAGCATGCGACGTTGCTCGTCCGTCAGATTTTTGCTCTCGAGAATCAGGGGCAACGGGCCGAGGATGGCGGCGAGTGGCGTCCGGGTCTCATGCGAGAGCAGGCTCAGGACTTCGGTCTTCAGCCGGTCCACTTCTTCGACGGACCTCAGGCGCGTGTAAACCCGCACCTTCGCCAGCAGCTCGTAGGGGTCGAACGGCTTGATCATGTAGTCGTCCGCTCCCACGTCGTAGCCCTGAAGACGCTCGGAGGCCAGCGCCTTGGCGGAGATGAGGAGGATCTTCGTACCCCGAAGCTCCGGACTGCTGCGCATGCGGCGGCAGGTTTCGTATCCGTCGATCCCCGGCATCATGATGTCGAGCAGCACGACGTCCGGTCGCAGCCGTCGCGCAACCGTCAGCGCTTCCACGCCCGAGTCGACTGTCGTCAGCTCGAACTCGGAGCCGAGCGCCTTGCGCAGGATACCGAGGTTCTGCGGGTTGTCGTCCACGCCGAGCACCCGGCTGGGCTTCGACATGAGGGATCCTCGCGGGTGGATGTGACGCGGCCCCCCGGCGTCATCGCTAGAGGGCGGCCGACCTTGGGGTTATCGGCAGGATTCTCAGCGACTTGATCCAACGGGTTGGGTTCGAACGTACAGAAGACTGCGGGCAGGGATTCCGGGTCGGAGGTGCAACTCATTGGGAGAGTCGCACGGCGGCGAGGATCGAGTTCTTACGTGAGAGTGTCCGCTGACACCGTGGAGTCGTTCCACGTGGTCACGCCGCGTGGCGAGCGCCCTACCTCAGTTTCGTCCTTCCTCTGTCGAGGGAGCCGCCCCTTGGAATGGGAACGGCTGCGAGCCACATCGACGATCCTGCAAATGAGATCCTGAAACGTGTAACCGGCTTCCATCCCTGCGCGCACGAACGATCCTTCCGAAGCCAAAACGCCGAGCGTGCGGACTTCGGCCACCCAAAGTCCCGCCGACTCTCCCAGGCGCAGGTCGACGCGTGCGTAGTCCCTGCAACCGCAGGCCCGAAAGGCCGCTTGCGCGTACTCACGAATCCGTTCGGCGACAGACTCGTCGACGGGCGCCGGGCAGATCTTCGCGCGGCGCTTCAAATCAACCTCCACCAGAGGGAGGCACTCAACGGGATCGTTGCCGAGGAGCGCCACGCTGATGCGCCTTCCGGTGATGACCTCCTCCACGAAGGCTTCCTGCCGATAACGCCGAACCGTTCGGTTCACCGCCGCCTCGAGTTGTCGTCGATCCGTGACCATTTTGGGCCTGACCAGGGGTTCGTGGCGCGGCCGAACAGTCACTGGATAGAGCAGGCCTCGGGCTGCACCTCTGGACTTCGTCAAGAGCCGAAACGCGGGGGTCGGGATCCCAGCCAGCTGCATGAGGACCTTGGCCACGACCGGATCGAAGATCATGGCGTGCCCGAGAGGAGTCGGGCCGCTGTAGGCGATCCCGGACATTTCGAGCACTGCGGGCACGTGAGTGGTGCGGGCGTCACCTTGGATGCCGTGCGCGAGATTCAGAACCATCCCCTCCAGCTCACCGGTCGTCGGGTTCAGAGGAAAGAACCTGCGCAGCTCCTTGAGGAGTGACGTATCTCCTTCCACGACAGTGACCCTGTACCCACCACCCCGAAGAACGTCGACTATCTTCTGTACCGACCGCAACGCTTGCTGGGGAACCCGTCCCTGACTCTCGGTTTCGATGCGATTGCGTACCACGGCCACGTGGAAGGCGCGCGAGCGCGAACGCGACCGCGGCAGCAACATCCCGGCGATCTTCTTGTCCCAGTGCTGCAGCCAGCGGAGATCAAGGTACTCCGAAATCATCACGATGGCGACGATTTGAGTCAGAACGATCTCGGGGAACCGGAGCATGAAGCTTCGCAGAACTGGCACCTGACAGATCAGCGCCATCAGAAAGGCAAGCAGTATCGTGTTGACCGCAAGCCACGATGCCGTGATTCCGTCGTCGCGATCGACGGTTCGAGCAATGCCTTCCGCCAGCATCCCCATGACGATCACTGGGAAATAGGCCATCCCCCAGGCGAGGTCCGAACGCATCCACGGGCCCACGAGCAATGCTCCGACCATGGTCACCGACACGACACAAAGAATCACGGACACCCTGGCGTAGTAGGGGAGCCGAATCCGGCGGAGCCAAGGACGCAGGAGCAGGACGGTGACGATCGCGACGGTGATCAGTAAGAGGCTCGCGACGACCCCGCTCTCTTGAAAGGCAACGGCGATCAGAATCGATCGAAAGCCGAGCACGCGGAGTCCGAACGTCAGACGTGCGAACGCAACCAGCAGCGCGCACGTCGGCACGAACAGGAGATAGAGAACGTGATCGCGCTCTTGCGGAGGAACGTCACTCAGGGAAAGCAACTGGTTCAGGACGCTTCCGATCCCCCAGAATCCTCCTCCCTCCGGGGTCGTAAATCCGGGAAGTGCCACCATTCGAAGCGTGATGGCGAGTAGCGGCAGAGCAGCCAGCACCGTCAGGATCGACAGTTCCGCGCGCGAGAGCGTTCCTTTGGGGCGCAGGATGCCGCCGGTTTCGGCGGTGAGATCGGCTGGGGACGGAGCCGGGCGATAGGGTCCAGCGAGCATTTTGGGCGATGCTCGCGAACGTGACTCCCGGAGTCGGTCGGATTGTTTCACGTCATCGACACCTATGACCGGAGGTCCGTGGACGCCGCTGCTGCGTCGGCGGGATCTGCCTCACTCCGGCGCCTTCTTCCGGATCCCGACCACGGCCGACAGACCCGGAAACAGCCCTTCCGTTTGATCCAATCGAATCCGGACGCCAACCACCGGAGTGGTGCGCATTCTCGCGTTTCGTGGCTGCGGGACCGCGGTGTCGGGCAGCTCGAAATCCGTCGAGACGCCGATCGCTTCCACGACTCCGCTGAAGTCACGGTTGGCGTTGGATTTGATCGTCACTCTCACCTCGTTGCCGACGGCGACGTGCGAAAGCTGGTCCTCATCGACCCACGCTTCCACCCAGACTTCCTTGCCGATCCAAAGGGCAACGATGGGTTGCCCGACCACGACGGACGCACCGGGTTCGGCGATGCGACGCACCACCCGACCGTCGGCGGGTGCACGGATCAGGGACGCACCCAGGTCGGCCTTGGCGAGAGTGAGCTCGGCGCGCGCTGCTGCGGCTTCGGCTTGGGCTGCGTTGTAATCGGCGATGGCGGTCCTTTCGAACGCTTCGGCCGTTTGACGCTTGGTCTGTGACGTGCGTAGGTCGTTCTGAGCGATCACTCCCCTGCTCGCCAGCGATGCAAACTGTTCGTGCCGCGCCTTTGCATCCTCGGTCTCGCTGCGGGCCGCCGCGATCCGAGCCCTGGCCGATGCCGCGCGCGCCACTGCCTCGGCCAACCGCGACTCCGCTCTCAGCACGCTGGCCTGTAGCTGGCGGTCCTCGAATCGCGCCAAGATCTGCCCAGCCTGGACGCGCTGACCTGCGTCCGCCTCGACACTCGTCACCACGCCTTGAATCTGAGCGCCGACGTTCGTCATCGAGCCCTTGACGATCGCATTGCGCGAAACCACGTAGGCCATCCGGTAGCTTGCCCACAGCGCAATCGGCACCGCCAGGACCGCCGCGGCGCCGAGAAGAACAAGAGCGACGACGACGCGCCGAACGCGTCGCGGCGGCTTACCCTCCGGCAAAACGCGATAGCGGCCGTCGCGGCGGCGCCGGCGCCGCCTGGGCTCGAGATCCTGAGAACCCATCGGAGAGGGCACCATCGGGTTACGGCGACTGATCTCCATGCTCACCGGCGGTCCCCCAGCGTTCGGGAAGATCCGAATAGAGCTTCGAACACTTTGTCGCCGAGCTTTCCTCGCTCCATGAACTGTTTGAATGAATGCTCGATCCCCGGCACCCGCTCGCAAGTAACGAGCGGAGAGAGGCCGCGTTCTTCCGCGGCGCGTCTCATCGCTGCCACCCAGTTCTGCGCTCGATCGAGCCTCGTCTTTCCCTGCCGCCGGTCGACGATCGCACTCTGTCTCAAGTGCTCGTCCCCGGTATCGTTCTCCCCGACGAGCACGGTGATTGGAACCCGCAGAAACTTTTCCGGCTCGAAGCGAACGCTGGGGCGGTCTCGGCTCGGACCCAGTCCATAGGGATAGGGGGTCCGACGGTCCGGAAACGTATACCAGCCGGCCGCTCCAACCGCCGTTCGTGCGACGCGATCGGGATGAGCGAGTGTGTACCGATGAGCGAACTGTGCGCCGCCCGAGAATCCGAACAAATACAGCTTCTTCCCTTCGGCGCCGGTCGAAACCGCGACTTCTTGAATGATCGCATCCAACGTCATGTCGGCGCGCCGACCCGATGGCTCTCGACCGAGCCATTGGTAGCCCGGATTCCCATCCTTCGTGAAGAATGGCGCCACGAGGACCACTCCGTACTTCTCGGCATAGGGAGCGAAGAGCATCGCATGCTCTTCGACATTCCTGGAGATGCCATGAACCGTGACGAAAATGGGCGCTCCCTGACCGCCCTGCTTGGACACGTAGACGAAGTACGCTTGACTCGAATCAGCTTGGAGTGCGCGCCGCATGACCTCCCCTGGTTGCACATCGGAGCTCGGGTCGGCGCCTTGCGCGACCCGCTCGACCGGCGACGGTTCGGAGGCTCCGCCGTACACCTCGTGAGTTGCGACGGTCACCGTGCAGAGTAGAGAGATCAGACTCCATCCGGTGCCTAGACGCGTCAACTCGAAGGTGAACCGCTGAGCGGCGCGTACGGCTCGTGGCCCGCGCGACGCATCCATCCATCGATCCCGCGTTACGCCGGCCCGTTCATTCATGGCGTCCGCTTCGGCTCGTCATTGGGTGTGGTCACCGAACAGCGCCGCAAACACCCGTTCCCCGAGCCGGCCCGACGTCATGAGACGCACGAAGGAGTTGTCCCCGGCCGGAATCGACTCGAATGAGACCAGCGGATCGAGGTTGCGGGATTCGGCCGCCGTGCGCATCGCACCCACCCAGTTTCGTGCTCTTTCGAGACGGTTCCTCCCTTGTTGCCGGTTTACCCGCTCGGTCCGACGCAGGTTTCCAGTATGCGTGTCCTGTTCCCCGACCATCACTGTCATGGGGATCCGCAGGAACTCCTCGGGATCGAAACGCACGTTAGGAAGATCGCGGCTCCTGCGAATGCCATGGGGAAACCGCCGGCGCCGATTCGGAAACGTGTACCACCCCGCGCCCACCACGACCACCCGAGCGACTCGGTGCGGGTGCGCCATCGCATAGCGGTGGGCGAACTGCGCGCCACCCGAGTGACCGAACAGATAGATCGGAGTCGCCATGGCGCCGGTCTGCAACACGACTTCTTCCAGAATGGCCTCGAGGGCCGCGTCGGATCGTGGACCGCGTCCGGATCGTCCGAGTCTCTGGTAGTCCCTATAGTCATCCGCAAAGAGTGGTGCGACCAGCACGACACCCTGCGCTTCGCAGTAGCTCGAGAACATCGACGCCTGTTCGTGGGCGTTCTGTGCCACGCCGTGCACTGCGACGAACAGCGGAGCGTCGACACCGCCGGAGCTCGGGATGTAGACGAAGTATTGCTGCCCCGAAAGATCGCGGCGAACGAGTCTGAGCACCTGCTTTGCGGGCAGGGAATCCCCATGTCCGTTCGTCTCCGGGAACCGCGTCATCATCTCCGACCCGTGCCGGTCGCTCATCGGAGACCCTCACTCGCAGAAATGGGACGTTCCGATCCGTTTCCGAGCTCTGATGGCTGACGCCCGTCTCCGTTTTTGGATTCGGATCCATCCTCCCCTCGCGGCGCTTTTGCTGGCGACGTGGCCGGCTGAGTTCGCCGTTGGGCCGACGCCAGAATCCCCATGGCCGTCTTCGAACGCGCCAGGTCCTGTCGCGAGAAAATTGGCACCCGGGTTGCCTTCGAAGCTTCCTTGGTCGACAGGGGGGACGCGGTCAAGATGCCGCTCAGCGCGACGAGCGGAAGCCCGTTGTCCCTGAGCCAGCTTTCACCCGCCAGGGCTCCCATAGCGTCGCTTGCCGTGAATACAATTCCGCCGACGACCTCCTTGAATACCTTCGTCTTGAGCAATGCCGCTGTTTCGCCCTGCAGCACGCCGTCGGCGATTTCGAGCACGATTGCGTCGACCTTCGACTCGATCAGATGAGCGGTCAGCGTCACAAACACACGTTGAACTTCGGCCTGTGAAACGAGGTAAGTGGAGGCTAGTCCAGCGTCCGTGAAGTCGAGCACCGGATTCGCGCCGGCATCCTTGAGGAGCCACGTGTCGCCGCCCGATCCGGTGCCCGTGATCTTCGCGAAACCAACCCTCAGTCCGGCCAGCGTCAGCCCTTTCACCAGGAACGCCGCTGTTTGAGTCTTGCCGGAATCCATGGACGTGCCGGCCACCGCAATCGTCGGGCGATGTGCGGGAACGTGATCGAAGAACGGAAGGGCGTAATCCTTCAGGTTCGCGGGTTTCCCGCTTGGGCCAACGAGCAATGCCACGGGCGTAATCTGCGTCGGTTGCTTTGCCAGGCTCGCGTGCCAGGAGAGCACCTTGCCAGCGACGCCGCCCGAGGCAACGAGCTGACAAGGACCCAGCGTCTTCGGCACCACCGCTTCGAACTGGTTCGGTGCATACCGGTTGCCATAGGCCACGACGATCTCGTCGCCGAGGAACAAGCGCTTACGACGACCGTCCGGCAACTGCAGGGCGCTATGAAAGCCGATCTGGTCGACTCGGGCGAGGAGGAGATCTCCCGGCTTCGGCGTCCACGTGCCCTCAACGAGACTCAATGTCCCACGCACGCGTCGGGTTGTGGAAGCCCAGGCGGCGCGCCGAAGACGCACCGCGTCGGGGCTCATACTTTCGGCGGACTCATTGGGGGAATCGGAAAGTAGGCGATCGAGCATGGACAGAACTCCGCGGATGCTTGTCTCGAGGATGCTAGTGTCAGTGCGGATTATTCCGTCACAACGACACGCACGCGTTCCCCGCGGTGCGCGCCATTGATCGGCATTCGACGAGCCGTGAAAGAATACGTACAAAGGTCTTTCCCGGCAAGACTGTCGGACGGATCGCCGCCGACGCGCGCGCGACCATACAGCAAGTTGCACGCCACGCCCAGCCAAGTTGCCGATTTCGATGGCGTGTCGACCGGCACTCGAAAAGTGGGAGATATCTCCCCCCCGCGACGATGTGAATTTGATCGTGACATCGTCGTTAACTGATTTACAAAATTCGTTGAACGGTTGCTTATCCATGCCGAGGGAAGACCCGCGCGCGGCGAGCAAAATGGTGTCTATATGTACAGCTTGAGCATCGGCCATGCGCGACCGAGAGACATCCGCGGGCGCCGGGCGATCGACACATCGAGCCCGCGTTCGTAGGGCATCGACCACCGGGAGTTGGTCTGCCCGACGATCTCGATACGCTCGAAGAACCGTGCGTTGTCCTCCCGATCTCCGCCGATGATGATGAGCACGTCGATCTCTCCCTGGCCCGGACCCCACAGCCAGTAGCTGTTGTGCCCGCTCACCGCCGGCGGCAGGCGCAGCCGGCGTCCGAGCACGTCGATCGCGCCGGCCTCGCCGTAGTTCTGGCCGAACACGCGGCAGCGCTGCCGTTCCTCCGGGCTCAGGCGCCAGTAGGCGCGCGCCACGAGCTCGGTCATCTCTGGCCAGCCGAACATGTCCGCGTAGTGTTGCGGCAGCACTCCCATCTCGTGCCGCTCGTCGGTGCCGGGCGCGAGACCGAGCGCGGATTGGTAGCGGACGAACGACTCGACCGGAAGCACCGGTAGCGCGAACGGCAGCGACACCAGCCCCATCACGACGATCAGGATCGCGAGCGCGCGGCGCAGCCACCGCCGAGCGGCTGCGGCCGTGAGGCGTTCGAGACCGACGGCCCCGAGCGCGAGCAACATCGGATAGGCCACGGCCAGATAGGACGCCCGGGTGCGACCGGAGGCGAGCAGCAGGGTCAGGACGGAGAGGTAAATCCACACGAGCACGCGCCCCCGGCGGCCGGCGCGCACGAACAATCCGAACGCGATCCCTGCGATCCATACCGGAGCGTTGCCCGGATTCATGCTCAGCACCTGATCCAGCAAGAACTCGAGCGGCGCGATCGGCTCCATCTTGCGGGCTGCCGCGTTGGTCATGAACTCGAGCGTCGGCCAGCCATGCTGGATCTGCCATAGCACATGAGGCGCGAACATCACGGCGGCCAGAAGCCCCGCGAGCCACGGCCAGGGTGTTCGCAGCACGCGCCGGTGCGACGTCAGGAGAAGCGCGATCAAGAATCCCCCACCGAGCCAGAGCATGCTGATCTTGTTGAGCAGACCTATTCCGAAGATCAGACCGAGGCTCGCCCAATGAAGTGGCCGTCCGCTGTCCAGCGCCCGCAGGATCAGCGAGCCGGCGAGCGTCCAGAGCAGCAGATCGAACGCGTTCATCGAGTAATAGTGGGTCGTGGCGAGCAGCACCGGCGAGAGAAGCACCGACAGTGCGGCGATTCCTTGAGCGAAACGCGACCCGCCGAGCTGGCGGGCGATCACTCCGGTGAGGAACACCGTGGCCACGCCGGCCAGAGCGGAGAGGATACGCAGTGCGGGCAACGAATCGCCGAGAACGGCGCGAACCAGTGCGAGGAGCGCGATCGACAGCGGCGGATGATCGACATAGCCCCAGTCGAGATGCTCGGTGCTCGCCAGGTAGTACAGCTCATCCCGAAAATAGCCGTACTGACCGATGGCCAGAAGATGCAGCAGCAGAGTTACCGCCGCCAGCACCCCGAGCGTGCCTGACGCGAGGCGGGTGTCGGGCGGAGCTTCGATGGACGAGGTCTCTCGTGTACCGGTGGAAACCAAGATCGGCGGCGCCTCACGTATTGGCATCGGGTGGAAGGCAGTCCACGGACGTGCAACGCATGGTAGTTCTATCGTCCTCCGTCCCCACCCATTGATCGAGAAACCCGAGCATCGAACGCAATTCCTAGGAGCGGCGGCATGGCATGCGCCCTGCATTACGTTTCAGGGCACACCAAACGCGCGCGACCTTTCACGCGCCTCGCCTCCCCTGCGGCGCGGGTTCGCGCCGCTCAACCTGAAGGATGGTCCAATGGACACGAAGAAAGACGACAAGCGCTCTCCCATGGTCACGGGCATGTTTCCCAACCGCCAAAGCGCTGAGCAGGCTTACCGGTCGCTGTCGGAGCGTGGATACCAGAAGGACGACGTTCACATCATGATGTCGGACGAGACTCGTAAGCGTTACTTCGTCAAGGACGACAAGAACGACACTGATCTCGGCAACAAGGCCCTCGAGGGCACCGGGGTGGGCGCCGCCGTCGGTGGCGCGGTGGGAGCGACGCTGCTCGGGATCCTGGCCGCGGGAGCGGCGGTGACGATTCCGGGTGTCGGACTGGTGATTGCCGGTCCCCTCGCGGGCGCGATTGCGGGCGCCGGCGCCGGGGCCACCGCAGGTGGCGTGGTCGGAGCGCTGGTCGGCGCGGGGATTCCCGAGGACCGGGCGAAGGTTTACGAGACGGGCATCAAGCAAGGCGGCATCGTGATGGGCGTGACGCCTCGCTCGCCCGATGACGCGCAGTATTTCGAGAAGGAGTGGACGACGCACGGCGAGAGCATCCGCCGCTAACATTCGCAGCACTTCGGTCGAAGTCGAAGGGTTCGCTTCGGCTCCGGCCGTCTCGGGCGGGCGTCACGCGGTTCTGTGACGCCCGCTTGCTTTGAATCGGCCCGTGAGAGCTAGTGTTCCGAGTCAGAGAACGAGAGCGTATTCGAAGGCCGATTCTCGACTCAAGCGTTGATCGAAACTCCCCTGCCCAGCGACACCTGGGCCGGCATCTCGATGTCGCGCAAGCGGAATGCGGACAGTTCCGCTGCCCCGAGCTTCAGCCGCCCGTAACCACTGCACGCCCCGAAACTCACTCTCAGGAGCTTGCCTTCCTGGAGCTGGAGGCGAGCGAGCTGCAGCATGAGTTTGAGATCGAGATCGAAGGAGAGCGAACCGAGCAACCGATTCTGCTGCCGGATCTCGATCTGCGGCCGGTGTTTCGACGTGATCTCGTGCTCGCCCAACTCGAACAGGACGACTCGGTTCCGATCGTCTCCGGACTTGAGCTGCTTCTGAAGCCCAGGATGAGACCTCCAGCCCCGCAACAGCACGTCGAGGAGTGAAACGTTCAGCATCTGTCGCAAACCGTCCGCGATCGCGGACCGGGCAGAGGCCCAGAACGTCGCGTCGACCTGGCTGCGAATGTCGTGCTGCAACGCCTGCAGCTCGGAGCTTCGTTCGATCAGCCGTTCCGCTTCTGAAGGAAGGGCCTCGGAATCGAACAAAGTAGACCATACCGTCGGTATCATGCGGTTGCACTCCTCGCTTCTTCCAAGCTCTGATCCTCGACCCTCGCCTCACCAGCGTCGGGAACGAGCACGAGCTCGATCGTGGGTTGAGAAGTCTCGAGATTCCAGGCCACGGCTTGCGTGCCGGGATCCCAGTGACATTTCCAGTCGGCCTCCTGGTTCCAGGACAGCTCCTGCGCGCCGGCATCCCAGCGAGGCGCCCAGCGCCCCGGCGGGCGAGTCGGCACCGTGACGGTGACCGCCACGGCCGGCAATGATGCGACGGCCGGCAGCGGTGAAGGCTTGACGGCCGGCGGCGGTGAAGGCTTAACGCCCGGCGGCGGTGAAGGCTTGACGCCCGGCGGCGGTGAAGGCTTGACGCCCGGCGGCGGTGAAGGCTTGACGCCCGGCGGCGGTGAAGGCTTGACGCCCGGCGACGGTGAAGGCTCGATGGCCCGCGGCGGTGAAGGCTTGACGCCCGGCGGCGGTGAAGGCTTGACGCCCGGCGACGGTGAAGGCTCGATGGCCCGCGGCGGCGGCAGCTCGAGGGCCTGCGGCGGCGAAGGTTCGACGGCCTGGGGTGGCGGTGCCGCGTCTGCCCGACGCTCGCTACGCGGCTCGCGGTGCCGCACATCCTCGATCGCCACAACTGCCTTTCGTGTCTTGGCCCGCAGCCGCCGAAGACCTCCCTGGTGAGTAGGTCGTGGTCGCGAACGCTGGCCGATCAACAGTCCGAACGTTCCCAGTCCCATGAAGCCCGCGGCCGCGAACGTCCAGGCCGGGGTCGGATCGATAACCTCGACGTGAACCCCGGTGCCGAGGTCGGACAACGTTCCGGACGACGGTCTCTGAGCGACAATCTTCTGCGTCCAATCCTGGATGGAGGGATGGCGGGCGACCGTGCCGATCTCGAGCGTTCTTTGCCGGAGGGCCGAGCGCGCCGCACCGACCGACAACCCGCGAATTTCCGGAACCGGCACGCGGGAGCCGAGCACGACCACAGGTCCCGATCGGTCCGCGATCCGGGCTCCAGGATCCGGCCATTGCTCTGTGACGACGCCGGTCGTGATTCCCATCACGTGCTGATAGACCCTGGTGATGGAGAAACCGGCCCGCCGCAGCGTAAGAAGAGCTTCTCGCTCTGTCCTTCCGAGCACCGAGGGCACCGCCAGCTTGCGCGAAGACCGACCGAATGTCGCCGCGGCTGCCTCGGGCAGCCGGACGAACGCCGTCCTCGAGTTGTTGGCCTCGTCGACATCCGGCTGAGTTGCTTCCGGATCGACGCGGACCGTGAGCTCGTGATCGCCCGGATCGATGGGCGGCGAGAAGAACGAGACGCGCGTCGTTACACCGGCTCCCAAGCTCGCGAGCCGCCGCTCGCCCGGCGTCCATGCCGTCGAGCGGAACTGGACGACGGTCGGATTGGAACGTCGTTGGCCCCGATTGGTGATTCTTACCTCGATCAGGACATGACGCTTCAGCTCGACGCTTGTCCGGAGCTCGAGGATCGCGAGGTCCGGACTCAGCGCCGGTCGCCGCGCGGACGTGCCTGCGGCCGTGAGACCGGCGAGCGCGCCGATCGCAAGGATTCCGAGGAAAAGTTGAGTCGAGGTTCGATGCACGTGAGTTCAGAATCCCGGAACGAGCTGCATGGGGGGAAGCCTTTCGTAGAACATCGATTTCGTGGCGCGCTGCCAAGGCTCGACTTCATGTCCTGAGAATGCTTGACGCGTCGTAAACGCCCGCACCTCTCATCGCTCGGCCATGACCGATTGCCGCCAATTGTTGCGGGCACGCCGCGGGTGTGATCCACATGTTGCTTTGGCCACAGTAATCGCAGTGATTCAGCCCGTTCTCCCGGGATTCGCACGCTTCGTGCCAAGGATCGAGCGGAGTCGCAAGATCTCGAGGTAGCGCGCAGTCGTCGTTTTGTAGAAATACAATGGGACTCTGACATACTTTCGGGTGGCGCCTAGATGTCCAGGACCAGCCGGCAGCGGCAGGCGGGTGGCTCGAGACTCAGCGCCAGGTGATGGTGAGAGACCGCCTTGATCTCGCGGAGAAACACCTGGCGCCCTGGATCCCGGCGTGGCCCGGCCAAGACGCCTTCGAGCGATTGGGAGGTGAGCCGGGTGACGCTGGCCCGGGTCCAGATCGCGCGCTCCAGCTCCGATTCGAGCAACGCCGTGTTGAGCCAGTGCACGAGCAGATCGGCCGGATCGTGGCCGTCGAGTCGGAGCTCACGCCGCACGTCCTGCTCGCCGTCACGCGCTTCGGCCACCTGCGCCAGCAACGCCTCGGCGGCGAGCGCGTAGAGCCGCTCGGGACTCTCGGCCCACACTTCGAGCCCGAGATCGCCCGTGTGATCGAATGTTCGATAGCCCTCGCCCATCGATCGGGCAGTCTACGGTAGAAGCGATGGGTCCATCGAGTACGCCAGCCTCGGGGAAGACACGCTTACAGGAGCTGGCGCGAACGGAAACTCACCGAGCCGCGGTTGGCGACGATCACGTGGTCGAGAACGCCGATGCCGACCAGCTCGCCGACCTCGACCAAGCGGCGCGTGATGGCGAGATCCTCCTCGCTCGGCTCGGGGTCGCCGCTCGGATGGTTGTGGACGAGCACCACGCTCGCCGCCGAGTGCAGGATCGCGGGCAGGAACACTTCCCGAGGATGAACGATCGACGCGTTGAGGCTGCCGATCGAGATGGTCTCGCGGCCCTGGATCTCGTGGCGCGCGTTGAGCAGCAGCACGACGAAGTGCTCGCGGCGGGCGCGCCGCAGGTCGCCGACGTGGGCGATGACGTCGTCGGGTCCGCGGATCGGGCGGGCGGCATCGGCGCGCTCGAGCGCGCGCCGGCCGAGCTCGAACGCGGCGACGAGCGCCGCGGCGCGGGCCGGTCCCACGCCGGCGAGTCGCAACCAGCGAGCGGCAGGCCAATCGGCGAGCGTACGAAGCGGGCGGCGAGCCAGGGCGCGCCCGAGGCGCAGCGCGCTGCGGCCCGGCGAGCCGGTGCCGAGGACGAGCGCCAGCAGCTCGCCGTCGCTCAGAGCCTTGACGCCGCGGTCCCTCAGCTTCTCCCGCGGCCGCAGCGAGGCCGGCTCCCGCAGGGGCGGCGCCAGCTCCGGCTCGAGCGCCGGCGAAGGCGGCGGAACCGCGGGCGCCGGGGCGGTCTCTCGAGCCGCTCGCTCGCAACGGGACGACGTGGAGTCCATGGCGTTTCACGGGGAGCGAGTTGACCACGAGGGCGCCGGCCTGCGAGCTTCGGGCTCGGGCCAGGTTCAACCGGCACCTTCCGCCCGAGCGCGGAAACCGCCATAATCCCTCACCCTCGCGAGGCGAGGCCCCGCGCTCCGAACCAGGCCGATGGAGATTCCTGCATGCGCCGTGCCGTCTCGATTGCCGCTCTCAGTCTCATCTCGTTGGTGTTGTTTGCGATCGGTCCGCACGCGCAGAGCACCACGGCACCCCTCATGAACGGCATCGGGCTCATCGACTATTCGCACCCGCCCGACTGGCAGGTTGGAAGCTGGGTCCAGTACAAGATGGTGGGCAGCAGCGAGCGGGGCAACCGCGACGACTTCACGACCACGCTGTTGATCGCCGGCGAGGAAGTGTTCTGGGGCGACACGTGTTTCTGGCTCGAGACCTGGACCGAGCACGGCACCCAACCGCCGCGCGCGATCGCGATGCTGATGTCCTACTCGGTGTTCGACGACAGCATGGCGTGGGCGCGGTTCAACCTCTACGTCCGCAAGTATATCGCGACCGTCTCGGAGGAAGGCGTTCCGCGCCAGGATCTGTTCCTGCGCGGCGGGGACACGTTCAAGTCGCGGAAGCCGATCGGCGCAGACCGCACGCGTCAACTGGACACGCTGGGCATCGAGAAGGTCGTGGTCCCGGCCGGCGAGTTCCAGGCACTCAAGGTCCGTCGCGAGTATTGGGGCGGCGGCTCGGTCCTGAAGGGCGACAGCACGGTCTACGACGAGACGCGCGAGAAGACGACGTCGTTCTTCAATGGCCGCATCCCGATCACGCGCCTGGTGATGCAGGACCTCGAGACGATCGGCCACAAGAAGACGTGGCTGATCGGCCAATCCCAGGACGCGCCAATGCAGGTCATCGACCACGGCACGGGTCAGGCGAGGGTCGTGGGCTACGGGTCCGACACCACGGGCATCCTGGTGCCGGACGAGGTGCGCAGGCCGATCGCGCGACGCAAAGCCGCGGCGCCGGCTGGGGCGCGCAAGCGCTCGAGCTAGCCGAACAATCCGCGCGCGAACGCTTCGGGGTCGAACGCTTCCCAGTCGTCCAGCCCCTCGCCCAGTCCGACCACGCTGATCGGCAGCGCCAGCTCGGCCGCGATCGCGAGCACGGCGCCGCCGCGCGCGGTGCCGTCGAGCTTGGTGAGGGCCAGGCTGGTGATGGGCACCGTCCGCTGGAACTCCTTCGCCTGCTGGAGCCCGTTCAGGCCGAGCGTCGCGTCGAGCACCAGCAACGTGTGATGGGGCGCTCCGGGGACGAGCCGCCCGCACACCCGCGCCATCTTCTCGAGCTCGGCCATCAGATTGTGTTTGGTGTGGAGGCGTCCGGCCGTGTCCACGAGCACCACGCGCGTGCCGCGCGCCAGCGCGGCGCTCACGCCGTCGTGCACCACTGCGGCCGGATCGGCGGCCGAGACCGCGGCGCCAGCGCCGCCGCCGCGCGCGCGGATGATTCCGACCCCGGCGCGCTCCGCCCAAACTTCGAGCTGCTGCGACGCCGCGGCGCGGAACGTGTCGGCCGCCACCAGTAGCGTCGATTGACCCTCGCGCGCGAAGCGGGCGGCGAGCTTACCGGCCAGGGTCGTCTTGCCGACGCCGTTGACGCCCACGAGCAGCGCCACCCAGGGGCGCTCTGGACCGGGCTCGAAGCGAGCGCGCCGCGCCCCGAGCAGCTCGGCAACACCGTGCTCGAGCGCCGTGCGCAGGTCGGATGCGGGATCGCGGTCGAGACGGGCGCGCGCGCGCTCGATCAGCGAGTCGGTGACCGTGGGTCCGACGTCGGCGCCGAGCAGCGCCTCCTCCAACTGCTCGAGGGACGCAGGGTCCACCTCGCCGCGCAGTCCCAGCAGACCGCCCAGCGTTCCGCTCAGCTGCTCGCGCGTGCGCTTAAGGCCGTCCTGAAACCGGCCCCAGAGAGTCATCGGCGGACGTGCGGGTGCGGCCCGACCACCGGTGCGCGGCTCAGGGGGATCCCGCCTCCACCAGCTCGGCCTCGGGCACCTCGACCGGCGCCTCGATCGGGGCCTCGCGCTCCCCGAAGCGCACCGAGACCAGCTTCGAGACGCCAAGCTCCTGCATGGTCACGCCGTAGAGGCCGTTCGCCGATTCCATCGTCTGCTTGTTGTGCGTGATGACGACGAACTGCGTCCGGTCGCTGAAGCGCCGGAGCATCCGCAGGAAGCGCTCGACATTGGCGTCGTCCAGCGGCGCGTCGACTTCGTCCAGCAGGCAGAAGGGCGAGGGCTTGACCAGGTAGATCGCGAACAGCAACGCGATCGCGGTCAGCGCCCGTTCGCCGCCCGACATCAGGCTGATGCTCTGCAGGTGCTTGCCGCGGGGCTTCGCCACGATCTCGATCTCGCACTCGAGCGGATCCTCGCCCACGGCGCGCAGCTCGGCGTCGCCGCCTTCGAACAGGGTCCGGAACACGTCGCGGAAATGCCCCTGCACTTTCGCGAACGTGTCCACGAACAGCTGGCTGGCAGTGGTATTGATCTTCTCGATCGCTTCGAGGAGCTGCGCCTTGGCGTTCACGAGATCGGCGCGCTGCTGCGTCAGGAACTGATGCCGCTCCTTCTTCTTCGTGTACTCGTCGAGCGCCAGCAGGTTGACCGGTCCGAGCCCCGCGAGGCGCTGGCGGGACTCCTCGAGCTCCGCTTCGGCGGCCGCGGCGTCGAAGCCTTCCGGCTCGGGCTCGGGGGTCCACGCTTCGGGGTCCATCCGGTACTCGGTGCGCAGCCGCTCGAACACCCGCTGCCGCTCGGCCTGCGCCTGCACCTTCTGGAGCTCGATCTGGTGCAGCAGCTCGCCGAGCTCGGTCTGCTCGAAACGCTTCTGGCGCGCGAGCTCCTCGTCCTCGCGCACCTGTTCCTTGAGGGCGAGGAAGCGCTTCTGCAGCTCGACGACGCGCTCCCGCTGGCCGGTCTCCGATTCGAGCAAGCCGGCGAGCCCGGACTCGAGCCCGGTGAGCTCCGCCTGGATCGCCGTCACCTTGGCGCGCGATTGGACCTCGTCTTCGCCGCGCGCGGCCACCGCCCCTTCCAGCTCGCGGCGCGTCTGCTCGGCGCGCGCCCACTGCGCCTCCCATTCTCCATACTCGCGCGAGAGCCTGAGCAATGTGTCCCGCAGCGACTGGGCCTCGGCCACCGCCGCGTCCTGGCGCTGCTCGAGCGCGTGCACTGCGCCATCCAGGTCCGCCGCCTGCGCGCGCGCCGCTTCCACCTGGCGCTGGAACTCGGCCAGATCCGCTTCGGCCTGGCTCGCCGCGCGGCTGAGCGATTCGAGCTCGGCGTCGAACGCGCCGATCTCGCCGCCCAGGGTCTCGCCCTCGGCGGCCGCCCACTGGGCTTCGCGCACGGTCCCTTCCAGCTCGCGCATCACGACTTCGCGTGCCGTGCGCCGCTGGTCGTGGACGGCGTGCGCCGCGGCGCGCCCGCGCAGCGTCTCGGCGTGTCTCGACTCGAGCGCTTCGCGCTCGCGCCCCTGGCCCTCGATGCCGAGCTGGAGCTCGGCCAGCTTGCCGGACAGCTCGCGGATCTCCATCTCCCGATGGAGCAATCCTCCCGAGCGGCTCGGCCCGCCGGAGCGGACGCGGCCCCGCTCCCACACTTCGCCATCGAGGCTCACGAACCTCAGGCCACCCTCCGACTGAGTTGCGAGCCGGGCGGCGGCGGCGCGATCCTCGACCACGATCACCGCGCCCAGCAGACGCTCCACCAGCGGCCGGTAAGGCGGAGCGCACCGCACCAGCTCGGAGGCGCGTCCGACGACGCCCGGCCCCTCGGGCAGAGCGGGCGACGAGCCGGCCGTCAGGGTCGCGAGATCCACCAGCGTGGCGCGCCCCTGCGCCTGCGCGCGCAGCCGCTCGAGCGCGGCTTCGAGCGACCGACGGCTTTCGGCGAGCACGAATGCCGACGCCTCGCCGAGCGAAGCTTCCAATGCGTCGAGGTAACGGGCCGGCACTTCGAGCACGTCGGCGACCATTCCGACCAGGCCAGCCACCCGGTCCTCTTCACCGAGCAGCGAGCGCACGCCATCGGAGACGCCTTCGTAGTTGCGCTTGAGCTCGAGCAGCGTCGTCAGGCGTGAATCCGCCGCCGCGGCTTCCTGACGCAGCGTCGAGAGCGACTGATCGGCCGCCGCCAGGCTCCGGGCCAGGTCCTCGATCCCCTGCTCGCACTCGGCGACCATGCGCTGCGCTTCGTCCAGCTCGAGGTCGAATCCGGCGCGAAGCTCCTCGGCCTGGCGGACCACGCGTCCGAACTCGGCCCCGCGCTTCTCCAGCTCCTGGCGTCGGGTCGCCGCGGCGTCGCGGCGATCGCGCAGCGAGCCCTGCCGCTCCCGGATGCGCTCGCACGCGCTGCGCTTCTCGGCTTCCGCGGAGAACAGATCGAGCGAGAGCTGCCGGCGGTCGGCGGCGACGCTGCGCCGCTGCCGCAGCTCGGCCTCGACCTCGGCGAGGGTCGCCTCGGCCCGCTCGGCGCTCATCTGCGTGCTCTCGCGGGCGGCGCGGATCTCGTCCAGACGCCGCATCCCCTCGGTCTCGCGGCCGCCGACTTCGGCCAGCCGCTCGCGCAGCCGCGCCGCCTCCTCGGCGGCTTCGTCGGCGCGGCGCAGGAGCCCGGCGGCGCGCTCACGCAGGAGCACGGTTTGGTGCTCGGCCTGGACGCGGGCCTCTTCGCGGTCCCGCAGGCCACCCTGAGCGGTCGAGAGCTCGCGCTCCAGCTCGAGCAGCGTCAGTTTCCGCTGGTTGAGGGTCGCCTCGAGCGCATCCAGCGCGGCCGTCACGCCCTCCCGGCGCACGGCTTCCTCCTGCCAGCTCTCGTGCCCTTCGGACTCGTGGCGGCGCAGCGTCGCGACGCGGCCGGCGGTGAGCCTCAGGTCGAGGGTCTGGATCTCGTCGCGCAGGCGCTGGTAGCGGCGGGCCTTGCCGACCTGGCGCGCGAGCGAGCGCAGCTCGCGCTCGATCTCGAACACGATGTCGTTGATCCGGGTCAGGTCGCCCTCGGTGGCGTCGAGCTTGTTGAGCGTCTCCTTCTTGCGCGCCTTGTATTTCGTGATCCCGGCCGCCTCCTCGAACAGGAACCGCCGGTGGCCCGAGTTGTCCGAGAGCACCTGGTCGACCATCTGGCGCTCGATCACCGAGTAGGCGTGGCTGCCCATGCCGGTGTCGAAGAACAGGTCGCGGACGTCCCTGAGCCGGCACGGCGTCTTGTTGATGAAGTACTCGGAAAGCCCGGAACGGAACACGCGGCGTGAGATCGTCACCTCGGTGAACTCCGTCGGCAGCACGCCCCGATCGTTCTTGAGCGTGAGATGGACTTCGGCCATCCCGAGCGGCTTGCGCCGCGGCGAGCCGTTGAAGATCACGTCCTCCATCGAGTCGCCGCGGAGCTGGCGGGCGTTCTGCTCGCCCATCACCCAGCGGATGGCGTCCGAGACGTTGGTCTTGCCGCAGCCGTTCGGGCCGATCACGCCCGTGATGCCGGCGCCGAACTGCAGCTCGGTCTTGTCGACGAAGGACTTGAACCCTTGGAGCTCGAGCTTGTAGAGGAACATCGAACGCTCTCTTTAGAGGGGAGTCTTTCCCAACGCCTCGGCGGCCTCTTCGACCTCGGGATCGCTGAGCGTGCGGACGTCCATCCTGAACTTCCCTGTTCGGATATAGCCGACTACCGGAGGGTCCGCGCCGCGGGCCCAACGGTCCAACTCGTCCACCGCGCGCTCGGGATGCTCGAGCGCGACCACCCATCCGGGCAAACGCTGGAGGGGCAACGCCCCACCGCCGACTTCGCCCGCGCCACGCTCGACCGAGACGAGCAGGCTCGGGACGCGCAGCCGAATCGCGTCGGCCAGCGCCCGCGCCCGCCGCTCGAGGGTCTCCGGCGACGATTGCAGCATCGCCAGCACGGGAATCTCCCGCACCGCGCGCGCCGCGTCGCTGTACACCGGAAGCGTGGCTTCCAGAGCCGCCAGGGTCAGCTTGTCCACCCGCAGGGCCCGCGCCAAGGGGTCCTTCCTCGCGCGCTCGACCAGGCGGCGCCGGCCGAGCAACAGGCCGGCCTGGGTGCTGCCGAGCAGCTTGTCGCCGGAGAAAGTAACGAGGTCACAGCCGGCGGTCAAACTTTCTCTCACGGTCGGCTCGCGCTCGAGTCCCATCGCCGAGAGATCGGCGAGCGCCCCGCTGCCGAGATCCTCGATCAGCGGTACGCGGTGCCGGCGCGTGAGCGCGCTCAGCTCCTCGAGCGAGGGTCGGGTGGTGAAGCCCTCGATGCGGAAGTTGCTGCGGTGGACGCGCAACACCGCGCCGACCTCACCGCGGTGGCGCTCCAGGGCGCGCTGATAATCGCGCAGGTGCGTGCGGTTGGTGGTCCCGACCTCGACCAGAGTCGCGCCGCTGCGCTCGAGGATCTCCGGAATCCGGAACGAGCCGCCGATCTCGACCAGCTCGCCGCGCGACACGACCACGCGTCGGCCCGAAGCCAGCGCCGCCAGTGCGAGCAGCACCGCCGCCGCCCCGTTGTTCACGACCAGCGCCGACTCGGCGCCGGTCAGCCGTGTCAGCCAGCGCTCGACGCCGGCGCCGCGCTCGCTCCGGCGTCCGGTCTCGAGATCGAACTCGAGGCTGCAGTAGCCGCGACCGACCGCCTCGACGGCGGCGCGCGCGGAAAGCGCGAGCGGCGCCCGTCCGAGGTTGGTGTGGAGCACGACCCCGGTGGCGTTGAGCACCCGCCGGAGGACGGGCCGGTGCGCCTGGCGCGCGCGCTCGGCGGCCCGTTCGGCCAGCTCTTGCGCGCCTGCCGGCGCTTCGCGCCGGGCGCCAAGCCGGGCGCGCTCGGCCGCGAGCACCGCGCGCACCGACTCGACGACCAGAGTGCGAGGAAGCTCACGGGTCGCGTCGGCGAGAGCGGGATGCTGGAGGAGAGTTTCGACCGCCGGCAGAGCGCGGAGCGGGGAGGCGCGAGTCGCCATGGCGCGCCATCTTAGCGGCGTGCGCGGGCGAGGGCCAGGAAATGGCCGCCGAGCGCGGCGTCGAACACACTACGGGAGGCGGCGCTCGATCGTGCGTGGAACCGACGGCGATGCTTGCGCCCGAGACGAGATCGAGAGGAGAAGCGGCCGGAGGGCGGTCCAGCGGGCTTCGAATGGGGCCCCTGAACGGCCCCAGGCCTATGTGGTCTTACGCGTCTTCTTGTTGGACGAACGACGCGCGAACCACAGGACGCCGATCGCGATCACGAGCCCCCACAGAATGAACTGAAGCATTGTCTCTCACCTTCCTTTCCTGGGTCGGCTTGAACTACTCCCCTGCTGCCAGCGCCCGGACCAGCTGCACGGCCGCGGGCCCGAGGATGATGACCAGCAGCGCCGGGAAGATCAGGAACACGAGTGGGAACGCCAGCTTGATGCTCGCCTTGCGGGCCATCTGCTCGGCCCGCTGGCGGCGGCGGATCCGCATCGATTCGGCGTGCGCGCGCAACGACTGCGCGACCCCGGTGCCGAGACGGTCGGTCTGGATCAACATCGCGACCAGAGCATAGATGTCGTCGACGCCCGTGCGCTCGGCCAGATTGCGGAGCGCGTCCGTGCGCGAGACGCCGGTCTGCATCTCGCGATGGACGAGGCCGAGCTCGTCCGACAACGGCCGGCTCGCGAGACGAATCTCGCCGCCCACGCGCTGCAGGGCGGCCGCCATGCCGAGGCCGGCTTCCACGCACACCACCATGAGGTCGAGCGCGTCCGGAAGCGCGGAGACGATCTCGCTGTGCCGCTGGCGCTGGACCATGCCGATCCAGAACGTCGGCAGGTAGAAGCCGACGAAACCGAGGATGAAGGAGACCATCGCCACGTTGCCGGCGGGTTTCCCGGTCGAATAGCCGATCACCATCCATGCGACCGGCAGCGTCGCGGCGAGCAGCACCTTGCTGCCCATGAACAGCACCGGCGCATCGGCGCGCCTGAACCCCGCGCGCACCAGACCGGTGCGCATCGCGTCGGTGCCGTCCTTGGCGGGCATGAAACCGCCGAGGTGCGCGATCAGCTTGAGCAACAGCGGCGGACGACGCGTGAACGACGCCGTGGTCGACGAGACGTGCTGGCCCCGCAGCTCGCGGAGCCGGACTGCGAGCGGGTCGCGCTGCGCAGCCGTGGCAGCGTGGAACGCAATGGCAGCCATGGTCACGGCGCCGAAGATCAACAGACTCATAGCGATCAGGAGCATGGGCTATACCTTGATGTTGACGATCTTACGGATCGCGAGCATGCCGGCGAGCTGCATCCCCGCCGCGCTCCAGAGGAACATACGGCCGGTTTCGGTCTCGACCATCGGCCGGAAATATTCGGGCGCCATGGCGAACGTGAACAAGCCGACGCCCGTCGGCAGGCACACGAGGATCAATCCGGTCAGGCGTCCTTGCGCCGTGAAGGTCTGAATATCGCCGAGGATGCGGAAGCGGTCGCGAATCAGCTTCGCCGTGTTCTCCAGGATCTCGGCCAGATTACCGCCGGTCTCGCGCTGCAGAATGATCGCCGTGGCGAAGAAGCGCAGATCCAGGGAATCCACGCGCTTGGTCAGATTGATGAGCGAGTCACGGAAATCGAGACCCAGCGCCTGCTCTTCGACCGTGACCGCGAACTCGCCACGGACCGGCTCCGGCGACTCCTCGGCCACGATCTGCATCGCCGCCGAGAACGAGAGTCCGGCGCGCAATGCGCTCACCAGCAGGTCGAGCGCGTCCGGGAACTCGGACGCGAACGCCCTCATGCGCGCGTGCTTGCGGTAGACGACGAAGAAGTACGGCAGCGGCGCCGCCAGCGCCATGAACAGGAGCGCGGGAACGACCCGATGCGTCACGAGCACGCCGAGAAAGTACCCGCCGATCGCGAACGAAGCGATCAGCAGCACCAGCGCGCCGACGCGCATCGTCATGCCCGCGCGGTAGAGCAGCAGCTCCAGGCGCTGGCCGAGATTCAAATGCCGGAGCACGGTGTCGAGCATCGGAATCGCGCTGTAACGCGTGTCCCGCTCCACGCCCGTGCGGGGCAGATCGCGCGCCTTGCGGGCGATGGTGCGGAGGCGCGCCTGGAGCACGCGCGCTCCTTCGCCGCCGCGATGCGCCACGAGGCCGACGCTGGCCACCACCACGGCCAGGAAGATCAGGATGCTGAAGACGAGGAACAAGGCTCCCTCCTAGAGTCGGCGGCCGCGCTCGAAGATTTCGGTCGGCAGCTCGACGCCAGCCATCCGAACTCGATCCGAGCACCGTGGAACGATCCCGGTGGCCTCGAAGTGTCCCTTGACCTTGCCTTCCGGGCTGAGGCCGGTCTGCACGAAGTGGAAGATCTCCTGCATGGTCACGATCGGTCCCTCCATGCCCAGCAGCTCCTGGATGGACAGAACCTTGCGCGAACCGTCGGACATGCGCGAGACGTGCACCACGAGCTCGATCGAGGACGCGATCTGCTCGCGGATGGCGCGGTCGGGCAGGTTGTGGCCGGCCATCAGCACCAGGTTCTCCATCCGGTGCAGCGCGTCGCGCGGGCCGTTCGAGTGCAGCGTCGTCATCGAGCCGTCGTGGCCGGTGTTCATGGCCTGGAGCATGTCGAGCACTTCGTCGCCACGCACTTCGCCGACGACGATCCGGTCCGGCCGCATACGCAGCGCGTTCTTGACCAGGTCGCGTTGCGTGATCTGTCCCTTGCCCTCGATGTTCGGAGGCCGGGTCTCGAGCCGCACGACGTGAGGCTGCTGGAGCATCAGCTCCGCCGAGTCCTCGATGGTGACGATGCGCTCTTCGTTCGGGATGTAGCGGGACATGATGTTGAGCACCGTCGTCTTGCCGGAGCCGGTGCCGCCGGTGATCAGCATGTTGAGCCGCGCCCGGCACGCGCCGGTCAGCATTTGCGCGATCTCGGGCGTGAGCGAGCCGACGGCGAGCAGGTCCTCGATCGACAGCGCGCGCCGACGGAAGCGGCGGATCGAGAGGATCGGGCCGTCGAGGGCGGCCGGCGGAATGATCGCGTTGACGCGCGAGCCGTCCGGCAGGCGCGCGTCGACCAGCGGCGTCGACTCGTCGATGCGACGGCCCACCCGCGAGATGATGCGCTCGATGATGTGACGCAGATGCGCCTCGTCCCGGAACACGACCGACGTCAGCTCCAGCTTGCCCAACCGCTCGACGT
>DASQFU010000243.1:0-5699 GCA_035632955.1 Candidatus Limnocylindria bacterium
GAGCGCGACGCTCAGCGCTGCCGTCGCTAGGATTTCCAACCTTCTCACGCGCATCCCTCCCTCGGCCTCAACTCGTCTCCTGCAGCGCCGAGACCTCGAGCGGGCCGCGCCGCAACGCCTCGATCCCGGAGACCGCCGCCAGCGCGCCCGCGACCGTGGTGATGACCGGCACTCCGAGGGCGATCGCGCGCTCGCGGATCGCACGTTCGTCGAACTTCGAGGTCCGGCCGAGCGGCGTGTTGAGTACCAGCTGGATCTCGCCGTTTTCGAGCAGATCGACGACGTTCGGGCGTCCCTCGTGCACCTTGAAGACCTCACGGCACGGCACGCCGTTCAGGCGCAGGAAGCGCGCCGTGCCGCGGGTCGCCACCAGTTCATACCCCAGCTCCGCCAGTTTTTTCGCCATGAACGTGACGCTGCGCTTGTCGGCGTCGCGGAGGCTCAGGAACACGGTGCCGCTTGCGGGAAGCGGCTCTCCCGAGCCCAGGTGGGCCTTGGCCAGCGCGCGGCCGAAGTCCTGGTCGCGCCCCATGACCTCGCCGGTGGACTTCATCTCCGGCCCAAGCAGGGTGTCCTCGCCGGGGAAGCGGTCGAAGGGTAGCACGGGCTTCTTGACGCTGACGAGCGACGGCTCGGGTGCGGTCAGGGGCGCGATGTCGGCGAGACGCTCGCCCGCCATCACCCGTGCCGCGAGACGCGCCAGCGGTAAGCCGACCGCCTTGCTGACGAACGGCACGGTCCGCGATGCGCGGGGATTTGCCTCCAGCACGTAGACCAGCTCGTTCTTGACCGCGAACTGCACGTTGAGCAGCCCGCGCACCGAGAGGGCCTGGGCGAGCCGGGCGGTGATCTCGCGCACCTCGTTCACCGTCTCCTCGCCGAGCGTGAAGGGCGGGATCACGCAGGTCGAGTCGCCCGAGTGGATCCCGGCCTCCTCGATGTGCTCCATGACCGCGCCGATCAGCACGGTCTCGCCGTCGGCCACCGCGTCGACGTCCACTTCGAGCGCGCCCTGAAGGAACCTGTCGAGCAGGGCCGGCGCGTCCGCGCCGATCAGCGCTTCGCGGCCGAGCCATTCCTCGAGCTCGACCGGATCGAACACGACCCGCATCCCGCGCCCGCCGAGCACGTACGAGGGCCGCACCAGAACCGGATAGCCGAGCCGCTCCGCGCCGTTCAACGCTTCCTCGGGCGTGGTCGCGCTCAGGCTTTCGGGCTGGCGGATGCCGAGCCGCTGGAGCAGCTCGCGGAAACGCTCGCGGTTCTCGGCGAGATCGAGGCCGTCGTACGGCGTGCCCCACAGCGGCACCCCCGCCTCGTGCAGAGGGCGCGCGAGCTGGAGCGGGGTCTGGCCGCCGAGCTGGACGATCACGCCGATCGGCTGCTCCACGTCGATGACGTTCAGCACGTCCTCCGCCGTCAGCGGCTCGAAATAGAGGCGGGTCGAGATGTCGTAGTCGGTGCTGACGGTTTCGGGATTCGAGTTGATGAGCAGCACGTCGAAGCCGCGCTGCTTGAGCTCGAGCGCCGCCTGCACGCAGCAGTAGTCGAACTCGAGGCCCTGGCCGATACGATTCGGGCCGCTGCCGATGATCATGACGCGCGGCTGCGTGCTCTCCGGCGTCTCGCTCTCGTCTTCGTAGGTCGAATAGAAGTACGGCGTCATCGCCTCGAACTCCGCGCCGCAGGTGTCGACCGCCTTCATCACCGGCCGGATACCGTAGGCGATCCGCCGGCGCCGGACGTCCGTTTCGAGCAGGCCCATACGCTGCCCGAGATGCCGGTCGGAGATCCCGAAGCGCTTGGCGTCTCGGACCAGACCGTCGCGCCACGGGGCTTCGGGATCGCGCGCCACGCGCTCGACCAGCGCGCGGTCCAGCTCGACGATGCGTCGCATCTGATGCAGGAACCAGGGATCGATGCCCGTGATCTGCGCCAGCGACTCCGGCGTCTCGTCGGCGGCCAGGGCCTGGAACAAGCTGCGCAGCCGATCCGCATGCGGCTCGGCGAGCGAACGCATGAGCGCCTCTCGCTCCGCGAACGGAGCCGCGTCGGGGAGCGCCGCCGCGTCGCTCTCGAGCGCCCGCATGCCTTTGAGCAAGGCCTCCGGGAACGTACGACCGATCGCCATCACTTCGCCGACCGATTTCATCCGCGTGCCGAGACGCGGGTCGGTGGCGCGGAACTTCTCGAATGCCCAGCGCGGAATCTTGATCACGCAATAGTCGAGCGTCGGCTCGAAGCACGCCGGGGTCTTGCGCGTGATGTCGTTGGGAATCTCATCGAGGGTCAGACCCACCGCCAGCATCGCGGCGATCTTCGCGATCGGGAACCCGGTCGCCTTGCTCGCGAGCGCCGAGGAGCGCGAGACGCGCGGGTTCATCTCGATCACGCGCATCTCGCCGGTCCTGGGATGAACCGCGAACTGGATGTTCGATCCGCCGGCCTCGACCCGGATCGCGCGCATCACGCGCAGCGCCGCGTCGCGCATCGCCTGATAGCAGCGATCACTCAGCGTCTGCGCGGGCGCGACCGTGATGCTGTCGCCCGTGTGCACGCCCATCGGGTCGAAGTTCTCGATCGAGCACACGACCACGCAGTTGTCCGCGCGATCCCGCATCACTTCGAGCTCGAACTCTTTCCATCCAAGCAGACTCTCCTCGATCAGGATCGAGCCGTTCGGGCTCGCGGCGAGCCCGAAGCGCGCGGCTTCGCGCAATTGCCGCCGGTCGTGGACGAGACCCGAGCCCTTGCCGCCGAGCGTGAACGACGAGCGGATCACGAGCGGATAGCCGAGCGATTCGCCCAGCCTGACCGCCTCGGCGACGTTGGTCGCGTAGCTGCTCCGCGGGAGCGCGAGTCCCGCCGACTCCATGGCACGCTTGAAGCGGTCGCGGTCTTCCGCGGTCTCGATCGCCTCCAGCGAGGCGCCGATCAGGCGCACGCCATGACGCTCGAGCGCGCCGCTGTGGGCCAGCCGCACCGCGAGATTGAGCGCGGTCTGCCCGCCGAGCGTCGGCAGCAGCGCATCCGGGCGCTCGCGCTCGAGGATGCGCTCGGCGATCTCCGGCGTCAGCGGCTCGACGTAGGTCCGGTCGGCGAACTCGGGATCGGTCATGATCGTCGCCGGGTTCGAGTTGAGCAGCACGACCTCGATCCCGAGCGACTTCAACACCCGGCACGCCTGCGTGCCCGAATAATCGAACTCGCACGCCTGTCCGATCACGATCGGTCCGGCGCCGAGCACCATCACCTTCTTGAGCGTGGGGTCGAGGGGCATCAGGCGATCTCCGCGGTCTGCCGATGCTCGACCACCGACTCTCGAAATGCGCGGAACCAGGGGCGCGCGTCGTGAGGGCCCGGGCTCGCCTCGGGGTGGTACTGGCACGAGAGCACGGGTAGCCGCCGGTGAACCATGCCCTCGAGCGTTCCGTCGTTCGCGCTCACGTGGGTGAGCTCGAACTCGCCCGCCGGCAGCGAACCGCCGTCGACGTGGAAGCCGTGGTTCTGCGACGTGACCTCGACCGCGCCGGTGCGCCGGTCGATCACCGGGTGGTTGATGCCGCGATGGCCGAACTTGAGCTTGCCCGTACGGCCGCCGAAGGCGAGCCCGAGCAACTGGTGCCCGAGGCAGATACCGAACGTCGGCACGGCGTGCGCGATCTCGCGCGCCGCGGCGGCCGCGAAAGCGAGCGGCTCCGGATCTCCGGGTCCATTCGACAGCACGACGCCGTCCGGCTCGAGCGCCAGCACGTCGCGCGCCGGGGTGCGCGCGGGAACCACGCGCACACGAAAGCCTTCGGCGCGCAACCGGCGCAGGATGTTGTACTTGACGCCGAAGTCGTAGACGACCGCAAGCGGCCGATCGCCGCCGGCTTGGTCGCCGGCATCCGGCTGCTCGGCGGGGCCGCCCTCGGTCCACCAGTAGGGCTCCGAGCAGGTGACGAGATCGGCGAGCGCGAGTCCGAGCATGCTCGGGCTCCGGCGCGCCTTCTCGACCAGCGCGTCGGGATCGAGATCGACAGCTGAAAGGCAACCCCGCATGACGCCGCGATCACGCAGGTGGCGGGTGAGCGCGCGCGTGTCGACGCCGCAGATCCCGGGCACGCCGCGCACCTCCAGCAGGTCTTCGAGGCGTCCCTGCGACCGCCAGTTGCTCGGGACGTCGCACACCTCGCGGCACACGACCGCCTGCGCGCGCAGCTTGTCGCTCTCCCAGTCCTCGTCGTTGACGCCGTAGTTGCCGAGCAGCGGATACGTGAACGTGACGATCTGCCCGCAGTACGAGGGGTCGGACAGCACTTCCTGGTATCCGCTCATCGCCGTGTTGAACACGACCTCGCCGGTGCTCTCGGTGCGGGCGCCGAACGATTCGCCGCGGAACACGCGGCCGTCCTCGAGCGCCAGCAGTGCGGCTGGCCTGCGCATCACGACCGCACTTCGATCGGCGACGCCGGCGCCGGAGCCGGCTCGAAGGACGGATCGCGATGGGTCACGACGCCGCCGCACACCGTCATCAAAACGCGGCCGGTGAGCGTCCAGCCGCCGAACGGCGTGTTCCTTCCCTTGGTGTGGAACCGCTGGGGATCGACCGTCCATTCGGCCAAGGGATCGAGCAGCACCAGGTCGGCCGGATAGCCGGACTCGATACGCACCTCGGGCAGTCCGAAGATTCGCCGCGGTGATTCGGTCCACAGCTCGAGCGCCCGCGCCAGCGAGACATGCCCCGCGCGGACCAGTCGCGTGATCGTCAGCCCGAGCGCGGTCTCGAGCCCGACGATCCCGAACGGAGCCAGCTCGAACGGCTGCCGCTTCTCCTCGGCCGTGTGCGGCGCATGGTCGGTGGCGAGACAGTCGACGGCGCCATCCGCGATCGCTGCGAGCGTGGCTTCGAGGTCACGCTCCGAGCGCAGCGGTGGGTTCATCTTGGCGTGCGTGTCGTAATCGCCGACGGCATCGTCGGTGAGCGCGAAGTAGTGCGGGCAGGTCTCACCCGTGACCGCGAGCCCGCGACGCTTCGCGTCGCACAGCGCCGCGAACGAGCTGGCGCAGGAAAGATGAGCGAAGTGCAGGCGCCCGCCCGTCAGCTCCGCCAGCTCGATGTCGCGGCGAACCATGACCGTCTCGGCAGCGGCGGGGATGCCGCGCACGCCGAGCCGGGTCGCGGCCGGGCCCTCGTTCATGGCGCCGCGGCCGCGCAAGCTCGGATCTTCCTCGTGCGCGACGATCGGCAAGTCGGCGTGGCGCGCGTACTGGAGCGCGCGACGCATGATCTCGGCGGACGCGATCGGCTGCCCGTCGTCGGACAGTGCGACGGCCCCCGCCTGTTTCAGCGCCAGGAAGTCCGCGAGCACGTCGCCCCGCTGGCCGACCGTCACCGCCGCCAGCGGATGGACGCGGCAACGTCCGGCCGCGCGAGCGCGGGCGAGCACCCACTCGATCAGGGCGGGATGGTCGACGACCGGCTGCGTGTTGGGCATGCCGCACACCGACGTGAAACCGCCGGCGGCCGCGGCGCGTGTCGCGGTGGCGATGGTCTCCTTGGACGACTGGCCCGGCTCCCTCAGATGCACGTGGAGGTCCACGAGCCCGGGCGCCAGCACGGCGCCCCGCGCGTCCACGATCTGGTCGGCCGTGCCCCGCTCCGGCTCCGCCGCCGCCGGTGTGACAGCCGTGATCGTGCCGCCCGTCACACTGAC
>DASQFU010000244.1:0-8064 GCA_035632955.1 Candidatus Limnocylindria bacterium
AGGATGCGGTGCGCATGCTGGAGACGACCGGGTGCGACGCGGTGATGCTCGGGCGCGCGGCGTTCGGAGACCCGTGGGTGTTCCGGCGCGTGCGGTCGTTTTACGAGCGCGGCGAGCGGCTCGCGCCCGCGAGCGCCGGCGATCGCTTGCGCGCGGGCGTGCGCCATCTCGCGATGATGGTGGCGGAAGCCGGACCCGTGACCGCGGCGCGCGAGATGCGAAAGCACGTCGCGTGGTACATCAAGGGTCTGCCGAACAGCGCGCGCGTGCGCGAGCACGTGAACCACGCGCGCACCGCCGAGGAACTGGGCGCGCTGCTCGCGAGCTACCTGGAAGCGCTGGCGGCGGAGGGGTGGGAATCGCTGGCCGTCGAGTCCGCCGAGCTCGCGGCCGAGGAGATCGGTGCGTCCGGCTGAGCTCAAGGCGCTGCTCGGCCGGGTGCAGCGCGGGCGAGTGACGCCGGCCGCGGCGGCGCGCGCGATCACCGAGGCGCCGCTCGAGCGCCTGGAGTTCGCGACGCTCGACCACCAGCGCGGGTTGCGGCTCGGCTTCCCGGAGGTGGTGTTCGGTCTGGGCAAGTCGCCGGCGCAGATGGTGTCGATCGTCGAGCGGCTCGCGCGCCGCAGCACCGTGGTGCTGGCGACGCGCGTCGACGAGCAGAGCCGGGCGGCGCTGCAGGCCGCGTTCCCCGCCGCGGAAGTGCACGAGCGCGCGCGCGCGGTCGTGGTGCGGCAGCATCGGCGACGAGCCAAGGCGTCCCGCGGGCGGGTGCTGGTCGTGTGCGCCGGGACCGCCGACCTGCCGGTGGCCGAAGAGGCGCTGCTCACGGCGCGCGTGCTCGGCAGCCGGGCGGAGCTGCTGGTGGACGTCGGGGTGGCGGGACTTCATCGCCTGCTCCGTCACCGTGCCGAGCTGCGCGGGGCGCGGGTGGTGGTGGTCGTCGCCGGGCTCGAAGGCGCGCTGCCGAGCGTCGTCGCGGGACTCGTGGACCGGCCCTTGATCGCCGTGCCGACCAGCATCGGCTACGGGTCTCACTTTCGCGGGTTGGCACCCCTGCTCGCGATGCTCAACTCGTGCGCGCCGGGGGTGACGGTGGTCAACATTGACAACGGCTTCGGCGCCGGCTACGCGGCGCATCTGGTCAACACCGCGGGAGATCGCCGCTGACCGCCGCGCCGGCGGCGGTCAACTGAGCGGCGGAGGAAGCGTGCGCATCGCCTATTTCGACTGCTTCTCTGGGATCAGCGGCGATATGTGCCTCGGCGCTCTGGTGTCGGCCGGCTGGCCGGCGGCGGAGCTCGCCGCCTTGCCCGAGCGGCTGCGACTGGAAGGCGTGCGGATCGAGGTCGGCACGGCCCGGCGGGGTCCGTTCGTCGGCGCTCGCGTCGACGTCCACGTCGGCACCCGGCAGCCGCACCGGCATCTTCATCACATCCACGCGATCCTCGATCAGGCCGCACTGGAGCCCGTGGTGCGCGAGCGCGCAAAGCTCGTGTTCGCGCGTCTGGCGGCGGCCGAGGCGGAAGTGCACGGCAGCACCGTCGAGAAGGTGCACTTCCACGAGGTCGGAGCGGCCGATGCGCTGGTCGACATCGTCGGCACGATCGAAGGATTGCGCGCGCTCGACGTCACCGAGGTGTTCGCTTCGCCGCTCCGCCTCGGGCGCGGCGCGGTCCAATCGGAGCACGGTTTGATCCCGGTCCCAGCACCTGCGACGGCACTGCTGTTGCGCGGCGCGCCGGTCGAGATGCCGGATCTCGAGGCCGAGCTGGTGACGCCGACCGGCGCCGCACTCGTGACGACCCTGGTCCAGCGTTGGAGCGAGCCTCCGCCGTTCCGGCTCGAACGGGTCGGGACCGGCGCCGGAGCGACGGACCTCAAGGCCCAGCCCAACGTGCTGCGGGTGCTGATCGGCGCGGTCGACCCGGCGCCGATCGGGCGGCGCCGGGTCGCGGTGCTCGAAACCGCGCTCGACGACGAGAATCCGCAGTTCGTCGCCGCGACGCTCGCCCGACTGCTCGAAGCAGGAGCGCTGGACGCGATGCTGGTGCCGGCGGTGATGAAGAAAGGTCGTTCCGGCTCCTGGCTGGTGGTGGTGACCGAGCCCGAGCGGGCGAGCGCGCTCGCGCACTTCCTGCTGAGGGAGACGAGCTCGCTCGGCGTGCGGGTGCGGGAGGAGCAACGCTTCGAGCTCGAGCGCCACCAGGTCGAGGTCGAGACCCCCTTCGGCGTCGTGGCGCTGAAGGTGGCATCCCTCCCGGGCGGCGATCAGCGTGCGGCGCCGGAGTTCGAGTCGGTGCGGGCGGCGGCGGAACGCAGCGGACGGCCGTTGCGCGAAGTGGCGGAGGCGGCGCTCGCGGCCTGGAAGCAGTCGGCGCGGTGAGCGAGCTGGTCGCCCGGGATCTCTGGGTCACGCCTCCCGGGGCCGGCGAGCCGATCGTCCGCGGAGCGTCGCTCTCGGTCCGAAGCGGGGAGTGGGTCGCCGTCGCGGGCCCGAACGGTGGCGGAAAGACCACTCTGCTGCTCGCGACCGCCGGCCTTTGGCCGATCGCTCGCGGAACGCTCGAGCTGGATGGTCGTCCGTTGCGAGCCGGCGGCGCGCGATCCCGCATCGCCGTCGTGCTCCAGGACCCGAGCAGTCAGCTTCTCCAGCCGACGGTAATGGAAGAGCTTGCCTTTGCGAGCCGCAATCTCGGCCGGCCCGAACCGGAGCTGGAGGCCAGCGTTCACCGTGTCGCCCTTGCCTTCGGTCTGGAATCCGACCTGGAACGTGACCCGGCGAGCCTGTCGGCCGGCCGCCAGCAGCTCGTACTGCTCGCCGCGGCCCTCGCGGCCGGCCCCGACCTCCTGATCGCCGACGAGCCCACCGCACATCTCGACGACGCCGCGCGTGTGCTCGTGATGGAGCGTGTCTCGGCCGAGCTAGAGAACGGGTTGGGAGTGCTTTGGGCGACGCAGGATCCGGCCGAGCGCGCCGCGGCCCATCGCATCGTTCGCATCGGCGACCTTCCAGAGCTTGGGCCACCGGAGTTGCGCGATGAAACACGAGTTGACACAGGGACCGTCGTGGCTCTGACGATTCGGATTGCCTGCCACTCGGGCGCGAACGGGCGGCGGGTGATGGTTCGCGAGCCGCAGGAGATTGCGGTCGCGTCGCGCGGGATCACGGCGCTGATCGGTCCGAACGGGGCCGGCAAGAGCGTCGTGATCGGGGCGGTCGCCGGCCTCGAGCCGCTCGACCAAGTCGATGTGGAATGGGAGATTGACTCGCATCCTCCTCCCATCGTGGCGCTCCAGTATCCGGAGCTTCAGATCTTCGAGGAGGAGGTCGCGGACGAGATCGTGTTCGCGGCGTGCTCTCGTGGCGTTCGGGCGGAGGAGGCGCGCGCGGGCGCAGCCGAGATGCTCGCACGGCTCGGTTTCAACGCCGCAAGCTTCATGAATCGAAGAACCTGGACGCTTTCGACCGGAGAGAAGCGACTGGTAGAGATAATCGGGGCCTTGATCTCGCCTGCGAGCCTCGTTGCCCTCGACGAGCCGACCGCCGGGCTGGACCCGGAGCGCCGCATGGGCGTTGCAGCCTTGGTTCGCGAGCGGAGCGCTCGCTCTCCGGTGCTGGTTGCGACCCAGGATCGAGCCTGGGCGATCGCGTCGGGCGCCCGGCTGGCGATCATCGGCGAACGCGACTCAACGCTCCCAAGTCACAGGAAAAAAACAGATTGACAGAGACCTGTCACCCGGCCTAGCCTTCCCGACGTGCTGGGGTAGTAGAACGGTCCTCCATACCCCCAACTGCACCTCAAGTTCCGCGGTCGCTGGAATGGTGCGAAACGGTAGCGGTTTCAGCCAGTCAGCGACTCGTTCACGAGATCGCGCATGCGTCGATGCCGACCCGTCCTCAAATTGCCATGGGCGGAGCCGGCAGCGGAAAGGGGGGATAGCACTCGTCAGTGCAGCCAAAGCCGGCGCAACTCTCCGAACCCTCTGAGAGTCCGCTGGCGGATTCGCTTGGCGACACCTCGCTCGCAACCGTACTCGGAAGACTTCGCTTTGCCATGCATTGCGACGATGGAGGTAGTCACATGAGAAAGAAGTTCGTCACATTGCTCTGCCTGTTCGGGGGAGCAGTGGCCTTGTTGACGAACCCGGGGCCGGCTTCGGCGCAGTTGGCCGACGACCTGTTCGACGTCAAGCCGCGCATGATTAACAAAGACCTCAGCGGCAAGAGTCTCGCGCGTCTGCGCAGTTCGGCGCCCGGCGACCCGGACACGATCTTCATTGGCCATATCGCGACCACCGGACCCCGGCCTCTGCCGTATAAGGGCGATGCCGGTGGCTACGGTCCGTTCCACATCGGCAGCGGGCCCGCTCGGTTCAACGGCACGCTCGCCGGCAAGGACGGAGCCTGGACGTTCGACGACTTCCAGCCGGGCGAGACGGATTCGCTGCAGGGCTGGTGGCCGTACCGTCCGAACTATCCGTTCCTTCAGCTCAGCAGCCCGGACAATGCCCGTCCGTGGTGGGCTCTCGACTACGGCAACATCTCCAACTACGTCATCAACCAGGGCGCCGCGAACAAGCGGACCAATGGCGTGACGGGTGGTTGGCACCGTGATCCGGGCCGTAACGTTCCCGGTCCCGGCAGCCAGCCGGTAGGCTGGGACCCCGCGGGCGAAACCAACTCGGTCGGCACGTCGGGTGGTTTCTCGGCGTGGGCCGGTCTGCGCGCCCACAACGACCTGACCTCGCGCGACGAGGTGTCCGGTCCCGGCGGGGCAGGCACGGGCGCGTTGGGAGGCACGAGTAACTACTACAACGAGACCACGATCCAGTTCACGGGCCGCCAGGCGAGCACGTCCACCGTGTTCGTCAACAAGCGGTTCCCGGGCTACATGCAGCAATGGGATCAGTTGCTGTACCGCGACGTGTTCGTGCAGAACGGCGTCGACCTGACGGTATCGTTCCGGTACCGGACGCGCATGTCGACGTTGAACAGCACCAACGTCGCCGCGATCACGGGATGGTACGACCGGGATCCGCTCGCCAGGGTGAACGGCAACTTCATCAGTGCGAGCGCGGGATTCCCGGCTTGCACGACGACGACCTGCCACCCGGTGGACTCGTTCATGGTGTACGTCGGCGCTCCGGCTGAAGACGGGGCGGGCGAGTACTCCGACGGCTCGAATATCACGACGATCTACGACAAGCAGCGCCGCTGGTTCTCGGAAGTGCTGCGTGTCAACGAGCAAGACGAGGCGCTTCCGTATCACGAGATGTTGAGCCGGGCCGGAAACAATCCGGCCGACACCGCCGATGCGACGCCGAGCTTCTCGGCGACGATCCCGGCCGCCGCGCTGACGGCGATCCGTGGCGCGTCGTCCAATCGCGTGCGGGTGGTGTTCCGCGTCAAGACCAACCGAAACTTCGACGACTTCATCGGGGCGGCAGTCAACTACACCTCGCTGGGTCGTGGAGCTGCGGTGATCGACGAAGTCCTGCTGACCGGCGGATTCAAGGACGCCGGGTTCACGCAGGCTTGGGCGGCTTCCGATGGTGACTTCGAGGCGCCCGGGTCGATCAACAATGCCGTGGCCACAGCCGCCTCTGCGGCCTGGAAGGGGACCGGCAAGCCGCCGGGAATCTACTTCCATACCGAGCTGCTCGATCCGTTGACCTACACCGATTTGTGCGGTGATCCGGGCGATGCCCGCCGGCAGTGCGACATGGTCGGCAGGATCGTCAAGGACGGTGACGAGGACGACGGAGACGCCGCCACGGGTCCGTTCACTGTGGGAGATCCGCAGGCGGAGCAGGAGCGTAATCACGGCATCATCAGCCCGACGGTCAACCTTCGATCCGCTGGAGTCGGCTCCTACAACTCCATGGGCATCGACACCGAGATCGCTCAGGTGGACGGCGATATCAACGTCCGCATGGACGAGTTCTACGGGCGCGGCGACCTGTTTACCTATGGCGGCCTGATTCAGTACGGCGTCCAGGTCTATCCGGTCAACAACGCGAACGGGGTTCCGACGTGGCGTGAGCCGTGTTTCAGCGGCAGCGGGTTCTTCAACCCGGATCCGCAGTGTTTCGGCTCGAGCTTCGGAAACGCCAATGAGGGATTCTACGCCCAGTCGTTGATCAAGACGTCGAATGCGAACAACATCCCGGACTCGATCCGTGCAGTCGTTCACCGCGTGTCGCTGTGCCAGCAGTTCGGCATCACGACGGACTGCTCGGCGGCTGACGGGTACTACATGGACAACGTGTCCTTGGTGTTCATCGACGCTCCGACGCCGGCCATCTCGGTCGACATCTGGGAATGGATCAACGACTCCTTCCCACGCAACGAGACGGTCAACCTGACGGCCTCGCCGAACTTCGACACCACCAGCGCGTTGGTGAGGAGTGGGCTCAACATCGCTCAGGCAACGGGGAACACCCTGGCGCCGAACGTTCCCGGCGACTCCACGTTCGTGACCTCGTTCATTCCGAACGGGCGGACCGACATGATCTTCCGCATTCTTCCCGGTCCGGGGAACTACGTGGCGAAGGGCAACAAGCTGAGCGGGTTGCGTCAGGTCCCGACCAGCCCGACGATCGCCGTGGCGAACGCGGCCAGCAGCAACTTCTGGGAGTCCTATCTGGGCAATCGCGGTGTGTTCGGAACCGGCGGCAATGGCGCGTCCGGTACCCGGCACCCGGATCTCGTCAGTACGCCCGGCGTGGACGACTGGGATCAGAACAGCTGGAACAGCGCTCGCATGGACACGTTGGAATCCAACATCTTCCCGAACTTCAACCGCGGCATTATCGCGGTGTCGCTGACGGGCGGTGGCTGGCAGACGACGTATCACGATGCGGAAGTGCAGGGAGGACTGAGGGACAACCTCGGCATCCTCAAGAACCGGTGCTTCCTGCAGGACACGTCGGGTGTGACCACCGATCCGAACATCGACTGTGACGCGGCGGGCGGGACGTATCCGCCACCGTGGACCGCGGCGCTGCCGCCGACTCAAAGCGGCTACCCGGGAACGCCGACGACGGAGGAGTACACGAAGATCATGCCGGACGGTCAGTTCACGCCCGGTACGAGTGTCCAGTACTTCTTCCGCGCCTCGGTGATCGGGGATCCGATCACCACGTTCGATGCCTCACCGGACACGAACATCATCTATCCGCAGCTCACCGAGTCGAACTTCGACGGACACCGCTGGCAGCAGTTCGGAGTGCTTCCGGACAACTGGAAGCTGATCCAGCCGGCGGGCGGTCAGGGTGTCGGCCGTGCCTGCATGCTGTACGTGGACAACAACGACTCGCGCGGCGACGAGCGCGTCTGGGTTTCGGTCGCGGATTCCAGCGGCCTGACCTCGGCGACTCATCGGGGCGCTCACAACGGTTGGTCCGCACGCGGCGACTTCGCGCTGTTCGACGGCGTCACCGGTGCACCGACGAACGTGGGTGGCAACAACGCCGTCTCGGTTCGTGACAACAAGGGTCAGGGCGGGACGATCTTCGACATCTATCAGGTCAAGGCATCCGAGTCCCTCGACACGACGGGCGGCGGCTTCGGTAGCCGCGGCGCGAACGCGATTGCAGCCCGAGCCGGCAGCGGCCTGTTGGGCGATGGAGCGGGCAATTTCCGCCGCTACTCCGTGCACGGACCGACCGCGGAAATGCTGCGTGCGTTCTACCGGATGGTGGTCGTCCATACCGGCGACCTCAACGCCGGGATGTGGGGCCCCTACGACAATCGCAGTGACGATGAATGGGCTCTGATCAACGACTTCGTGACCGTTGGCTCTCCGGGTACGACACAGCCGCGCGGCGTGTTCGTGCAGGGCGACGGCTTCGCGGAAGCCGCGTTCAACGAAGGCTTCGAGCCCAACCTGGTCAGCGTGTTCAACGTCGACCTGGCGGATCCGAACTTCTCGAACGTGTCTGGCGTGACGCTGGCGTACATCGATCTCATCACCACCGCAACGTTGAACCCCGGGCCGAACAACATCTACGGTGTGTTCAACGGCTGCATCGCGACGGACGACGTCCTGGACGAGCTGACCA
>DASQFU010000245.1:0-9759 GCA_035632955.1 Candidatus Limnocylindria bacterium
AGCGGGCCGCGCGAGCCGGAGAGCGACGCTCGGCCCTCCCACGTATCCCACGCGCCGCGGGCGCTGCGCACTTCGGCGCGGGTCGTGGCCGAGAGCGTCACGACGTTGATCGCCCCGCCGGGCCCGGTGCCGAAGCCGAACGGTCCGGCGCCGCGGTAGACCTCGATCCGCTCGACCGCGGTCGCCGGCAGATCGGCGAGGTTGACGGTGCCGTGCGCGGGAGACGTGAGCGGTGTGCCGTCGAGGTAGAGCGCGACCTGGTTCGCGGGCGAGCCGCGCAGCGACACGGTGCTGAACGAGCCGAGCCCGCCGTACTGGATGACATGGACGCCCGCGGCCTGCTGGAGCACGTCGGCAACGGTCGCGAGCGCACGCGTGTGCTTCGCCGGCACGAGGTCGGTGACGAAGCCGGTCGGCGCGCGCCGGCGACTCTCCGACTTCGGCCGCTCGCCCGGAACACGCACTTCAGGCAGTACGAAGACGGAATCGCCGAGCGCCCAGCGTGGCAGCGGTTGCCGCAGCCCGACGGCGGTCGTCTCGGGCGCAAGTGCCGGTCGCGAGGCCAGGGAGTCGGCCTCGAGCCAGGCGAGCATGATGGGAACGATCACGGCGTCGCGCGCGCCTCAATCGAAAGGCCCCGCCTCCGCGAGCATCGGAAGGAAGGGCCTGAGACGCCGTCCCCGCCGACGCTCTCGTTCGAAGCGTCTGGGCGATGGCTTTCGGGCAGGTTTCCTGACTCAGGGCCGCTGCGGGCTCGCCTTCCCGACCTCGCGGTCAGTGGCACGTGAGCCCCTGGCGCCCATCACAGTGGCGGGACCGTGGGGGACTTTCACCCCTCTTCCCTCTTACCCTTTGTGGGCACCCGAAAGATGTCGCATGGACCATGCGCGCGGGACGCGGTATCGGTCAAGAGCTTTCTCGCACCGTGCGAAGTCTGGCGCGCGATATGGCGCTCGTTCGCGAACGAAATCCCGGAGAGCACGATGAGCCAGGATCAGAAGCTGCGCGACCACGTGTCCTCGTTGCTCGCGGGACGTGGAGCGCACGAAGACTTCGACGCCGTGATCGAGGATTTTCCGAAGGCGCTGCGCGGCGCCAAGGTTCCGGGCGTTCCGTACACGCCCTGGCGGTTGCTCGAGCATCTGCGGATCACCCAATCGGATCTGCTCGAGTACAGTCGCGACCCGAAGCACAAGTCGCCGGAGTTTCCCGCGGGCTACTGGCCGGACACGGACGCGCCGCCGAGCCCTGACGGCTGGGAACGCAGCGCGCGAGCATTCCGCACGGATCTCGAGGCGATGCGCCGCCTGGTCGCCGATCCCGGCCGCGACCTGCTGGCGCCGCTACCGCACGCTCCCAAGCACACGCTGTTGCGCGAGGCGCTGATCCTCGCCGACCACAACGCCTACCATCTCGGCCAGCTCGTGGTGCTGAGACGACTGCTCGGCGCCTGGCCCGCGTAGCCGGGTAGTCCCAACGTCGACGCCAAGCTGAGTCGCTTCCGTGAGACCTAGCGCGGCTTCGATCCAGGTATGGGATTCTCGGCTGCTTGGACCACGGCCTTCGTGGCGTTCGCCGCGCTCGGTTCGCTCGCGGTCCGGGATTCGGCACGAGCGGCCGAGAGACCCGCCGCGCTCCGCTTCACTCTTCGCGCGAGGGACGCATCCAGAATCTGCTTCTTCTGCCAGATCTTGTTCTGGAGATTGCCCGTCAGCGACTCCACGTCACGAACCGCTCCCAGCACGACCGGGTCCCTAAGATCCTGAACGTGAAGCGCGGCCATCTTGCTCACCAGCGAGAGCATCTCCGAGCAATAGTCGAGGTAACGTCCCAGCTCGAAGCGGGTCATCCTGCGCGATAGTGACGACTCGGTGCTCGCGGCGCGCCGGTACAGAATGTGCTCGGGGTCCTTCGTGAGCTGATGCATGTCGATCACGTGGGCCATGCTGCGAAGCTCATAGAGCGCAGCGAGTGCGACCGAGCGTTTCCCTCGGCCCTCGTGACCCATGAGGTACACGATCGCGATCCCGAGCAGCACCAGCTCGTCGATGAAAGCCGTTGTGGCTTGAAAAACGTCCGCCCGACTGCCGATCTCCTGGGACGCTCGAAAGGCGGGGACCACCGCCAGCACGGCGAGCAGCACCAAGATGACGATGCCGCCGATCGCGACTCCCCGGCGCGACCACAGCGGCCCGTGCAGGCGATCGAGTCGCTGCTGACCGCGGCCGGCGACGCCGATCAACTCCGTGGCGATACCCTTCAGGCCCGATCCCGGAAAGCGCTCCTCGATTCTCTGTTCGAGCTGCTTGGCCGTGGCGAGGATCCGGTCGACCTCGAGACGGTTGTACGTCGCGGTTCGAGGTTTCCGATCGTTCATGAGTTCACCAGTTCCTGGGTCCGGCGAAAGATACCGTGCCACATCGGGCGCGTGAGCTTGCCCGTATTCGTATTCTGGCGGCTCGGGTGATACGAAGCGAGCACGACCGTGCCGTCGGGCATTCGCGTTTCGATCGCGTGCCCGAACTTGGGGCGGACGCGCGGCGACAGGCGCTCCGTCCAACCGGAGGCGCGCAGCCAGGCGTCGTGGCCGATCCGCCCCAGCGTCACCACCACACGCACGCGCGGGAGCAATCGGATCTCGGCCTCGAGATAAGGGCGGCAGCGGTCCAGCTCGGCGGGCGCCGGCCGATTCGCGGGCGGCGCGCAGCGTAGCGCGGCAGTCACGTAACAGTCGCGCAACCGGAGTCCGTCTCCGCGGCCGACCGACTCGGGCTGGCTCGCGAATCCGTACCGATGAAGCGCCTCGTACAGCCAGTCTCCACTCGAGTCGCCGGTAAACACCCGGCCGGTGCGGTTACCGCCGTGCGCGGCGGGCGCGAGCCCGACGATCAGCAGGCGCGCCCGCGGGTCTCCGAATCCCGGGACCGGCTTGCCCCAGTAGTCCTGGCTGCGGAACGCGCGCTTCTTCTCGCGCGCGATCCGCTCGCAGAACTCGCGCAATCGCGGGCAGCGCTCGCACGCGATCACGGTTCGTTCGACCGAAGCGAGGGACCCGAGCGCCGGCTCGCCGCGCTGCTTGGGACGCGTGCGCATCGAGTCGATGCTAGCACGCGGCTTCGACGTCACCGGCGCGGCCGTCTTGATTCGTTGCGTCGGAGCCACTAGATTCGCGCCTGTGCTCGACCGATGGCGCGGGGTATTGCTGGGCGCTCCGAAGAACTTCTTCGACCCGCGCATTCACCATCATCTGGCGCTGGTCGCGTTTTTCGCCTGGGTGGGCTTAGGGTCCGACGGGCTTTCCTCCTCCGCGTACGGGCCGCAGCAGGCCTACCTGCACCTCGGCGGTCACTACCATCTCGCGCTCTACCTGGTGATCGCGATGGTGCTGACCGTGTTCCTCATCTCCGCCTCGTACAGCCAGATCATCGAGCTGTTCCCGTCCGGAGGCGGCGGCTATCTGGTCGCGACCAATCTGCTCGGTCCGACGCCCGGCATCGTCTCCGGGTCCGCGCTGGTGATCGACTACATCCTGACGATCGCGATCTCCGTGGCTTCGGGCGTCGAAGCGATCTTCTCTCTGCTGCCCGCCGAATGGGCGTTCCTGCGGCTCCCTGTCGACCTCGTCGTCGTCACGGCTCTCACCGGACTCAATCTGCGCGGCGTCAAGGAGTCGGTGGTCATCCTGACGCCGATCTTCATAGCATTCCTGTTCACGCATGTGGCGTTGATCCTGATCGGCATCTTCGGCCACACGGCAGCGGTGCCGCAGCTCGTTCCCCAAGCCCTCCAGGACACGAACCGCACGGTCTCGGAGCTCGGCATGTTCGGCATGATCATGATCTTCCTGCGCGCCTACTCGCTCGGCGGCGGCACGTTCACCGGAATCGAAGCCGTGAGCAACAGCACCGACATCCTGCAGGAGCCCAGAGTCGAGACCGGCAAGCGGACCATGCTCTACATGGCGATCTCGCTCGCGTTCACGGCCGGGGGCATCCTGCTCTGCTACCTGCTGAATCAGACGCCATACGAGCCACCGAAGACGTTGAACGCTTCGCTCTGGGAACAGCTCACGCGCGGCTGGCGCGTCGGCACCGTTGACGTCGGCGCACCATTCGTGTGGCTCACGCTGCTCTCCGAAGGCGCGCTGCTGTTCGTCGCGGCGCAGACCGGCTTTCTCGCCGGACCGCGCACGCTTGCGGCGATGGCGGTCGATCAGTGGGTGCCCAAACGCTTCGCACATCTGTCCGAGCGGCTGGTATCGCAAAACGGCATCCTGACGATGGGGTTCGCCGCCGCGTTGATCCTGTTCTACACGCGCGGCTCCGTGGATTTGCTGGTGGTCATGTACTCGATCAACGTGTTCATGACCTTCACGCTCTCTCAGCTCGGCATGGTGCGCCACTGGTGGAACGACCGGCACCAGCATGCCCATTGGCGCCGGCGCTTGATGGTCGCCGGCACCGGAACCATCGTGACCGGCGGCATCCTGATCGTGACCGCGGTGCTGAAGTTCCTCGAGGGCGGCTGGGTCACGCTCGCCGTCACCGGCAGCCTGATCGTGTTCTGCTTCGTCGTGCGCGCGCACTACTGGCGGGTGCGGCGGCTGCTCTCGTCGCTCGACGAAGCGCTCACCAACCTGCCGCTGCCGGAGCCGAAGCAGACCGAGCTCGCGCCCGACGGACCGACGGCGATCGTGCTGGTCGAGTCCTATGCCGGTCTCGGCATTCACACCTTGCTGTCGGTCCAGCGCATGTTCCCGCGCCACTTCAAGAACTTCGTGTTCTGCTCGGTCGGACTCGTCGACTCGGGGCAGTTCAAAGGAGTGCAGAACCTTCACGCGCTCGAGCAGAAGGTGCGGGAGGATCTGGAGAAGTACCTACATCTCACGCAGCGCTTGGGTCACTACGCGGAGTATCGCTTCACCCTCGGCACCGACCTGATCCAGGAGCTGGAAGGCATCTGCATGGATCTGGTCAAGGAGTTCCGGCGGCCGGTGGTGTTCGCGGGGCAGCTCGTGTTCCAGCGCGAGAACCTGTTCACACGCTCGCTCCACCACGAGACGGCGTTCTCGATCCAGCGCCGGCTGCAGTTCAGCGGCGTGCAGGTCATCATCCTGCCGATCCGCGTCTGGGAGAGGCGCCGCGTGGCGTAGGCGCGGCTCGAGTCGCGATCGCGACCGGCTTCCGTCGAGCGCGGCGCGGCATCAGAGGAACTCGAATGCTAACCATCGATCTCGCCAACAAGCACGCGCTGGTGATGGGTGTCGCCAATCATCGCAGCCTGTCGTGGGCGATCGCCCAGATCCTGCATCAGGCCGGCGCAAAGCTGTGTCTGACATACGCAGGCGAGCGATTCAAGAGCATGGTCGAGGAGCTGGCGGCACAGATTCCGGGCTCATTCGTGCTCGAATGCGACGTGACGCGAGACGAGACGATCGACGCCGTCGCCCGCCGACTCGAGAGCGAGTGGGGATCGCTGGAGATGTTCGTGCACGGGATCGCGTTCGCACGCAAGGAAGATCTGGAAGGCGCCTTCGTCGCCACGTCGCGCGAGGGATTCCAGCTCGCGCTCGACGTCAGCGCCTATTCGTTGCTCAACGTGACAAACCGACTGATGCCGTTGCTCGAGAAGCAGGGCGGCAGCATCGTCACGCTTTCCTACCTGGCGGCCGAGCGCGCGGTGCCCTCGTACAACGTGATGGGCAGCGCCAAGGCGGTGCTCGAGCAAAGCGTCCGCCAGCTCGCCTACGAGCTGGGGCCGAAGAACATTCGAGTCAACGCGATCTCGGCCGGGCCGGTCAGCACCCTAGCCGCGCGCGGCATCCACGGCTTCACCGACATGCTGAAGAAGCACGCCGACAAGGCTCCGCTCAAGCGCAACATCACGAAGGACGAAGTCGGCAAGGCGGCGCTGTTCCTGCTCTCGGACCTCGGCAGCGGCGTCACGGGTGAAGTGATGATGGTGGACGCCGGCTACAGCATCATGGCCTGGTAGCGGCCGCGCTCCTCAAAACCGGCTCGTCAGCCGCATCTCCACGCCTTCGAATGGCAGCACTTCGTAGCAGGTGCCGGCGGTGCAGGCCCTTCCGCCGCGGCGCTCGCCCGCGAACAGGGTCAGGTCGTGGTGCTCGGAGATCTGCGCGTTGAGCACGCCGGCGACGAAGTGCCGGGGCTGGACGCCGGGTGCCACATCGTCGGGTTCTTCCTGCGCCGAGTCGGTGGAACGCTCCCACGACAACGAGAGGCTGCCCCAACCCGCCCGCGCCACGGTCCCGGTGAGCAGGACGTCGTGGAAGGGCCCATCGAACTCGCGCGTGGCATTGACGCGCTCGAAGCCGAGGGTCGCGGAGTAGATATCGCGCGCGCGCACGGTGGCAGCGCCACCGAACCCGTCGCGCTCGGTGATCAGGAGATCGCTGTCCTCGCCTTGATCGTAAAACGTCGAGACGTCGATCGGCAGGCCGGCGACGGCGTCGAGATCGAGCTCGACGAAGCGCTCTTCGAAGCGCCCCGGCGAGAAGCGCAGCAGGTCGCTGCGGCTGAAGTTGACGACCAGCGCGGCGGACGCCGGCAGGCGCAGCGAGCCTTCGATCTGGAATCCGGACTCACCCGACGGCGGATCGATCCCACCGGCGTCGAGCAGGTGCGTGTTGCGGTTGAGCAGCGTCCACGAGTGCTCCCGCACCAGAGATGGCGGATCGTTGGTCCCGAGGCGGAAGCCGACGTAGTCCTTCCATTCCGCCGAGAGTGCGAACCGTCCCCACACCAGCCCGCTGCTTGCATACAGCGCATGCGGCACGCGATCGCTGGTGCGCAGCCGCACCCACTCCTCGAACGACCGGTCGATCTGCGCGTACTCGACGTAGAGCGGCAGCGCGACGTTCCGAACACCCAACGCATCGAGCGGGTCGATGCCGGCGAAGCCGGTGCCAAGCTCCTGGTGCATGAGCCCATTCGTGGTGGAGCGCACGAACCCGACGCCGGCGCGCGCCGTGCGCAGGAAAGACGCGCTGAGCTCGCCGCCGCTCAAATGACCGCGATAGCGGTCAACGGCGAGCCCGGGCGAGAACTCGCCGCCGTTGGGCTTGCCGTCGAACAGCACCGCCGTGAACGGACCGGCGCGCCCCTCGGCCAGCACGCCGTCGAGATCGCGCGAGGGCGAGTACTTCGAGCGCGCGCCATCCTTGTCGAGCACGACGCCCGGCAGCTCGAACGAGCGGTGGACGAGGCCGCGGCCGACGATCGTATAGAAGTTGCCGATCCGGACGCGCAGCCGCTCGTCGTTCCACTCGGCGTAGCGCTGCGTGAACGCACGGTAGGTCCTGCGCTCTTCGCTGTTCTGGTCGCTCTCGAACCGGACGCCGAAGCGAAGGGATGTCAGCGCGAGATCGAGGTTGAGCTGCTCGTAGAGGTCGGTCCGGTTCTTCGGAGTGCGAAACGGCAGATTGCCGCTCTGCGCTTCGAGCAGGTTCGAGATCGACAGCTGAGCGGTGGCACCCGCGGGAGCGAGCAGACTGGCCGCGAGCCCAAGGGCGAAGGCGAGACCCGCCCGGCGTCGCGGCGGCCGGAGACGACTCCTATCGCCAACCCCCGCGGCCAAGCTCGGGATCACCGCCCTGCAGTCGAGTCCGGGACGGCGCCGAGCGAGTCCGTGCTGGCCGGCTGGCTCGCATCGGCAGCCAGGAGCTCATCGATCGCCGCTTCCAGCGCCGCGGTATCGCCAGGACGATACCCCTGCTGGACCTTGCGAATGGTCCCGTCGCGAGCGACGAGGAAGGTGGTCGGCACGGCGAGCACGCGATAGTTCTGCTGCAACCTCCCGTCCTCGTCAAGCACGATCGGGTAGCTCAGCCCCAGGCGCGACGCGAACGGGCGCACCTTGACGAAGTTCCGCGGGCCATCGATCGAGACCCCGACCACGGTCAGGCCGCGCGCGCGATGGCGGCGATGGAGCGCTTCGATCTCGGGCAGCGACGCCAGACACGGCTTGCACCACGTGGCCCAGAAGTCCAGCAGGACCGGGCCATGCGCTCGCAGCGTATCGAGCTCGACCGTCCCGCCGCCGATCGCCTTGACTTTGAAACCGGGGGCCAGCGCGCGGTTGCCGCCAAGCAGCGAAGGGGACTCTGCCGCCGGCGCCGGACCTGCGATCGCCAAGCTCAGGATCAGGAGCGCCAGCGTGAAGCGGATCACGCGCTCTAGCGCAGGCGCACGGCGCGCCGGACCAGCGTCGTCCTGCCGAAATCCGCCCGGATCAGATAGATGCCGGCCGCAGTCGGAATGCCGCGATCCGAACGACCATCCCAATCGGCGCGCACCGGGCCCGCCGGCGCCGGCCCGTTCCACAGTGTCGCGACTTGCCGGCCGGCCAGATCGTGCACCGTGATCCGCACCGGCTCGAGCGATCCGGTAGGCAACGTGAATCGCACCGCCGTCACGGCCTGGAACGGATTGGGCGCGAGCTCGAGTGCCAGGCCCGCGATCTCGGTCCCGTCGCCAACGCCGGTCGTGCTCGTCACCAGCGAATCGACGCAGCCGCGTAGCTCGCTCAGCTTGTAGCGCTGACCGTGCGCGTGGAGGTCTGCTGCGTGATAGCGCACGATGCCTTGCTTGTTGATGACGACGTAGTCATCGGTGTCCGGGTAATAGAGGTCGTAGAAGTTCCCGCCCTGCTCCAGCGTGGCGTTGAGGAGCAAGGGATAGGTCGCGCCGGTCTGGGTTCTGAAGCCGTTGAGCTGGCCCGGCGTGCCATTGTAGACGTCGCCGCTCACGACCTGAACTTGCCCCGGGTAGTTGGTCTGGTAGTACTGCCACACGTTTTGCTCGAACGAGGGAGCATTGGTCACGCAGAAGCCGCAGTTGTAACCGGCGAGCGCGAGCACGACCACTTTGCCGGAATAGTCGCTGAGCGAGAGCGGCGCGCCGACCGTGGCGCCGGCTCCGAGCCGGTTTTTCGTGAAGTTCGGGGCAACATCGCCGGCCGAGACGGTCGCGCGGGCGGAGGGTGCGGCTCCGGCCACGAGGCCGAGGCCGATCAAGCAGTACGCCAGGAAACGCATCATTGACCGGGGCCCTCGCTGCTGGTGCGCTGCCGAGCGGCGGAAGTACTGGAGCTCCTACGCGATGCCGAGCTCCAATGTGACGAGGATCAGCATCCCACAGGCGCGCCGCTGACGCGCGGCTGTCTCGTCCCATTCATCGTTCCTCATCCCGGGCGCTGCGGCGCTACGCAGCGTGTGGCCGCGGCGCCTCGCCGCCCTCACAAGTTCCTGTCGCAAGCCCCCGCCCCCGCCCCATCTGCCAACGAGTTAGACGGCCGGAATACGCCCGCCGCCGTGGCGTAGTTCGTGCGTTAAGACGCGGCGGACGACCTGACCCGCCCTCACCCACGAGGAGGAAGCCCAGATGCATCCCACCCTGAGTTTGATCGCCGCGACCCGCGCCGGCCTGGAATGGCTGCGCGCCGGAGTCGCAGTCCCTGGACTCGCGCGGGTCCTCGCGCCCCTGGCCATCGCATTCTCGGCTCTCGAGACCTGCCGCGTGCCGGTCCCGGTTCCGATTCCCGTGCCACGACGCCCGCGGCTCGGCGCGCTCGGGTTGCCGATCGCGGCGTTGCTCGCGCTCGGGGCGCTCATGCCGGCGCCGGCGATGGCCGGTTGGGCCGGTGAAGACGGAACCACGGCCGACGGCCGTCTGATCGACGTCCAGGTGCTGGTCGACGGTGGCCCCGCGCCTCTGTACCAGACGTCGCGCGCCCACG
>DASQFU010000246.1:0-19108 GCA_035632955.1 Candidatus Limnocylindria bacterium
CGGGATGGAGCGGATACCGTTTCAGGCCCAGCTCGTCGACGGCGGTCGCTTCGGCGTACAGGCTGTAGCGGCGGAAATGCTGGCCGAGCGCCATCAGGATGCGTATCTCGTAAGGGCGGGCGCCGATCCGGTCGAACGTTCCTGCGAACGCCTCGGCGCCGCCCGCGCGCGCGAGCGCGTGCACGAAGTACGTCTCTGCTTCGCGCTCGATGTCCACCTGGAGCTTGATGCCGCTCCGCGCCTGATACAGATCCAGAACGGCGCGGAACGCGTCGGCGGCCGGAACGAAGCGGTCTTCGTTGAAATGCGCCCAGCCCATCTTGTAGAGGGCGATCGCCCGCAAGCTGGTGTCCGGCCCGTCCGCGGCGTGCCGGTAGAGCTCGATGCACTCGGCGAACTGCTTGTGGTTGAAGCGCAGGTCGCCCATACGCAAATAGGCCTGCTGGCGGTACGGCGACTCCGGATGCTGGGTCACGAGATCGCCGAAAAAGCGTGCGGCTTCGGGGTCGGCTTCGTCGGCGAGAATCATCCCGGCGTTGAACAGCACGGCGTCGCGGTGCTCGAACTCGCGGTCCTCCTGGAGAATCGTCCGGTAGAGCTCGAGCGCCGGCGCATGACTGAGCACCGGCAGCGAGGCGCCGGGTGCCCTGCCTTCGGCCTGCGCGCGAACGTAGCGCGCCATTCGCTCGCGGAACTGCTGGCGCCCATCGACGATCAGGAGATCGGCGAGCCGGAAGCGCATCTCGCCGCGCGCGAACGAGCCGGGGTGAGCGGCGAGGAACGAGCGCAGGCGTTCGATCGCGTGAGCTCGCGACCGTGCCGCCTCCGGCGACTCGGGCGCCGTGTCGTTCTCGCTCGCGGCGGCGGCCGAATCCGGTGTCGATTCCGTCGCAGCCGTGAGATCGGACGAGGCGGTGCGGGTTCCCGCGTCCGGCTCTCCGAGCCCGACCGCCAGACCGTAGGCGGAGGCCGCGAGGCCATAGTCGATCCCTTCGCGCTCGCTCGCGAGCGTCGCGAGCGTGCGCTCGACCGCTTCCCTGGCGACGCGCGTGCGCAGTTGCTCGTGAGCCACCGCCAGCGAATCCGTCGTGCGGTCCAGTTGAGCGGCGAGCGCCTCGAGCCGGCGCAGCCGCTCGCTGCTCGAGGCCGCCGCGATGCTCGAATCGATCGAGGTGCCGAGCTTGCGCGCCCAGGCGAGATAGCTCTTTACGTCGTCACCAAGCGTCCATGCCCGATCGATCAGTCCTGGGCGCCAGGCGTCCTGGTACGAGCGCGCGATCAGCGCCGGCGTTTCCGCCGCGAAGCGCTCCGCGAATCCGAGCACGGCGCGAGCGAGCGCCGCTTCGTTGGTGACGAGCATCTCCTGGCTCGGAAGGCCGGTCGGCGCGGTGGTGGCGCGGGCGTGGTTCGGGCCATCGATGTGGAAGTGGCGCATCGCGCGTAGCCACAGCAGGCTGTTTTCGCACGAGCGGAGGAGCTCGGCGGTGCGGGCCAGCAGGCGATGCGTCGACTCGTCGCGCACGGTCACGAGGCGCGCGTCGAGCGCGTCGAGCGTCCGGCGCAGGGAATCGAGCAGGGTCGATCGCGCGCGCAGGCTGTCCGCCTCGCGCCCGGCGCGATCGAAGCCGATGTCCAGATAACGCCGCCAGTCCCCGAGCGCTTCCCGTTCCCGGTCGATCGTCCATCGCGTCCGCTCCAGCTCGTAGCGCGTCTCGCCCAGTCGCCGCTCCGAAATCGCCAGCGCGCTCCACGCCGCGGGCGGGGGAGAAGCGACCGGCCAGGCAAGAGTCGCCCGGGGTGGCGGAGCATCGAGCGGAGGCATGGCGAGCGATGGCCCCGCACCGAAATCGGTGGACGCGGCGGCCAGACGCTCGGCGAGCATGCGCGAGGGCAGCGCGTCGAGCGGCAGTGCGTCGGAGAGAGCGTTTCCTCGCTGCCACGCCGGCCACAGCGAGTCGAAGGCGTTCCCGGAGAGAATGCGCTGCAACGTATCGCGGTGCCCTGTCCAGTCCCTGTCGATCGACTGGTAGATGCGATCGGCGTCCTCCCAGCGGTTCTGGTCGAGTGCCTGGCCCGCGAGCGCGAGCCGGACCTCGCGGCGTGCCGCGTAGTCGGGATCGTCCGCCAGCAGCGAATCCAGCACTGCCGCGCCTCGTTCGCCGTCGCCTCGTTCCATGCAGACGACGCCGAGCATGTGCAGCGCCCGCGAGGCGTAGCGGCTTCCGGGCGGCACGGCTTGGAGCAACGTACGCGGATCTTCTCCGCGTTGAATCATGAGCGTGGCGCGGCGGAGCAGCGCGGCGCCGGCCAGATCTCGTCCGAGCACGGAGGCGGTGTCCGCGTCCGACAGCTCGGTCCATGTCCGCTCGGCATCCGCACCGGCCGAACGCCCGAGCGCTTCGAGGTAGAGACCGAGCGGAGTTCCCGCCGCGAGCCCCCGCGCGACCACGAGGCGTTGGGTTTGCGACGAATCCGGCGCAGAACCTGCGCCGGTCTCGGCGTCGACGAGCAAGAGTTGATACGCCACCCACTGGGTGTAGATGCTCTCGCGCTCCCACTCCGAAACGACGCGAGCCAACCGGACGAAACGGTCGTGAGCGCCGAGCCGCAGATAGGCCTGGCCGAGCAGGAACGCGGCGCGATCGGTGCCGACGAACGACGAGGGGGCGGAGAAGCCGATGCCTTCGAGATTCTCGACCACCGTGTGAAGGTTGCCGAGGCGGAGCTCCATCGCCGCGCGGCGCAGCAGCAGCTCGTTGCCTCCCGGTGCCACCGGCTTCACGTCGAGCGTGCGCGGCGCGACGACCGGAGGCGGATCTTCAACCGCGCCGCGCGAAGCGGACGCGCGCGCGGCTGTGGCCGGGCTGGAGAGCAGCGGCAGGGCGAACGCCGAGACGAGCGCGAGGGTTGCGACTCGGCCCAGTGGGCAGCGCTTGGCGGCGTCGTGTCTCACGGCGCCGGGTCTCACCCGTCGCCGGAGGGAATTCGGGCGTCGTGGAGCCAGGTGCTCGCCGAAATGCTGACGGCACCGCCAACCGGGATCACGGTCGAGAGGTCGAGACGCAGAAAGGTCAAGCGATCACGCATCGGCTCGAGCGTGAGGAAACCGGAATCGCCGCTCGGCCACTGGTCGCTCGTGACTCCGACCTCGATGATCTGCTCTCGCGGCTCCACAAAGCCGTGAAACACCTGGACCACGCCGCCTTGCCGGAGGGACGTCTGTTGCTCGGCCGAGAGTGGAACCGAGAGCGTGTCGCCATCCTCGAGGGTGATCGCGATCTCGGACAACGCCACGTCCTTAGGGTATCCGCTGACGACGACCACGAGCGCGGTTTGCTGGTCACCCGTGAAGTCTTTCTGCAGGACGCCGAGCCGCTCCCGCTGCTGGCCGAGCTGCCGTTCCATCAGATCGAGCTGCGACTCCAGGTCGCCGAGATCGGTCACGCTCGCGAGCAGATCGCGCCTTTGCCGGGCGTCCTCCGCAGCCGCCACCGAGTCCTTCGCGGCCAGGATCGACGCCAGCATGTCGCGATAGCCGAGATAGCGGGGATCGATCTCCGCGGCGGCGAGCTGGCGTTCCACCGGTTGCTGGCGGAGTAAGTCGAAGCGCGCGCGGATGAAGTCGCGGTTGTCCTTCAGGAACTGAAGCGTCGCGTGCTTTTCCTTCTTCGGTTTGATGCGCTCGAGCTTGACGCTGGTGGCCTCCTGGCCTCGTGCCATGGGCGCAAACCCGATGACGCACGCGCCCGCCAGGAGCGCGACCCCCACGAGCCCCGCGAGTGGGGTATATGGATCGCGACGCCGATTCCGCCTAGCCATGGACTTCCGAGTCACGATCAGCCTCTCCAGGTTCTGCGGACCTTACGGTCGACGGCGTCAACGACCACGAACAACGATGGGGCCGTGGGCGAGGTGTAAACGAGCGTCCATGTGGTGCGGTCGGGGTCGCCCTCATTGAAGGCGCCGCGAATCAACAGCATGGTGCTGAGCTGCCCTTGATGATTCCGGCGGAACGCGCGCCCGACCTTCTCTTCAGCGGCTTCCAACGCCGCGCCGCTGTCGATCCAGTCCGCCGCCAGCGGCGGCGCCTCGAACCGCATCTCCAGGTTCTCCGCGACCAGGATCTTGCCGTTGCGAACCGAGTAGCCGCGCGCTTTGCGGCTCGCCGGCGAATAGAAGAGGTAGCCCCAGCGCGGTGCCGCGCCTCGCTCGTCGATGGCTTCGTCGTTTTCGACGTAGATCAGCGTCGCGTCCGTGGACCACGTCAGCGCCGCCTCGCTGGCGATCTCGAGCCCGCCGCGTGCCGCGAACGGAACGCGCTCGCCGGCCGCGAGCGGGGTCGCGATCGTCGCCAGCAGCAGCCATCCCAGCGCCGGCGCCGGCCAAGGAAGCCACGCGCGGCGGGAGCGAAGCACAGGCGAGCGATCGTTCATCGGCGATCTCCTAGAACAGGAACGCGGTTCCGAGCGTGAACTCGATGTTGTTGTTGGTGCGGCGCGCATCGTCGGAGCCGGAATCGAACACGTAGTCGCGCACCTCCCAGCGCATGGCGGTGCGTTTGGAGAGGAACATCGTCGTGCCCGCCCCGAAGTTGAAGCTCGGTTCGGTGCGCCCGAGCATGATCGCGGAGCCGACGCCCGCGCCGAGGAACGGCACCATCTGCCGGCCGGGCAGCAGTTCCCAGGTGAGGTTCAGGTGATAGAAGAGCATGTGGAACTTCTCTGACTCGAGCGAGAGGTCGAACAGCGATTCGACGATCTCCGCCGGGCGCTGGATCCGGGTCCACGCCACGCCGCCCTCCGCCTGCAACCGGTCGAAGACGTAGTAGCCGACGCGGCCGCCGAGGACCAGAGAGTTCGACTTGCGATCGAACGCGTAACCGCCGGCGTATCCGCCGAGGACGAAGCTACCGGTGCGGGAGTAGAGCTTCGGGTTCGGCCGGAACTCGAGGTCCGAGAGATCTTCGAACTCCTTGCACAGGGACGAATGGATCCATCCCGTCTCGGAAGGCGAGAGCCGCACGTTGTACCATTCGCCGCTCTTCGCGATCACCGGGAAGGTCGCGCCCTTGGGATGAACGCCGGCAATGGCGAATCCGTCGCCGGGACCCGAGCGCACGACATTGTGGGACTTGGCGTGGAGCCGCACCTTGCGCGACGTCGGCCGGAGGCCGTTGTACACGTTCGCCGCGGGCGGCTGCGCCAAGTTGGAATCCGCCGGCGATGTCTGCTGCACGTCCTCGATCGCGTCCGGCTCGATCGGAGCGGGTGCGGGCTCCGCGGTCTGCGCGAGCGCGGCGCTGGTTCCGAGCAACGCGCAAGACGCGACCGCGAGCGTCAGGGCACGCCACCGGAATGCGCTGCCCGGCGTCGGGTGGAGTCGCTTCATCGATGCATTCCTTTCACCGTCGCCGGTAGAGCCAGGCGAGCTCCAACCGCGCGCTCCAGTCGCCGAACGTCTCCCGACTAAACTCGATGTCGTTGCCGTTCCGGTGCGCGGTGTCCAATCCATAGATCCGGTAGTCCAACTCGAGACCCGCGCTCCACGCCGAGGCGAGCCGTCGCCGGAGCGCGAGACCGCCCCCGGCGACCCACTCGTTCAGCGCCTTGAGATCCACGACGATTGGCGTGCCGCCCGAATCGATCGTGATCCGTTCGGGCTCGTAACCGATGTGCAAGAGACCGCCGCCCGCGATCGCATGGACCTCGGTCCTCCATGCGGTCGCGAGCTTCGCCTGGCCGACGAGCTCAACGCTCGTGGTGTGAACCGTCGCCTTGGCAGCCTGGTCCGGAATGCCGACGTGCTGAGTCGTCCGCGTGTTCCAGACTCGGAGCCCCGAGGCGAATCGGTCGTTCCCGGCCAGGGCCTGGACTCCAAAGGACGCGCGCGGTGTCGTGTCCCACTGGTAATCGGCCAGTTCGCCGTCGGGTTGAGTGGATCCAAAGAGCCCGCCGATCGAGAGCCACGGCCCGCCCGCTCCCGAGACAGAATCGTGACGCGGCGACGCAGAGGACCGGCTATCGTCGGCGCCGGCGGCTGCGTTCGATTCCCCAAGGGCCAGGCATGTGAGCACCAGCAGCGAGGCCGCAGTCCGGCGCTCGAGGCCGATCGTCTGGCGTTGGCTGGGTCGGGACGCTTCCATGCGCACGAGCACGCTCAAGGCCCTACCGAGAGCTCCATCCCGACCGGCAGCACCTCGTACTGCGCGGAGCCGAACGGGGTGACGATCAGAGAGTCCGATCCATCGGGAAGCTCGATCTCTTCGCCGGCTCCGAGATAGCACACCAGGAACAAGCCGGCCGGCGGCGTCGCGGACGTGTCCACGCTCGCGGGCACCCAGCCCTCGAATGTGAAATCGATGTGCTGGATCAGATGATCCCAGCCGGTGATGGCGCGGGTCGCGCGCCCGACCGAGACCGAGCTCTGCAGCAGGCTGTCGATGTTCTGGGCCATCAGCACGCGCGGCGCGTCGGGATGCAGCGCGAGATCGGCGGCGGTCAGCGTGCCGCTCGCCCGCAGCTCGGCGACCGCGACGCCGGTGAGGATCGAGCGGTACGTGATCGCGGTGCGCACGGTGAACGTGTCGCGCGTCCCCGGCGTGAGCACCTGGTTCTGCGCCACGTTGGCGCTGACCAGGTCGAGCCGCGTCCAGCGGTCTTCGATCTCCGGTTCGTCGAAACATCCGGCGAGCAGCGGCGTACCGAGGAGCAACGCCACCAGCGCCGCCCGCTGAGGCAGTGAAAACCGGAGGCCGTCAGCGAACACGGACCATCCTGCGGGAGAAATCGGTGGCGCCGACGCGCAGCCGGTAGAAATAGACGCCGGCAGCCACCTGGGCTCCGCCGCCGTCCGTGCCGTCCCACATGACTTCGTTGAAGCCCGGAGCGAACGGACGATCGAAGTTGCGCACCATGCGGCCCGCGGCGTCGTAGACGCGCAGCGAGACGCGCTCGCCGTGGAGCTCCGGCAGCACGAACGCGATCCGCGTCTGCGCCCGGACCGGGTTCGGCGTGTTCCCGAGCAGCATCGGCCGCGACGGCAGCGACGCGCCACCCTTGACGTGGAATGGCGCCTGCGCGACGTGCGAGCCGCCGCCCGAGTAGCTCGACGTGGCCGAAACCCGCAGCAGGAGGTCGGTCGCGCCGGCGGCGGTGACGAGGTCCTGCTCGCGCAGCGGCAGGCGGTGCGTGCCGGCGCCGAGCGCGCCCGCGTCGCGACGCATCAGGCGCCGGCCGGTGGACGCGTCCACGATCTCGATCTGGACGCTGGCCTGGTCGCTGAGTAGGAAGCTGGCGATCGGCAGCTCGCCGTCGAGCACGGCCAGGTCCGAGACTTCCACGCCGAAGCTCCACAGCGTGACGCCGCTGCGATCGGACCACTGGTCGATCGTTAGCCCGTTGCCCATGCCGACACGCTCCACTCGGCCGTTGCGGTGATCGCGCACGGTGGAGAACGGAACGTGAAAGCTGCGAGGCCGAGTCAGATCGGCTCTCAGCTCGGCAACCGGCGACAGATCGGCGTTGAACTTGTGCACGACGCCTTGCTGGGGCGCCGCCGCATAGAGATTGCCCCACTGGTCGGTATCCAGCGAGGTGAGCACGGTCGCCTCGTGGCGGACGTCCGTCACCCAATGCAGGCCACCGGCGTCGTGGCTCAGGTGCACGATCCGGCGCGTGTGGGCGTCGGCGATGTACACGTCGCTCGTGTGGCAGCCGCCGGAACGTCCGGTCGTGATCGCCATCGGTCCGGCGAACCGGCCGGGCCCGCTACCGAGCTCGCCGAGTGCGGCGATCTGGCGCGCTCCAGCGTCTTCCAGAGCGAAGGCAACGACTCGATTCTTGCCGGTGTCCGCGACGTAGAGCACGTCGTCGTCCGTGACGAAGGGCGTGCCGCGATCGGAGAACGCGACGTCGTGCGGACCACTCAGGCCGGCGATCGCGAAGCGCGGCACCAGCTCCATGACGCCGAACTCGGTTCGGGTGTCGAAGACCACCACCCGATTGTTGCCGGCGTCGGCGACGTAGAGGCGATTCCGCTCGTCGACCGCCATGCCGCGAGGCTCCGCCAACGCCCCAAGCGTGCTGCCGCGGCCGTCGTAGGCTCGCAACGTGCGGCCAGACTCGCCGTACACGAGACGGTTCCAGCGCGGATCGGAGACGACCTGGAAGTTGCGGGCTTCGACGTAGGGGAACACGTCGTAGACGTCGACGGTGGCGATGGTCACGGTCGCGTAGGGGTTCGCGAACAAGTCGCGACCCAGACGCTCGCGCGTGACGCCGCGCGTCAGCGCGTCCACGCCGAGCTCCGGCGCGATGCGGGACCGTTCGAAGGTGCCCGCTGCCGAAGGCTCGGCCGCGAGCGTCAAGGTCAATGCCAGCAGGATGGGTCGTCGCACGTCCAGCTCCTCTCGCGAGATGTCGGAATCGTTAGAACCGGAACTCGAGACCGGTCTCGAGAATGTTGGCGGAGTAGTTGTTGCTGTTGAAGTACCGCTCGTAGTTGAGCCAGACGCCCATGTGGCCGAGCAGCGGCTGTTGCACGGCCAACGCGTCCAGGTCGACGTTCAGGGTGAAGCCGAACAGATGCGAAGACAGGTCGGCCATCCGGTAATCACCGGACCGGTAACCGTCGATTCCGCCGCTCGTCGTGTACTCGTCGCGGTAGAAGTCGGCGTGGTTCTGCGAGTACCAGCGGTACTGGTAGCCGGCGAGGACGCCACGCGTGATGTACTGGTTCAGACGGGAGCCGACCTCGTGAGAGCCGATGCCCCAGTCGTCCGTGTAGTAGCGGTACGTCAGCTTGACGCTCGAGCGGTTCTGCAGGTACTGGCTAAGCTTGACGAACGCGTCGCGACGCTCGCGATGGTCGGGATGCCGCTCCGGAACGTTGGTGCCGCCCGCGTACACGTTGCGATAGGGATTGTGCTGGAGGCCGTCGACGACGTTGTACTCGACACCGAAGCGCACCAGCGTCGTGGACGTGACCACGCGCGTGGCGACCGCGTTCACGTGCATAGTGGTCTTCCGGTCCGCGCCGGTGCTGGTGTCGTCGTCGTCGAGCGGCTCGATGGCGTCCCAGCCGTAGCTCGTGCCGAGGGAGAAATTCAGTTGCTGGTTCATGAAGTCGCGGGCGTAGCGGCCGGTGAGCTGCTGCGCCAGATAGTCGCTCTCGCTGGAATGGTAGTAGTCGACCGCCGCGCCGCCGCGGCTGACGGCGCCCTGGAACTCGTTCCGGACTTTGACGTAGTCCTGGAACGCGTTGCCGGAGATCGGCCGGCTGGCGGTCGTGATCGCGTCGATCGCTTCCTGGGTGCCGGCGGCCGCGTCGATGGCCGGGATGGTGACCCGCTCGTTGTTCCAATGGACGTCGAGTCCCACTCCGCTCTGCAGCGCGAGCGCGTAGTCGCCCATCCACGAGCGAACCGACACTTTGTCCGAGTCGGTGAAATGGCGAAGCATGGCCCCCGGCGTCTGCTCATCGAGCGCCAGGCCGGCCGCGGACGCCGGTGTCGACGCCGCGCACAGCCCCACGCCAATGGCCATCGGCCGCATCCAGCGCTTCAGTTGCACGCACATCCTCCGCCGGCGCCGCCGTTGCCGCCGGTCGAGCCTTCGCGCGCTTCCAGCGATTTCGTCAGGCGCGCGTCTTTCCGCGCTTCGGCCTCGAAGGACATGATGCGGTTCGTGAGGTGCTCACGTTGATAGACCTGAACCGCGCCACAGCCCGTGGTGAGCAGTAGCAGCGCCGCCGGTCCCGCGAGCACGAGCAGGCGCCGGAGACTTCGTGGCCGCACGGTCAAGCTCATGGCGACTCCTCGACCGTGACCTGGGACGCGAGCGGTTTGCGGACGGCCACGAGCCGCCGCGCCGCATCGCCGAGCGCCTGCAATGCCGCGGCGTCGGCGCCCGCACTGGTGAAGGCGACTTCACCGTTGCGATCGAGAATCAGCGTGAAGGGGATGTGCTGCAGGTCGAGAGCCTTGACCAGGCCGTCCGGACCATCGTGGTAGATCGGCAGGGTCAGGCGATGCTTGTCCACAAAACGACGGACGTTCCGCGCCTCGTGGTCGATCGAGACCGCGAGGACACGGCCGCCCTTCGGGGCGATCTCCGCATGGAGCAGGTTCAGGTCGGGCAGCTCCCGCCGGCAGGGAGCGCACCAGCTGGCCCAGAAGTTGACGACCACGACCTCGCCGCGCAAAGACTCGAGCGAGAGGGTCCGGCCGTCGAGCGTGCGAAGCTCGTGATGCTTCGCCGCCGCGCGAATCCGTTCGGAATCGACACCGGCCGCACCCGACGGCCCCGCCGGACAGCCGAGCGCGAGCACGAGTCCGGCCGCCAACGGCCACGCCAGGGGTCCGTAACGCGAACGCGTTCGGCTACCCGCGTGGTGTTCGTAGGTCTGATCGAACATGGCGACGCTCCTCGCTCTACCGGTACTGGGCGCCGAGCAGCACCCAGAGGTTGATGTTCCGCTTCTCCGCTTCGGTGAGCGTGCCCGGATGCGAGCCCTGGCCGGCGCGCGAGCCGACGCCGAGCACGTAATCGACGAGCAGCGACCGGCGGGGGAAGGCGGGCACGACGACCTGATGCGCAGCCATCATCGATTCGCCCGAAAGGCTGATGTAGCCGCGCGGGAACACGCGGTTCATCTCGGTCGTGTCCAGTACCGCGCTCAGGTCGAGATTGCCGGCGGCAGGGATCGTGTCGCCCGGCGCGTTGATCTGCGGCGTATGGCAGCTCGCGCACTTGCCGGCGACGACCGGTCCGATCGTCGATTCGTAGTTGATGATCATCCAGTTCTGGCGCGGGACGTTGAGGTCGTGCGCCGGGAGCATCGCGGCGGCCGGGGTCGGGTTGGTGACGACCGGTCCGCCCGCGCTGCGGTCTTCGTGGCAGCCCACGCACTTGTTGAACTCCTCGCCCGGGCGCACCGCGAGGTGGGTGCGTTTGACCACGAGCCCGCGCCCCTGCTGGTCGAGCGTCGCCCAACTGATCGGCGTGTTGGCCGGCACCTTGATGCGGAACGAGCCGTCGGACTGGACCGGTGCGAAGCCGATCAGCGCGCGCTTCTCGAACTCGTTCGCCGAGAAGTTGTTCATCTCGCCGGCCATGGTCGGGCGGGCGGCGATCACCGCGATGCTGTCGATATCGTCGACACCTTGTTGCGGGCGTTCCTGGCCGTCGTTGGTGCCGCGGTTGAACACGTCCTGCGCCAGGAACACGCCGTAGTCGAGATTGCGATCCACGGTCGAGGGGATCACCGGCGGCTTCGGGCGCGGCGCGATGATCTGCGCGTCGTACTCGTTCGAGCTGGGATCGTTATAGAGGAACGTCAGGTTCCCGAGCGAGAACGTCGCCGGATCCGCCGGCGTGCCCGCGCCCTGCTGCACCAGCGTGAACGTGTAGAGCCCGTAGTCGACCTCGCCGTCGGTCGCGGCCGGCAACGTGTACGAGGCGACGTAGCGATTGCCGCCGATCGGGTGCGGATACTTGAAGGCGCCGTAGGGCCACGGGGCGCCGTCGTTGTTCACCTGGACGGTGACGACGTCCCAATGGTTCGAGTTCCCGCCCGTCACCGGGTCGGCCGGGCCCTGCTCGAGCTTGAGCATGGCGATCGGTCCGGCGTCTTCCTCGATCATCGTCGACTCGATCGCGATCAGGCGTCCGTCCGGAGTCGGCGAGGCATGGAAGAAGTTGCGGCTGTGCGGCCCATACATGTGGAAGATGCCGGTGCCGTCGGGGTTGGTGAAGAACAGCGGGAAACGGTTGACGGTGCCGAAGTGGTCCCAGCGGGTGTAGACGATCCGGCCGTCGGGGAGGAGGGCCGGGTCGAAGTCGTCGCTCTGATTGAAGCTGATGCGCTCGAGGTTGCCTCCGTCCGCGTCGCAGACGTAGAGGCGCTCGGAGGGCGCGTGGTTGTACTCGTCCATCTCGCCGTCGCGCGAGCTGGTGAACAGGACGCGGTCGTCGGGCAGGTAGAGCGGGTCGAAGTCGTGGCCGCCCCCGTTCGTCACCTGCCGCAAGCCGGTGCCGTCGACGTTGATCTCGTAGATGTTCCGGTGCGAGCCGCCGGGCGGGCGCATCGAGAACAGGAGCTTCTTGCCGTCGAACGACACCGAGGGATCCGAGATGCTGGCGCCCGTGAAGTTCGTAATCGGCGTGACGACGCCGTCCGGCGAGATCGGCGAGAGCTTGAAGAGGTTGCCGGTCGCCCAGCTTCGGTTGAGCGTTTCCTCGCCGCCGGTCTTCACGAACACCAGCGCCTCGGTGGTCGGTTCTTCCTGGATCAGATCGTCCGGAGCGCTGTCGCGGCATCCCGAGACGCCGATTTGCAGAACGAGCCCCGCGGCCAACAGGCCGTGAGGGGTCATTCGCGCGTGATGGAGGAGTCGTTTCAGCATGGCGTAGGGATGTCCTCCGATGGGTCCGCGAGTCATGGCTCGATGGTGCGGTAGAACGAGAGACCGATCGTCTCTTGGAGATAGGGGTAGATCACGACGCCGTCGCGATCCCGTTCCGAGCCGAACACGGTCGCGTGCTTGAGCTCGGCGCGGAGCGCCAGGTCGTTGCGGATGTAGAACTCGAGTCCCCCGCCGATGGCGAGAGCGTTCTTGGTGACGGGGTCGGCGTTGAGCGATGGGCCGGGGAAGACCATCATCATGCCGTAGCCCCCGCTCACGTACGGCTGGAAGCGCCCCGGAAACGGATGGCGCAGGATCGCGCTGACCGTGTGCAGCACCGCGTGAACGGACTGGCCCGGGTTGTGACCGATCGACCCTTCGTAGCCGAGCCATGGGTTCGGGTTGTAGGCAACCTGGAACGTGAACAAGCGTTCCGACCCGAGGTATCCGTACCCGGGACTGAAAGAAAGACGGTGGAGGTACTTGCGCACTCCCGACTCCACGCCGTAGGGATGAGCCGCGACCTCGGGAACCAACGGCTCGAGACCGTCGCTGCGGGCACGCAGGGCCGAAACGGAGGTTGCGGCCGCCATCGTCGGGTCCGTTGCGGTGCTTCCGGATTCCGGTCCCGCGTGCGCCGCACCCGCCACGAGCAAGCCGAGCGCGGCCATCCTGGCGAGTGCGGTTGACGAATGTCGCCAAACCGGTCTCACTGCAACACCCCGCTCATGATCCACGTCAGGATGGACTGGTAGTCGGCGTCGCTGGTCGAGGCGAACGGCTTGAAGCCGTGCGGCGTGCCGCCGGCAGCGAGGGCGAGTGGCTCGGTCAGGATCGGGCTCCGGTCGCGCTGGGTCGAGAACACCTGCAGGACCACCTGATCGAAGTCGAAGCGCACGTCCTTCGCTCCCGGGGGAGAGAGCTCGAGCGAGCCTCGAATGCCGCCGCCATGACAATCGCCCGTGGCATCGCAGCCTTGCCGGACCAGAATCGGCTCCACCGTCTGCTCGAACTGATCGAAGCTGAGGACGAGCTGTCCTCCGCCACCGGGAGGCGGCGGCGGTGCGGTCGGCGAGCTACATCCGTGAAGCGCCCCCGGCAGCGCGAGCAAGGCGACGGCCGTCGCAGCAACTCTCCGGCAGTGGGTCTTGCTCATGCGCACGTCGTTCGGTCCTCCGGGTCATGCGTCCTGCACGTCGACCACTGCAATTCGATCCATGGTGCATGGGCTCCGTTCCGGCCCGCCTTACACCTTGAATGGATGCGAGTTGCGTCTCCGTCGACAAGATCTGGCGCCCCCTCCGATGGGATGACGCGCCTGGATCAGGCAAGTGACGCGCCACGCGAGGTGCGCTTCGACGTCGCGGTGGGCGCGAGGCCGCAGGCGAAAGCGGGGCGTCGATGGCCAGGAGGCGGTTGCCACGAGCGCACGCGTGCGTTGCGCTGCTTTCCCCACCGGTTCGCAAACTGCGAGCGTGTCGGGGTGTGCGGCTTGCTCGGATTACTCTCTCGATCAGAAGTATTCGACTCGGAACAGCGCGCGGGCGTCCGCTTCGAGCGAGAAACGGTCCTCGAGACTGCGCTCGACCCAGACTGTGTCGATGCCGTCCCGTCCCGGCTCGACGAGCACGACCTCGAGCTCGGGGTGCGCGAGCGCCTTGCGCTTGGCTGCGTCTGCTCCGAGAACGAACAGACCTGTGTCCCAGGCGTCGGCGGCCATTGCGCTCGGAGCGATCACCGTCACCGAGATGAGGCCGGCGGCCGGGCGTCCGGTCCGCGGATCCATGATGTGCCCGTAGGTCTCGCCGTCCGCGGCCACGAACTGCTCGTACTTGCCGGACGTCGCGATCGCCTGCCGCGAGAACAGCTGCAGGCGGGCGAAATAAGCGATCCGATCGCGCGGATCACGAATGCCGATACGCCAGGGTTTCGAGCTCGGAGGCGATCCGAGCGCGAACATGTTGCCGGAGAGATCGACCAACGCGTCCCGGACGCCCAGGGCATCGAGGGTCTCGGCCGCGGCGTCCACGGCGTGGCCCTTGGCAATGCCGCCGAGATCGATCTGGACGCCCCTCTTCTCATAGCGCAGGGTGCGCGAGGAGCGGTCGAAGGCGAGATGCTGAGAGCCGATCCGTGGGAACACCGAGTCGACTTCGCTCGGTGACGGAACGCGACGCGGCCCGCCGAGGAAACCCCAGAGCCGGACCAGCGGCTCGACCGTGATGTCCTGGGCGCCGTCGCTCTCGCGCCACACGCGGATCGCTTCGTCGAGCACGACCGCCACTTCGGGGTGCACCGGCGTCGCGCCGGACCCGCCGCCCCGGTTCAAGCGCGCGACCTCGCTGGTCGTGGTCCAGTTGCTCATCAGCGAATCCACGCGTGCGAAGTTTGCATGAGCACGCTGCGCGTTGGGCGCGCTGGCCGCCGAATCGGCGGTGACGAGATTGACGTTCGCGTAGGTGCCCATGGTCCGCATGGGATACACGACCGTCCGTCGACCCGGAGGTGAGGTTGGGATCGTCTCGGAGCTGGGCTTGAGTTGGGTCGAGACGCCCGGGATCCCCGCGCCGCCGATCGCGAAAAGGCCGATCAGCGCCGCGAAGTGCGTCACGATGAATCGCGCAATCTTTCGCAACCGGCCCTCCCTGGATCGCTATGCGACATCAGGCAGGATCGGCAGGAAGTTTGACGCACTTGAATCGTGTAGCTATTCGCCGTACATCTCTGTAATGACTCGGCGAAGAGCTGCGGCATCGTTCTTCCTCAGTGAATCGATCTTGTCGCCGAGCCGGGACTTGCTCACCGTACGGATCTGATCCACAGCGACCTCAGCCGGACGACCGGCGCACCGCACCTGTAATCGGGACCGCCAGGTGGGGTGCAACTGACGGGTCAACGGGCACACCGTTACCGTCGGCAGGACGCGGTTCAGAGCGTCCAGGCTGACGATCACCGCTGGACGCGTTTTCCCGATCTCGGTGCCCCGGGGCGGATCGAAAGCCGTCCAACGAATCTCGTAGCGCTTCATCGCCGCTTGCGCGGACTCCGTCTGGTCGGGTACCGGGTCGTTGGCCCCGCGACTCGACCCTTCCTGTCCACCTGCCAGGGAAGGTCGTCCAGCCCGTCCGCGCCTGCCGTGTCCCAGGCGCTCCAGTCTTCACGACTTGCGGCCATCTCACGCGCGGTGTCTTCCCATGAGAGCTTCTCCACCGCCGGCCCGGTTGGCCGCAGCAGGATACCCTCGCTCCTCTCTTCCATCAGAACGATCTCGCCGATGCGGTAACGCCGCAACAAGGCGGCCGGTAGCCGCACCCCGCGCGAATTCCCGATGCGCGCGACCTTCAGTTTCACTGTCGCCATGTGCTTACTGTAATAACATTCAGGTCAGGACGGCAAGAGGTCTCTCACAATGGGTGATGTACAAGCGGCTGCGCGCCGCGAAGTCGGATGAGATGCCCCACGCTCCTAGTGCTCGGCGACGATGAGCCTTGGCGTTCGGACCGTTGGAGCATTCAGAGCAACCTCCGGCAATGCGGGAATCAGAGATTCGCCTGGAAGTAATGAAACACTGACGAAGCGGCCACCCCGAAGGATGGCCGCTCGCGTGTATTGGATGATGCTGGTGGCGGGTTAGCGCAGAACCGAGCTAGATCAGCAGCGTGCCGGTCCGAATCAGATACGCGAGCCGCTCGCGCTGTTCGGGCTCGAGCAACGCGTGCATGCGTCCCAGGGATGTCGCAATCAATCCCTGGAGGCGTTCCGCGCTCTGAACTCGCAGGTGTTGCGCTTGCTCCGCCTTTGCGGCGTCGAAGCTCTCGCCTGCGATCGAGTCGGCGAACGCCGACAGCGCCCGCCGATCGTCCACCGCGGCCTGCGCGCGCTCGGTCTTGAGCTCGTTCAGAATGGCCGCGAACGCGCCGACCTGGGTTTCGTCGAGCTGGAGCTTCCAGGCCAGGAAACGCAGCGGCCGGCGCACGCCGAACGCCCCGCCGCCGAAGCCTTCGTCCGGGTGACGGGCGTAGTGCCGAGCGTGCTCGACGGGATACGGGTGAAACCGGGGTTCACAGCAGTGTTCGTGGCGGGCCGCGCGTGCCCAGGGAGACATGCGGGAATGCATGACGCGTCCTTTCTCTCGCCGCGGCGGATCGCGCGCGGCGGGTAGTCGACGTCGGCACCATGCCTGACGCCTGGCGTTCGAGGGAGCGCCTGCAAGCTCAGATGCCCGCCGCGGATTCGTGGGTGCGGGAAAAGTCGCGATCACTTGAGAACCACGGCCTTGGTCGTGCGCACCGCCTGCGCGCCGTTCGGTCCCGACGCCTCGAGGCGGACGAAGTACATGCCGCGAGGCAACGAGCTGCGGTTCCAATCCACGGCGCGGGCACCGACCTCCATCGCGCCGTCGAGCAGCAGGGCGACGGTACGCCCGGACAGATCGTGCACGGTGAGACGGACATGCGCCGGCTGACCGAGATCGAAGTGGATCGCGCGCTCGGAGATTCTCGGCGCGCGCTCGACCAGGACACCCGTTGCCGGTGATCCCGTGGCGCCTTCGAGCGCCGGGTCATCCGACGCCACTTGGGCATCGTCGTCATCCCCATCGTCATCATCGTCGTCGTCATCGTGATCTCGGCGGGCGCGGTCGATTTCGTAAATGGCGCCGCGAGACAGCGAGACGACGAACAGATTGCCGTTCGGTCCGGTCTGGATGTCCGTGACGACGCCGAAGTTCCGGCCGAAGATCAGACTCTCGCTCTCGATCATAGTGTGAGGCTCCAAGTTGTCCGCAACGCGATCCCGGAGCCGCGCATCATCGACCTTGATGCGGCGGCGGCTCTCGCTCAGCTCGAAGCGGAACAGTGGACCGCCTTCGGGTTCCGGCACGGAAAAGCCGACGATCAGATCGCCGCGGAGCTTGCGTCCGAGTCCCTTGCCGCGGACGAAGCCGATCCCGGCGGGGGCTAGGACATTCTTCCAACTGAACTCGGGATCGCTGTAGTGCGAACCCCGCAGCTCGAAGAGCCGGTCTTCCGCCTCATCGGGCGTCTGCGCGATTCGCTCCGGCCCCCAGCGAAACTGCTGGAGGTTCGGAAAGTCATCGTGGTGAAGCGAGGTCGTCTCGATCTCCCGGTACTGAGCGAGGCGTTCCAGGGGGCCGATCACCTGGATCCAGCCGCTGTTGAAGCCGGGGCGCGCGAGATTGATCTCGTCGAACGCGTCCTCGCCGTTCTCCTGGAACCAGAGCCCGCCGCGGATCGGATCGAACGCCATTCCAAAGCTGTTCCGAATGCCGTACGCGAAGATGCGCTGAATGTTCTCGCCCACCTCGCCGCCCATCTCCCGGCCGACCCGGTAGAACGGGTTGTCGGTCGGGATGTCGCCGTCGTCCTCGAGGCGCAGGATCACTCCCGAGAGATGCGCGTCATCCGGCTCCGGCCCGCCGAACTGGTCGTCGGGCACGATCGGACCCAATCCGTCGGCGGTCGGGCCCGAGGGCAGGTTCTGCAGCTGACCGCGGCGTCCGAGATCGCCGACGATGATGTAGAGCTTGCCGTCGGGGCCGAATCGGATCACACCGCCGTCGTGATTCGCTCGCGCCGGCTGCATCTGATCGCCCTGACCAGGGGGCTCCGGCGCCGCGTCGTTCTGGAAGGCGCGAAGCGTGATCAGGTTGCGTTCGAAGACCAACGACGAGCCGTTCCAGCGGAACCGATCCACGCGATTCGCAAGCAGCGGCACCTGGAGCAGCTCGCCGGTGTCCTCGCCGAGTGAAGGCGGTTCGCTGCACCTGGTCGCGCTCGGGACGAACGAATCGGCGGGCGCCGAAGACGTCCGGCAGCTCCAAAACAGATAGACGCCTTTGTTATTCGGGAATCTCGGATGGAGGGCAATGCCGAGCAGGCCGCGCTCGGAGGCGAAGTTGACGCCGAGATCGAGCACGGTGCGGCGGACGACACCATCCCTCACGCGCAGCACTTTGCCGCTGTTCTTCTCGAGCACCAGCATGTCGTCACGACCGAGGAACGCAACGCCGATCGGCAGCTCGAGCCCTTCGATCCACGGTCGCACTTCGAGCCTGGGGTCCACCATGGAGGGTGGTGGCTGTGCCGCGAGCGGCGCAGCGAGTGCGATCCCGATGGAGGCGAGAGCGAGCATCAAGATGGGCGCGAGCGGGGAAGAGCGAGACATCGGGGCCTCCGCACGCCGCGCACCGGACGGGGCAGAATCGGCCGCACGAGCACGCGCTGGGAGTTCTGCCCCGTCCGAGATCGCGGCTGAACACGCGCGTTCGCGTTTGTATTCTGATGACTCTATCCCCGGAACAGAACCAAATTGAATCGCGCATCTCGCGCAGCGAGTTTCGAGTCGCCAAACATCGCGGGTCATTACGCGCGTCCTGGGGACCGACGTGACGTGCGATGGATGTGGGAGTGCGAACGGTGAGCCGCGCGCACACGGCCTGGCGAGGTCGGCGCTCGCGAGGTGAACGAGACCCGTCGACACGCGCTTCGGCCTCTGAGACATCCGTGCATGGTCGGCCCTGCTCATGAATGCCGAGTGTCGGCGCACCTGGGTGTGAGTCCCCGGATTGCAGGTGGGTTCTCCCGACCGCGGGCGTGCAGCTTGGCTTTCGCGCATCGGCATTTCGCGAGCGCCTCGCGAAAGCCACGGAACCGCAATGGCCCCGGCAGATAGCCAATCGTGCCG
>DASQFU010000247.1:0-10863 GCA_035632955.1 Candidatus Limnocylindria bacterium
CCTTGATGCGGGGCACCACGATTTCGGTGTCGGGAACGACCTTGGTCTGCAGGCCCTGGATCTTGACGATCGCGTACATCAGTCCCGCTTCTCCTTGGGAAGACGACGGTTGTGCCCGATACTTCGCGCGGCTTCGCAGTCTGGAGTCGATCGATGGCGACCGCGGCGCGGACAATGGAACCGCGTTTCTACCATGCGCCGGCGGCCAGGGTCAAGCAAGCTGGACGCGGCCGGCAGGAGCCGGAGCATCGACCACTTACCTGGAGGTTCCGAGTGCGCACACGACACTGGACCGTGGCGACTGCGGCGACGTTCGCAACCCTGATCGGCTGCATGGCGAGCGTGCCGCCCGAGGTTCCCGCTTCGGGAACCCAAACGAACGGACCGGTCGGCAGCCCGTTCTCGGATCGGCGCATGCGCCTGGGGCTCGCGGGCACGCCGCTCATCATCGACCGGACCGACCTGCGGATCGGCACGACGGTTCAGTTCAACCGCTTCCCGACCGCGTCCGAGCTCAACGATCTGCGACAGATGCTGGGGCTCGCGCACGTGGTGCTGGCCCTCTCGGCGTGGCCGGACGACTACGCGCCGCTCCAGGTGCTCGACCAGATGCCGGACGAAGCCGATCTGATCGTCGTGCTGCCGGGCTTCCCGCCGAGTCGTGCTGCGGCCGAGGCGTGGAATCTCGTGCGGGCCCGGCTGCGATTGGTGGTCGTCGTCGACTCTCCTCCTCCGTCCTCGGGCGTGGTCGCCGACCTCAACACGCTGCGCGGGCTCGAACGCGTGATCGTGCAGATGGACCAGCCTTCGCGGTCCGGCTTCGAGCGGCTCCAGCGACCCCTGTCGTTTTGGAAGGTCGTGCCGTAAGGCGACGGTCTCGTTACTCGGGGGTCGCCGGGCGGTGCGGGATCGGACGGATGAGCTGGCGGCGCGCGGGTCCTTCGCCCCCATACGCCGGCCGGCTACGTTCCGGGCACCGCGCCCACGACCTGTTTCGTCAGCTCCTGCTTCTTGGTCGTGTAGACACGCATGTCGCCGCGCCGGAGCTGCGGGTCGTCCTTGAGGTCGACCTGGATCCGGAAACGTTTCTCGAGCTCCGCGAACCGCCTCGCCTCCTGCTCGACGAAGTAGAGCGCCACTTCGGGCGCCACCTTGAGTGTGACGCGCTTCTCGCTGCCCATCGCCGCCAGCCGCCGCATCACGCGCTCGAGCTTGACCAGCATGGTCTCGAGCGACGGCACCTTGCCGAGCCCGGCGCAGTGCGTGCAATCCTCCGTGTAATAGTGCAGCAGGCTCGAGCGCTCGCGCTGGCGCGTCATCTCGATCAGGCCCAGATCCGAGACCGCGAACGCCTTGGTGCGCGCTCGATCCTTGCGCAGCTCCTTGCGCACTTCCTCGAGCACCGCCCGCTTGTTGCTCTCGATCTCCATATCGATGAAGTCGATGACGATGATGCCACCGATGTCGCGCAGGCGGAGCTGCCGCGGGATCTCCTTCGCGGCTTCCATGTTGGTGCGGAAGATCGTCTCTTCCTGGTTCTTCTTGCCGGTGAAGCGACCCGTGTTGACGTCGATCGCCACCAGCGCCTCGGCGTGATCGATGCAGATGTAGCCGCCCTTCTTGAGCCACACCTTGCGCTCGAACGTCTTCTCGATCTGCTGCTCGATGCCGAAATGGTCGAAGATCGGGTCGCGCTCTTTGTAGAGCTGGACGCGGTCGCGCAGCTCCGGTGACACCGACTTGAGGTAGGCCTGGATCTCGGCGAACGACTCCTTGTCGTCGATCACGGCCTCGTCGACTTCTTCGGTGAACAGATCGCGGATCAGGCTCGCGGTCATCTCCAGCTCGCGATGGACCAGGGCGGGCGCGCGCACCGCCGATGCCTTGCGGTCGATCTTCAGCCACAGCTTGGTCAGGTGCTTGACGTCGGCGGCGAACTCCGGATCGCCTTTGCCCTCGCCCGCGGTGCGGGCGATCAGACCGACGCCCTTGGGCTTGAGATCGCCGATGATTGCCTTGATACGCTGGCGCTCGCCGCGGTCGTCGATGCGCCGCGAGACGCCGACGTGCTCGAGGCCCGGCATCAGCACACAGAAGCGTCCCGGAAGGCTGACCTGCTGGGTGACGCGTGGCCCCTTGGTGCCGATCGACTCCTTCGTGATCTGGACCAGGACCTCCTGCCCCTTCTTGAGGTGGTCCTCGATCTTGGGCGCGGGCGCGCGGCGGCGCCGGCCACGATCGCCGTTTTCGTCCAGGTCGGAGATGTCGTCGAGATTGCTCAGGGATTCGGCCAGGTCCGAGGCGTGCAGGAACCCGGTCTTGGGCAGGCCCATGTCGACGAACGCGGCCTGCATGCCGGGCAGGACGGCGTTGACGCGCGCCTTGTAGATGTCGCCGACGTGCCGGCGCTGATCGGCGCGCTCCACCAGGAGCTCGACCAGCTCGTCGTCGTCGAGAATCGCGATGCGGGTTTCGTAGGAATCGGCGTTGATGATGATTCGCTGTTTCACGCGAGCGTCCCAATGGCGCGCGCGACGATCGTCTTTAGGTTCGGGCCGCCAGCAGCGCCAGCGGATCGAGTCGGCGACCGCCGATCTCGGTCCACAACGCAGTGCGCTCGATGTCCACGGTACGGGAATCACCGGAGGGGATCAGCAGCGCGACGAGCTCTTCCGGTCGGACCTGGGCGCGCGGCGTGAACCGCACGTGCGCCTCCAGCACCGCCATGGGCTCTTCGCAGCCGACCTCGAGGGCCACGATGGAAGGACGAGCGTCGAATTCGCGGGCCTGTTCTTCGTTCTTGCGACGGACCACGACGTGGTCCCGTGCGAGCAGCTCTCGGATGCCGCGCGTCAGCTTCTCGGCCAAGGCGTCCGGCGCGAGGCCGGCCTCGGCGAGAAACACGCCCGGAAAGCGCACCCGGTAGGAAGCGCCTTCGAGCTGGCTCATGAGCGAAGGAGTCTTGAACAGGATGGGCCGGAAGTCGAGAACCTGGAGTCCGTCGGGCAGCACGGCGTTGAGCCTCTCAGCAAGGTCGACGCCGGGCGGATAGGTGAGCTCCAAGTCGAAGACTTCGGCCCGTGAACGGTGGCCCAAGGGCAACGGCGGACCAAACGACATCTTGAGATGTGGATGGTGCCCCTGGGTGAACGCCAACGGCAATCGGGAGCGGCGCAACGACCGCTCCCAGGCACGCATGAGATCGAGGTGCGACGTGAACCGCATCGGTGCGCCCTTCTCGAACTGAATGCGGAAACGTGTGGAGGTCGTGAGCCCCTGCGCAAGTGACGCGTGTCGAATCGTGGCCACAGTCGAAGCGTCGGCGCGCCCGCGCCCGCGGCGACCGAACGCCGGCGGCGCATCGAGCCGCCCACCCGCGGCCGAAAACGCGCGCGGCACGTCGATCGGAGCGTGTGGCTGCTTGACCCACGGACGCTGCGGACAATCGGTGACGCCGCACGAGAAGCAGATGTCCTCGAGGCGGCAGTCGTCCGTGATCGCGGCACGGTCGGCGCGCTGCTTCTCGCGCACCAGGAACTTGCGGGTGACGGGAGACTGCACGAGGTCCCACGGCTGCTCGAGCTCGGTCGAGCGCTCGGTGAGGTAGCGGTCGGCGTCGATGCCGAGATCGGCGAACACTTGCAGCCAGGTGTTGAAACGCAGGTGCTCGGTCCAGGCATCGAACCGGCATCCTCGCCGGTAGGCCTCTTCGACCGCGGCGCCGAGACGGCGATCGCCCCGCGTGAACACGCCTTCGAGCAGCGACGTCTCGGCATCGCGATACTTGAGCGTGATCGGCCGGCCCTTGGCCGCCGCCCGCAACACGCCCAGCCGGCGGTTGAGCTCGACGGTCGAAACCTGCTCCGCCCACGCGAACGGCGTGTGCGGCTTTGGCACGTGCGGCGAGACGCTGGCCGTGATGCGGAAGCTCGGATTGCCCTCGGCGCGCGCGCGCTGCAACGCCTTGACGGCCAGCTCGATGATCGCCCGGAGGTCGTCGTCGGTCTCGCCGGGGAGCCCGCACATGAAATAGAGCTTCGCGCTGGTGTAGCCCTCGCGCGCCGCCGTGGCCACCGACTGCAGCAGCTCGTCTTCGGTGTGGTTCTTGTTGATGACGTCCCGCATCCGCTGGCTGCCGGCCTCGGGGGCGAGCGTGATCGAACCCTTCTTCTGTGCCGCCATCCGCCGCGCCACCTCGACCGGCACGTTGTCCGGTCGGGTCGACGGCAGGGAGATCTGCACGCGCGACGCGCACAACGCGTCGGCGAGCGTCTCGACCTGCTCGACGATCTGCGTGTGGTCGGTGGACGAGAGCGACACGAGCGAGACTTCCTCGAGCCCGGTCGCGTGCAGACCGCGCAGCACTTCTTCCAGCACCTGCTGGGCCGGCTTCTCGCGCACCGGCCGGTTGATCATGCCGGCCTGGCAGAAACGGCACCCGCGCGTGCAGCCGCGCATGATCTCGACTGAGAGCCGATCGTGCGTGATCTCGCCGACCGGCAGCAGCGGGGCCGCCGGGTAGTACTCGCTCTTCAGCTCCTGGACCCACACTGAGGACACGCGACTCGGGAATCCGGGGCGCGCGACCGGCACCAGCCAGCCTTCGGCGGTGGTGGTCGTGGTCGTGCCCCAGGGCACGTAGACGCCCGGCAGGTGTGCGAGCCGGCGCAGCAGATCGGGGCGTGGCCACTCGCCGCGCTTCGCGTCCTTCGCCAGATCCACGACGCGGTGGATCACCTCTTCACCGTCGCCGATCACGAACGCATCGATGAACTCCGCGACCGGCTCGGGACTGAACGCCTGGGCGCCGCCCGCAATCACCAGCGGATGGCTGCGATCGCGCTCGGTCGTGCGCAGCGGCAGCCCGGCGAGCTCCAGCATGTTGAGCACGTTGGTGTACTGCAGCTCGTACTGGAGCGAGAAGCCGATGAGGTCGAAGCTCGCGGCGGCGGCGTGCGACTCGAGGGAGAACAGCGGGATGCCGAGCCGTCGCATCTCGGCTTCGGCGTCCGGCCAGGGGGCGAAGCACAGCTCGGCGGCCGCGTCCTCACGCCGGTTCAGGATGTGATGGATGATTCGGATGCCGATGTTCGAGAGCCCGATCTCGTAGGCGTCGGGGAACGCCATCAACACCCGAACCTCGGCCGCGGACAGGGGCTTGCGCGGAGCGTGCAGCGCATTGCCCAGATAGCGGTTCGGCTTGGAGACTCGCGGCAGTAGCTGATGCTGGATCCGTTCGGCGACTGCCGTGCTCATCCATTTGATCCGGGTTCGGGCGCCGCCAGCGGCGGCGCGATCGTCGCGAACCTTCACCGTGCCCGGTCGCCGGGCGGCGATCTGGGAAACGCCCTCCGGCGTCCGCGGGCAATGTGAAGGGGCCGAGCTCCGCGGGAACCTATCCCAAGCAGGCTCAACCACAAGCGAGCGCCAAGTTAACACAGGCCTGAGGTCCTGCCAACGGCCCAACCGGTTGCCTATTGCCGACCTGCGCGTCCAGGGTTGACTCCCCACCCATCGCCGAACCATCTTGAAGGGGCGCGTCATCGTCCATCGCGTGGTCATATGACGACGGTCCAAGACCGGCGTCTCCGAGATAGCTGTCACCATTTACCCTCGGAAAGGATGGGCCCATGGCAACACTCAAGCCAATCTGGCTCTCGCTCAGCGATCTCTCCGCTCGGCTGCGAGAGTCGCGGACGCTGTATCTGGCTTGCGACTACGACGGGACGTTGACGCCGATCGCGGAGGCGCCCGAGAAGGCGCGCCTTCCGGTTCGGGCACGCAAGCTCATGGAACGCGTGACCTCTCGGCACGACGTCCGGCTCGCAGTCCTATCCGGCCGCAAACTCGACGATCTCCAGCGCCAGATCGGCGTCAACGGCGCGTTCCTCGCAGGTGGCTCGGGTCTCGAGACCGCGCGCCCCGACGGCACGCGGGAGGTCCACGTCACCCCCGAGCAGTCGCTGCCCACCGAGCTGCGCTCGCAGCTCGAGGCCTGGTGCCAACGCTTCCAGGGCTCGTGGGTCGAGGACAAGCAGGTGTCGTTTGCACTCCACTATCGTGCCGTGGCGCCCGATCTGCAGCCGGCGTTCGGCGCCGGCGTGCGGCGCCGCGTGCGTCCGTTCAAGTCGCAGTCGAAGCTCGTGCATGGCAAACGCGTGTTCGAGCTCATGCCTGCGGTCTCGTGGGACAAGGCGGCCGCCGTTGGTCACTGGCTCGGCGACGGTCCGATCGATGGGACGCTGCTGTACTTCGGTGACGACACCAACGACGAGCCGGTGTACGAGGTCGTGCGCGAGCGCGGCGGCATCGCGGTCGCGGTCGGCCGGACGGTTTCGCGGGCGGAGTACGTGATCCCGAGCGCCGAGGAAGTGCTGTGGTTCCTCGAGTGGCTGGAACGCGAATGGGAGGCACGACCGGTTCCATTAGAGCAGCCTGCCGCGGTGCGGGAGATGCAGAACGCCTGAGCGAGGTTGGTCGTTTTACGATTGTTTGGCCGTACGGCGCACCCCGATCGGACTCCTCGATCGGGGTGTCGCTGCGTCTGGGCGTTCTGCGAAGAGGTCGCGCGCGGCCGGATCGGCTAAGGTTCGAACATGGTGTCATTCGCAGAAGATCGGATCTCAGGCTCGAGAGAGGTCGCTCACGCGTTCCTGCGCGAGCTCGAACGCTGGGCCGCGACCGACGTGTCCACCACGGCGGCAGCGCTGCGCGCCGCGCTGCTCAAGCATCTGCGTCACGCTCAGGCGTCGCAGCCGAGCATGGCGCTTGTGCACCAGCTCGCGGCGCGAGCGCTCCAGGTCACCGACTCGGGCGTAGCGCGCGGCGATTCACCGGCTGCGCTCCGTGCGGAGCTCGAGCGTTCGTGTCAGGCGGAGCGTGACGATCTCGAGCGGGGCCGCGCCGGGCTCTCGCGCCAAGCGAGCGCATTGCTCGACGAGCGCGGAGGCTGGATCGCAACGCTTTCCAGCAGCGGTACGGTGTGCGACGCATTGCTCGAAGCGCACCGTCGCGGTCTCGCGCCACGCGTGATGATCGCCGAGAGCCGTCCCGGACTCGAAGGACGCGAACTCGCACATGCGCTCGGCCAGGCTGGTCTCACCGTGTGGCTGGTCGTCGACGCGGCGCTGCCGATGCTCGTCTCGCAAGCGGCGCAAGTGTGGATCGGCGCCGACGCCGTCACCGACAAGGGGATTCTCAACAAGGTCGGCTCGTACGCCCTCGCTCTGGCAGCGCGCGAGCACGGCGTTCCGGTCTACGCGCTCGCCGAGCGCCGTAAGTTCATTCCGGTCGCGACCGGAGCCCTGCGGATCGCCGAGATGCCGCCGGCGGAAGTGTGGGACGAGCCAGCCGCGGGCGTCCTGCCGCGCAACGTCTACTTCGAGATGGTGCCGCTGGCGCTACTGCGCGGCGTCGTCGTCGAGGACGGTGTGCTGCCGCCGGGCGAGGTCGCGGTCGTGGCGAGAGAGCGGGCACTGCCGGAGGAGTTGGCGCTGTAGTCAGTGTACAAGGTGACAATGCTCTCGTCTTCCCGAACGATGCCGCTGCAGACGTCAGCTAGGATCAGTCAATCCTTTGCTCTAACGGGGATCCGCCGAGTAGAGATACCAGCGGTCGTCGAGGTGGCTGTACGAACCGTCGTCTTCTTTGTTGCGACCTCGGTGCGCGCCGTGAACCCGCCACGGGCGTAGGCGTGCGCAATGGAAGTAGACTCCTGTAAATCTTCGGCTCGCGCCCGGACGCGCAGAAGCCGCTCAGACTCCCACTTCACGTCGACGACATCGAGATCGATGGACCTCCAGATCAAGAGACCACGGTGACTGGCGGACCACATCTCTGATGCTCCCAGCAGGTAGACCTCCGTTGCGACTTCTCCCAGCACGCCGCCGGGCGTGAAGTAGGTGACGAGGTACGCACGCGTAGTCTTCTGCGGCGATGCCACCGTGGACCTGAGGCGGTATTCGCCATCTCCTCCGAAGTCCATGCACGCCCCACTGACGAACCCAAGCATCGCGATCCAAGTGAAGATTGCTACGATTGCCAGTGTTTCCACAGTCGTTCGCCTTGCCCGCTCCGCCAGCGGCGCTGGCTGGGGATCGGCCCGCGTAGCTTGCGAAGCTGTGAAGATTGGAGGTGAAGTCAACTCAAAGGACACAAACCAAGCGACAAGGAAGAGGCCGCACCCAACTCCCATAGGGAACCGTCGCAGCCAATCAGCCAACGAGGGTGGCCATGCAAGGAACAAGGGAAAGAGAAGCAGCGTCCCGCACGCCAAGGTCCACGCCACGAAACCGACACACACTGCAGATCTCGCACCGCGGACTTGCCTGCGCGACATGACCCACTGGACCACCAAGCACCCAGGCAGGAGCCATATGACGAGCAGGGATGTGAACAGAATCAGAACGAATACTTCGAGTGCGACGTCCGGTGGAGGACTCGACGGAGCGAACCAAGAAGGAACTAATTGGAGTGCTGTCGCGATGAAGGCCACGAGCGAGGCTATGACTGTGGCAAGAACGCGGCGATCTGCCTCGCTACTGATCACGAACTCGCGCATGTGAGGATTATCGGCGGCTTGACGGGCTTCCTCCACGCGGGCACGACTCGCGTCTCACCCCTTCACCACTAAAAACGGCGTCAGCTTGGCGACCGGCTTCGCGAGGTCCGCTCCCTCCACGACCTTCACGACCTCGGCGCTGGTCTCCTCTCGCGGCGTGTCCCGACCCTCATAACGAACGACGACGCCTTGCTCGCGCAGCTCAGCGACCAGATCGCGACCCTTCGTCTGGCGCACAGCTTGCGTGCCTCATCCGACGGCCGGCACCGTGACATGTCGTGCCGAAGGTCAAGAGGCGGCGGGCGGCGAGGACGGGGTGCGTGCCGCCAGGCGAGGTCGCGGTCGTGGCGAGAGAACGCGCGCTGCCGGAGGAACTGGCGCCCTGACGTTTCGGCAGACGTCTCAGTAGCGATCCTCGTAACGGTCATCGTAACGATCGTCGAAGCGATCGTCGACGACCCAGGCATCGTCGCGATACACGCAGGTCGCAACCGGGTGTCCGCTATGGGCGTCGACCAGCAGGATCACTTCCGGGTGATCATGGTCGTAGCAGTGGTCGTAGTAGGCACCGAGCCCACGGAAACCGATGTCGCAGTACGGGTCGAAGTAGCGATATCCGTACGACGGCGCCGAGCTGATCACGAAGCCGAGCGAGAAGCCGCTCCGGTAGACGAAGCGGGGCCGATGAAAGTGCCCCGTGTAGTAATGGCGCGGACGGTAGGACGAGGTGATCGCACCGCCGTGACGATACCGGACCCGCGAGGAGTAGCTCGGTCGATGGTTGCCGCCGTGGTCGCGCCCGTCACGATAGTGGGTGCGCCCTTCACGATAGTGGCTGCGGCTGCGGCCATCACGCACGCCATGTCCACCGCGTCCCGCATCACGCCAACGCACGTCGGCACGGTGATCCAATCTCGAGTCACGGTTGCGGACGTCGCCACGATCCGAGCGGCGCGAGTCGGGGCCACGCGACGAACCCCGGTCACTGCGGGTGTACGAACGCCCCTCACCGCCACGATCGGACCGGTGGTTGCGCGAGTACGAGCGCTCACCACCGCTGGACGATCGCTTGCCGCCACGGACTGAAGAGTGCCGACGGCCGGACGAGTGGCCATCGCCTGACGAGTGGCCACCGACGGACGAGTGGCCGCCACGATGTCCCTGGGACTTTGCCGTGGAAGGCAGCGAAACAGCGAGCGCCATAGCCAGCAAAGCGGCGAACATGGGGAGTCGGTAGGGATGCATCATCATCGCAAGCCTCCAGACGGACGCGCCGTCTTAGGCGGGGAGCGATACAGGCATTCTGTGCCGTCTCCGATGCCTAGATCAACTCTGCAGGTGCTAAGTGCAGCGGTATTGACATCATGTTGACCTAATGTGGCGAACTCTCGGCGGAGGCGACAGGCCGATCCGAATTACCCCTTCACCACTAGGAACGGCGTCAGCTTGGCGACCGGCTTTGCGAGGTCCGCTCCCTCCACGACCTTTACCACCTCGGCGACGTCCTTGTAGGCCTCGCTAGTCTCCTCTCGCAGCGTGTCCCGACCCTCATAACGCACGACGACGCCTTGGTCGCGCAGCTCAGCGACGAGATCGCGGCCCTTCGTCTCACGCACTGCCTGAGTGCGGCTCATCTGCCGGCCGGCGCCATGGCAGGTCGTGCCGAACGCGTGCTCCATCGAACCCTGACTCCCGATCAGCACGAACGAATAGCGCCCCATATCCCCGGGCACCAACACCGGTTGGCCGATCGCGCGATAGGCGGCAGGCACGTCCGGATGGCCAGCGGGGAACGCACGGGTCGCGCCCTTGCGATGAACGAGACAGCGGACCATGCCACTGCTGATTTTGTGGCGCTCGAGCTTCGCGATGTTGTGCGCGACGTCGTAGACAAGCTGGAGGCGTAGGGCCTCGGGGCCGCGTTTCAACACGGTCGCGAATGCGCGGCGGACGCCATCGGCGATGCACTGCCGGTTCGCCCACGCGAAGTTTGCCGCTGCCCGCATCGCCGAGAGATACGCCTGACCCTCGGGCGAACGCAGCGGCGCGCACGCAAGCTGACGATCGGGCAAAGTGATCCCCCACTTCACGAGCTTGTGCGAGACGTCGCGTACGTAGTCGGTGCACACCTGATGACCGAGCCCGCGCGAGCCACAGTGGATCATGACCGTGACCGTTCCCATCTCGAGACCGAGGGCGGCCGCCGCGATCTCGTCCAGCACCTCGGTCACCTCCTGCACCTCGAGGAAGTGGTTGCCCGACCCGAGCGTTCCGAGCTGATCGCGGCCACGCCCGCGGGCGCC